>NZ_JBXWKI010000008.1:0-112978 GCF_058190535.1 Serratia sp. CoH_134_PS_4
TGGGTCGTTAGCTCAGTTGGTAGAGCAGTTGACTTTTAATCAATTGGTCGCAGGTTCGAATCCCGCACGACCCACCATTCTTAAAGAAATACCTCCCCTTATTATTAAAAATCTTGATTGGCATAAAGCACGAATCGTGTGGGTGAGACCCTGCGTTCAGGTTCGAGCATCGCGCAGCGATACGACAACGCGTAGCGTTGCCCGAAGGGTGAGGCCAACGGCCGAATCAATCCCGCACGACCCACCATTTCTCAAAGTACTTCAGCACTTTTCCCAAACTCGAATATCGCATAACGCACGAATCCTGTGGTGAGACAAAAGCGTATACGCTTTTGAACAGCGCTTGCGCTGGCCCGAAGGGCGAGTCTCTGAAAGAGACGAGTAACCTGCGTTCAGGTTCGAGCATCGCGCAGCGATACGACAACGCGCAGCGTTGCCCGAAGGGTGAGGCCATAAGGCTGAATCAATCCCGCCCCTTTGCGCTGATTAATCCCTTTTAGACCCCCGCACGGCTCTCTTTTGAACTTCATTATCCCAATATTTTTAATGTATTAAACACAACTAGCGTAAACGCAAAAATATCAGCGGACTTTTCGCGCTATTTTAGGTATTTTGTTTAGTATATAAAACGAATGGGTTGTAGTAGGGGGAGCACCCTTGCGGCAGACACCCAGCCTAGCACAGAGATTGTAGCGATGAGTGAAATGTTTGATGTGAACGCGGCGGTGTATCCGTTCCCGCCTAAACCCGTGCCGCTGGATGTTGCGCAGAAGGCGTTTTATCGCGAGAAAATTAAAACGCTGCTCAAGCAACGTAATGCGGTGATGGTAGCCCATTATTATACCGATCCGGAAATCCAGGCGTTGGCTGAAGAAACGGGCGGCTGCGTGGCGGATTCGCTGGAGATGGCACGATTCGGCAGCAATCACCCGGCGTCGACTCTGCTGGTTGCCGGCGTCCGTTTTATGGGGGAAACCGCCAAGATCCTCAGCCCGGAAAAGCAGGTGCTGATGCCGACGTTACATGCGGAATGCTCATTGGATCTTGGCTGCCCGGAAGAAGAGTTCAATGCCTTTTGTGATAGCCATCCGGATCGTACCGTGGTGGTCTACGCTAATACCTCCGCGGCGGTAAAAGCACGTGCCGACTGGGTCGTGACGTCCAGTATTGCTGTTGAATTAATTGAGCACCTCGACAGCTTGGGTGAAAAGATCATCTGGGCACCGGATCGCCATCTGGGTAACTATGTGCAAAAGCAGACGGGTGCCGATGTTCTTTGCTGGCAGGGCGCTTGTATCGTCCATGACGAGTTTAAAACCCAGGCCTTGATGCGTATGAAGGCCTTGTACCCAGACGCAGCGATACTGGTGCATCCCGAATCGCCTCAGGCAGTGGTTGATCTGGCAGATGCGGTGGGTTCAACCAGCCAATTGATTCAGGCGGCACAAACGCTGCCTAATCCGCAGCTGATTGTCGCCACCGACCGCGGTATTTTCTATAAGATGCAACAAGCCTGTCCGGACAAAGAATTATTCGAAGCGCCTACTGCCGGTGAAGGCGCCACTTGCCGAAGCTGCGCACACTGTCCGTGGATGGCGATGAATGGCCTGAAGGCCATCGCTGATGGGCTGGAGCAAGGTGGCGCACTGCATGAGATACACGTCGATGCTACGCTACGCCAGAAGGCCCTGATCCCACTGAACCGGATGCTGGATTTCGCTGCGCAATTAAAAATGCAGGTAAAAGGGAACGCCTGAGGGCAGATTAACCGCTTAATAAGGATGATAAAATGAGCTTTTTCAGTACCAGCAATATTTTGGTGCATATCCCGTTGGGGGCCGGAGGCTACGATCTTTCTTGGATTGAGGCCATTGGCACCCTGTTCGGTTTGCTGTGCATTTGGTATGCCAGCAAAGAGAAGATTATCAACTACCTGTTTGGTTTGATTAACGTCACGTTGTTTGCGGTGATCTTCTTCCAAATTCAGCTCTACGCCAGCCTGCTGCTGCAGCTCTTCTTCTTTGTTGCCAATATCTACGGTTGGTACGCCTGGAGCCGTCAGACTCAGGATAACCAGGCTGAATTGAAAATCCGTTGGTTGTCGTTGCCGAAAGCGCTGGCGTGGGCTGCCGTGTGTATTATCGGTATTGCCCTGATGACGTTCAATATTGACCCTGTGTTTGCCTGGCTGACGCAGATTGCGGTCGCGGTGATGCAGAGCCTGGGTCTGAGCGTGCAAATGCCGCAGTTGCAGCCGGATGCCTTCCCGTTCTGGGACTCAACCATGATGGTGTTGTCAATCGTGGCGATGATTTTGATGACCCGCAAATACGTGGAGAACTGGCTGTTGTGGGTGGTGATCGACGTGATTAGCGTAGCGATTTTCGCCTACCAGGGGGTTTATGCCATGGCGCTGGAATACGTAATTCTGACGCTGATTGCGCTGAACGGCTCCTGGCTGTGGATCAAGAGCGCGAGCAGTAACCAATCGCGGCCTTTATCTTCCGCCTCATAATCTTCCACATATAAATTGTTAGGGCACCTTATTAGGTGCCCTACGTGTTTTAGTGATGATGCCCCAGGTGAGAATAGGAGCCAGAATGTAAGTGGTCACTTGGCTCGGGCGCGCGGTTAATTCCGCAGTCGGGCGTATCACAATGCCGGTATTCCATCTGAATGGTGACATGGCCAATCCGGTAGTGCTCCAGTAGGTAAGCCTGGATGCGATACAGCAGGCCATCGTGATCGTTTGGCGGTATCACCTGCGCATGCAGTGTCATGAGCTTCTGCTCACCAATTTGCCAGACGTGCACATGATGGATGTTACGTACTTCCGGAATATTCAGGCACAGGTCTTTTTGCAACTTGTTGATATCCACCTCCTGCGGTGTGCCTTCCAACAGCTCGTGGAAGCTTTCTTTCAACAGCCGCCAAGCGCTGCGTATGACCAGGCAGGAGACCAACACCGAGAGTATTGGGTCGATTGGGGTCCAGCCGGTGGTCAATATCACAATGGCGGCCGCAATGGCACCCACGGATCCCAGTAAATCCCCCAGCACGTGCAATGCAGCGGCGCGTACATTGATATTTTTCTCTTCACTGCCACGGTGTAGCAGCCAGAAGGCGAACAGGTTAGCCAGCAGCCCCGCTATGGCGATAATCAGCATTGGCGTACCCATCACTGGCTGTGGTTCGAAGAAACGCCGTATGGCCTCCCACAGGATGAATACAACAATCACCAGCAACGCGGCAGCGTTGAGGAAAGCCGCCAGAGTGGTCAGGCGCAGATAACCAAAAGTGTGGCGTGCATTGGGTTTACGTTGCGAGAAGTGCACCGCCATTAGCGCGACCAATAGCGCTGCGGCGTCGGTGAGCATGTGGCCGGCATCTGCCAGCAGTGCCAGTGAACCGGAAATTAACCCACCGGCGACTTCGGCGACCATAAATACCGCAGTGACTAAAAAAGCGGTCAGTAGGCGTTTACTATTACTGTCTTTTGGCTGGTGTACATGTGGGGCGTCCGACATTATTCATCCTTATGCATAGCGAAATACGACTTGTCAGTGCTGACCAGACCCGCCAGTTCTATCAGTATCTGTTCCACTAACACACTTAATTCAGTATAGGCGGCCTGATTTAATGTTCCTTCACGGCCACTTTCTACCAGGTGCTGGCACAGGTTTGCTGCTGCCGGCAGTTGCAGCATCAACAGGCTGCCCTTAATACGATGTGCGCTTTGCCCCAATGCTGATAAATCTTGGCTCTGCCGCGCCTTTTCAAGCCGTTGTCGGTCTTGCTGTAACGTTGCCAGCAGTGTTGTCGCCAGACGTTGGAGCATCGCGTGATCATTACCCGCCATCTCGATCAGAGTCTGTTGTAGGTCAGTGAGGACTAACTGTTGCTCTGTCACCTGCGGCTGCTGCGGTAATACTTGAGCGATAGCCGACAGCGAAATAGGTTTGGTTAAAAACCGATCGATCGCCACCCGTCCTGATGGGATGCGAGTAAATTCCTGCACATCTGCCGAGCACAGAATAATTTGGCAGGCGGGAAGGTGGTGGCGTTGTTCGTCCCGGCGTATCAATCGTGCCAGTGTCAGGCCGTCCGGGCGCGGCATATTGTAATCAATAAACAGCAGGTCAAACGGATGCTGGCGGTGGGCTTTCAGCAGTGTATAGCCCTGTTCGAACAGGGTTGGTCGTAGCCCGAAGTGGCGTAATTGCCGCTCCATCAGCAACAGATTGGTGGGATGATCGTCGATCAGTGCCACGCGTAGGGTTGGCGACGGTAAATTGAACGTTTTGTCAGCCGGGTGGGTTGCCCGATCAGCCGCGATCCGAGTCACTGGCACCCTAACATAAACCTGGGTGCCCACGCTGGGTTGTGAATGTAGCGCAATATGGCCACCCATTTGCTCGACGATTTCCTTGCAGATAGACAGACCCAGCCCGGTACCCTGCACGGATACGCGCTGTGCACTGCGCGCGCGGTAAAAGGGTTGGAACAGCTTGTCTATCTCGTCGGCGGCGATACCGCAGCCGCTGTCGGCCACCGTCAGGCACAGGTCCCCCTGAGGCGCGGCGGACGCGTGCCAATCGATATTCACCTGAATAGTGCCGCGGGGGGTGAATTTAATCGCATTATTTATCAGATTGTTAGCTACCTGAAGTAAACGCTCACCATCAACAAGAACGGCGGTGGGTAGGTTGTCGGCCGCATTCACACTGAATCTCATCGGGCGTTCGCCAATCAGTGGTTGATACAGGGCGCTGATGTGGTCAATCCAGGGGCGCAGCGTCACAGCTTTGGGCACTAATGTCAGCGAGCCGGTTTCCAACCTTGCGTGATCCTGCAAGTCATTGAGTAAGTTGAGTAACGATGACGCTGAGCTGTAAATGACCGGTAATCCCTCAGGGGCTGGCTGGCGCTTTAGCTCCAGCTCCAGCAAGCCGAGAATAGCGTGCATTGGCGTGCGCAGTTCATGGCTGACGGTAGCCAAAAATTTGCTTTTCATGCGATTTTCCGCTTCAGCATGTCGGCGTGCCTGCTCGAGCACTTCACGCTCGCGCTTTTCTCGTCGTTGAAGCACAAAGCGGCGAAGTGTCAGCCCCAGCAACAGCAAGATTGCTGCTGCCAGCAGCGCTAAAAGCCAGGTGGTTTGTGGCTGCATACGGTTTTCGTTCACGGCATCAATCAAGTTGCTGCGATCGACAATCCATTCATCGCGTAATGATTGCAGCGTTTCTGACGGGATCTGCATCAGATTTTTATCGAGGATAGCTAACAGCAACGGCTGATCCTGACGTACACCGAAGGCCACTGGGTAGGCAATGTTATTGGCGGCAAACGCCAGTTTTATCGCACCAGAATAGCGTGACAGGGCGACAAAGTTTGCTGAGATCACATTATCTACCAGCGCATCTATTTGGCCGTTGGCCAACGCGTCATACAGGGTTTTGCTGTCGGTAAAACGGATCAGCTCTTCATCGGGGGGAACAAGCCCTTGAGCCAGGTCCCCCTGCAACACCCCGATACGCTTGCCGGCCAGATCGCTCCAGGTGGAAATGCCGTTGGTGTGTTGGCCAATGTAAACCCCCCACAGCGAGCGGTGGATTGGCATGCTGGCGCTGTAGCGCGCTTTAACGCCACGGGCTAATGGCAGTGCCGTTCGGAAACTGGCCTGACCGGATTGCACCAGTTGGTCCGCCTCCTCGGCATTACGTGCCCAAAGCGGCATAAAGCGCAGCCCGGTGTTCTGCGCAATGATATTCAAAATGTCGATTGCGTAGCCGCGCGGCTGCCCACCGGCACCGCGGTAGGCGAACGGAAAGTTATTCTCAATGGCGGCGTAATAAACGGTAGGGTGGGTTCCCACCCAACTTTTTTCCATTTGGGTCAGATCGGCGTTGCCAGTGTCGAGATAGCTGGGGATTTTTTTGCTCCAGCGGCTTTGAATGGCATTCATAAACTCCATCGGGGTATCGGCGATGGCAATATTGAGAGTGTCTATCAGTTGCGGGTTGGCGGCGGCAAAGACGAACGACAAATTCCCGAGATTAACGGTACTTTCGATCTGATAAAGCTGCCCGAGCTGCAATTGGTCAATAATAAAGCTGGCGCTGGCTTCGTCAGCAATAAAGTAGTCGCTGCTGCCGTTCAGTAAGGCATATACCGCCTGCAAGTTATTGTCATAACGCTGTACGTGAGGGGAGATCGCTTTCAACGCGTTACCGGCCTGCATATCGGTTAAGGTACTGATCGCCACCCGTGCATTGGCGGAATTGAGCATCACCTGACGGTCATTACTGCGATCTCGCAGTACACGTAAGTTACTGACGTAATAAGGCTGAGAGACTTTCAGATTATGCAGCGCTTCGTTTTGCGGAATGCCGTACACCAGATCGATAGTGCCGTTATGTAATGCCTGCTCAAGGCGTGCCAGATCGGTAAAGCCGTAGATTTGAAAGTGGATGCCTGTGACCTGCTGTATGTAACCGAGGTAGTCGGCGTTCAGGCCGTAAAAATCGTCATCCACAATGATGTTATAGGGGCTGGTGTTTTCACTGATGATCCCGATGCGCAGGCTGGCGTCGCGCCAGGGGTTTTTCTCACTGGCGATCAGCATATCGGGAGGGATACTCAGGTTGCTGACCAGTTGGTAGCGCACCGGTTGCCCCGCTTGCGCGGTTTTACCTAAACACAACAGCAGGGCTAACAACAATAGAACGCCACGCATCATGGCGTTAGCTCTTTAAATACCGCTACCAGTTCCAGCAGGTTGCTGGCACCGGTTTTGCGCAAAATATTCTTCTTGTGGGTGCTGACGGTTTTGTTACTGATGCTCAGCATGTCGGCAATTTGCAGATTAGACAGTCCCTTGCTGAGTAATCCGAGAACCTGCAGCTCTTTTGGGGTCAGCAGCGCCCCTTCCACTGACTGAGTTTCTTCTGCCATTGCCGTGTCGGGAAAGCTCAGGGCACCATCGAGTACAGTTTCAATCGCTTGCACCAGCTGTTCGAGTCGGCTGCCCTTATGGACAAACCCATTGGCACCTGCTGCATAGGCCATACGGGCATAAATGTCTTCTTCCTGTGCGGTATAGATCAAGACCGGTTGCTGTGGATAGCGACGACGGATTTTTTTCAACAGCTGCAGGCCATCTACCTGCGGCAGGCCAATATCGAGGATCACCAACGAAAAATCGCGAATGGCCAGTTGGCTCAGCGCCTGGACATCGTCTTGTACCGCCTGCAGGTGATACGGGCGGGACGATTTGATTAGCGCCGCTTCCAGTGCGACATGAACCACCGGGTGGTCATCAACTAATAACAGAGAGGGCATGGTTTGGCTCGAGTAACTGTATCCTGGTTGTTAGCATAACGAAAAAGGAGCCACTACGCTCCCCTGATGAAACAGCACAATCTACTGTTAATTTGGCCGTTCATTCTGCGGGCGGCAAAGGTGATTTACAGCGCTACCCTCACAGGCTAAATTGGTGGGATCTATACCCGTCGCCTTTCAAGTTGCAGCGTTGTTACCTGCACTCACTCACCCCAGTGACTTACTTAAGTAAGCGCCTGGGGATGAGTGAACTGGGTGCCTAGCTGCAACTTGAAATTCATAGGGTATGCGTTTTGTGAAATACCGCCTCTCGATACCGAATGGAAAAGTTATGAATTACCAAAACGACGATTTACGCATTAAAGAAATTAAGGAACTCCTGCCACCGGTGGCCCTGTTAGAAAAGTTTCCGGCGACTGAACGCGCAGCAGAGACGGTGTCCAAGGCACGCAATGCTATTCATCAGATCCTTCGTGGTAGTGACGATCGCTTGCTGGTTGTCATCGGTCCTTGCTCTATTCACGATACCAAAGCGGCCAAAGAATATGCGGGCCGCTTGCTGTCACTGCGTCAGGAGCTGAGTGGCGAGCTGGAAGTCGTGATGCGTGTTTATTTTGAAAAACCGCGCACCACCGTGGGCTGGAAAGGCCTGATCAACGATCCACAAATGGATAACAGCTTCCAGATCAACGACGGTCTGCGTCTGGCACGCAAACTGTTGCTGGATATCAACGACAGCGGTCTGCCGGCAGCTGGCGAATTCCTCGACATGATCACCCCGCAGTATCTGGCGGATCTGATGAGCTGGGGCGCGATCGGCGCACGCACTACAGAATCCCAGGTACACCGCGAGCTGTCTTCCGGCCTGTCTTGCCCGGTTGGCTTCAAGAACGGTACTGACGGCACCATCAAGGTCGCGATTGACGCCATCAATGCTGCCAGCGCACCGCACTGTTTCCTGTCGGTCACCAAGTGGGGCCATTCGGCGATTGTGAATACCAGCGGTAACGGCGATTGCCACATCATTTTGCGTGGCGGCAAAGAACCGAACTACAGCGCTTCACATGTGAAAGAAGTCAAAGAAGGCCTGGTCAAAGCGGGTCTGCCTGCACAGGTGATGATCGATTTCAGCCACGCGAATAGCAGCAAGCAGTTCAAGAAGCAGTTGGACGTGAATGCCGACGTTTGTGGGCAGATCGCCGGGGGTGAAAAGGCGATCATGGGTGTGATGATCGAAAGCCATCTGGTGGAAGGTAATCAGAACCTGGAAAGCGGCGAGCCGCTGGTTTACGGCAAAAGCGTCACCGATGCTTGCATCGGCTGGGCGGATACCGAGACGGTATTGCGCGAACTCGCGCAAGCCGTGAAAGCGCGACGCGCCAAATAAAGCTCGCTTTGCGCCATAAAAAAAGCCCCCGGCCAAAACCGGGGGCTTTTTAGATCAACGGGCGAAAATTACTTCGCTTTACCCTGGTTTGCCACGGCGGCCGCTTTAGCAGCGATCTCGTCGGCATTGCCCAGATAGTAACGTTTGATCGGCTTGAAGTTCTCGTCAAACTCATACACCAACGGCACGCCGGTTGGGATGTTCAGTTCGAGGATCTCGTCTTCGCTCAGGTTATCCAGGTATTTCACCAGTGCACGCAGGGAGTTACCGTGTGCCGCAACGATAACGCGCTCACCGCTTTTGATACGTGGCAGAATTTCTTCGTCCCAGTACGGGATCACGCGATCGATAGTCAGGGCCAGGCTTTCAGTCAGTGGCAGCTCTTTTTCGGTCAGCGCAGAGTAACGTGGGTCGTGGCCCGGGTAACGCTCATCATCTTTGGTCAGCTCTGGTGGGGTGACGGCAAAACCGCGACGCCATTGCTTAACCTGCTCATCACCGTATTTTTCTGCGGTTTCAGCCTTGTTCAGACCCTGCAGCGCACCGTAGTGACGCTCGTTCAGCTTCCAGGATTTCTCCGTCGGCAGCCAAGCCTGATCCAGTTCGTCCAGAATGTTCCACAGGGTGTGGATTGCACGCTTCAGTACGGAGGTGTAAGCAAAGTCAAAGGAGAAACCTTCATCTTTCAACAGCTTGCCTGCTGCTTTTGCTTCGGTACGGCCTTTGTCTGACAAATCAACATCATACCAACCGGTGAAGCGGTTTTCGTTGTTCCACTGGCTTTCGCCGTGACGCACCAGAACCAGCTTAGTTACAGCCATAGCTTAACTCCTTAATAATCTGACATTTCAATGATAACGAAAATCATTATATTGCCGCGGCCAGTGGCTCGGCAATCGATAGTGTTTAACCATAGCCAATTTCTTGCCGCAAAGTAAGTGCTGTGCTGAGGAAAAGCTGAATCGTTCAGGCGGGCGCCGAAAGGGAAAGTCGCACGGCTAAAGGGAATTCAGCCGTGCGGCAAGAGCAGGGGAATCAGGCCGATTTTTTCAGGCAATTACTCATAAAGGTTTTACGTTCGTCGCCTTTCAGACTTTTGGTCTTGGCATCGGCGTTACAGGTTTTCATTTTCTGCTGCTGCGGTGTCAGCGTTTTCGTCGCAGCGGTACCTTCGGATTTTAGGCAGGTGCTCATAAAGGTGGAGCGGTCCGCGCCTTTCAGCGTTTTGCTAGAGGCCTGTTGATTACAATCGGTCATGCGTTTCTGCTGCGCGGCCTGGGCGGGTGAAGGTGTTTTTGTTGCCGTTTCAGCCGCCATCAGATTGGTGCTAAGCAGTAAACCTGCCAGTAATGGAAGTGCAGTAATCAGACGCATAGGTGTTCCTTCAGCTATTGACCGGCCGGGCTGGCCGAAAATTGTGACGTTGCACAAGGTGTTGTGCTTATCACCGTAGCCTGATTCTAGTGCGAGGTTTGGAATAAGGAAAGGTAACGGCCGGCAGGGGGGAGATGTAAAAAGGTAAGTATTTATAACAAACGGCCCCTTGCCGCATGGCAAGGGGCGTAGCGGGTCAGATAGGATAAAACTGATAATGGGTGGCGCTTTGATAACGTTGGCCGGGTTGCAGCCAGCAATTGGGCTGCGGCCATTCTGGATGGTGCGGGCTGTCCGGTAAGAACTCGCTTTCAAGAGCCACGCCAGCGTAATTTGCGTAGCTGCCCCCGTCACGCGCTGGGGTACCGCCCAGATAGTTGCCACTGTAGAGCTGCAATGCCGGTGCAGTGGTGAAGACACTCATTTTCACCTGGCCATCTGCCGACCACAGGTGCGCAGCCGGGCTGTCTAACGCAGCGCATGTGCGGTGCAGCAGGAAGGCGTGATCGTAGCCCTTTACACGTTGTTGGTCGCGGTCGCGCAGAAAATCCTGCAGCAATGTTTTTGGTTGACGGAAATCCATGCCACTGCCTTCTACCGGTGTAAGCGCAGCACAGGGGATCCCATCACTGTCGACCGGCAGATAGCGGTCGGCAAACAGTTGCAACCGCTGGTGGCGCGCATCGGTGCCCTCACCGTCCAGGTTGAAGTAGGCGTGATTGGTCAAGTTAACGGGACAGGCGCTATCGGTTTGCGCCTGATAACTGATTTCCAGCCGGTTATCGGCAGTGAGCTGATAGCACACCTGGACATCGAGATTACCGGGGAAGCCTTGGTCACCGTCTGGCGAATGGAGGGCGTAACTGACCTGACGTTCACTCTGCTCAATAATTCGCCACCTGCGGGCGTTGAAACCCTCTGGCCCGCCGTGTAACTGGTGTTCCCCTTGATTGGCATCCAGAGGATGCCGCTTGCCATCAATCTGCAGGCTCGCGGTCGCGATACGGTTAGCGTAGCGCCCGACGGTGGCTCCCAAATAGGCCGCTTGCAGCAGATAGTCAGCCGGCGTTTGGCAGCCCAGCAGCAGTTCGCGGGTTTTGCCTGATTTCAGCGGAAGGACGGCAGAAAGCCAGGTAGCGCCCCAGTCCATCAGGGTTACCGTCATCCCAGCTGCGTTTTTCAACTGGGTTAATTGGTAGGGCTGGCCGTCAGGTGCCAGCGCCTGGTTGTCGCTCAACATGTACCAGCCCCCTCGGATGCTTTGCAAACGTAGAAGGTTTCTTTCAGCCCATTGGTTTGTAATGGATATTCACGGGCTACTGCTTCGCGCACGGGGGCAACTAATGCCTGTGGCATCAAGGCAACAATACAACCGCCAAAGCCGCCACCCGTCATACGCACCCCGCCTTGGTCGCCGATAACGGCTTTGACAATGTCTACCAACCGGTCGATTGGCGGCACGGTAATTTCAAAGTCATCGCGCATAGAGGCGTGAGATTCCGCCATGAGTCGGCCCATCAATGTCATATCGCCCGCGGCCAATGCATCAGCCGCGGCCAGCGTACGATCGTTTTCACTGATCACGTGGCGCGCTCGTTTGGCGACGATCGGATCCAGTTCATGTTGGATCGGGAAAAACAGATCTGGGCTGACATCGCGTAGCGCCTTGACGCCAAAGAAGCGCGCTGCGGCTTCACACTGCTGGCGTCGGGTGTTGTATTCGCTGTCCACCAAACCGCGTTTTACATTGGAGTTGATGATGACCACGGCAATATCTTCCGGTACGGATACCGCCCGTGTCTCCAGTGAACGGCAATCGATCAACAGAGCATGATCTTTCTCACCGAGTGCGGAAATCAATTGATCCATAATCCCGCAGTTGCAGCCGACAAACTGGTTTTCTGCCTCTTGTCCATTCAGTGCCAGTGCCACGCCATCCATCGGTAATTGATACAGAGCCTGTATCGCCTGGCCTACAGCAACTTCCAGCGAGGCAGAGGAACTTAGGCCGGCACCCTGCGGCACGTTGCCGGAGATCACCAGATCGGCACCGCCAAAATCGGCGTTGCGCTGTTGCAGGTGTTTGATCACTCCCCGCACATAGTCGGACCAGCGCTGGCTCGGGTGGCTCACGATCGGCGCGTCGAGCGAGAATTGATCCTGTTGGTTGTCGTAATCGGCGGCAATGACCCGGATCTGACGATCATTGCGTTTGGCACAGGCGATTACTGTCTGGTAATCAATGGCGCACGGCAGCACAAAACCGTCGTTATAGTCAGTGTGTTCGCCGATCAGGTTCACCCGGCCAGGGGCCTGAATAGTCAGCTCTGGCGCGTAACCAAAACGTTCGCTGAACAGGGAGTGGGTAAGATTTTTCAAACTCATTATTGGACTCCGGCTTCACGGTAATGAATATCACTAACGGCGCGCAGACGCTCTGCGGCCTGTTCTGCTGTCAGATCACGTTGGGTTTCCGCCAACATTTCGTAACCCACCATAAATTTACGCACCGTGGCGGAACGCAGCAGCGGTGGATAGAAGTGAGCATGCAATTGCCAGTGGCGGTTATCCGCATCATTGAACGGCGCACCGTGCCAGCCCATGGAATATGGGAAGGAGCACTGGAACAGGTTGTCGTAGCGGCTGGTGAGCTTTTTCAGTGCCACGGCCAGATCGCCACTCTGTGCGGTACTGAGATCGGTAATACGCTGCACGCTCTGCTTCGGCAACAGCAGCGTTTCAAACGGCCAAGCGGCCCAGTAGGGCACCACAGCCAGCCAGTGTTCGGTTTCCACTACGGTGCGGCTGCCGTCGGCCAGTTCGCGTTGAACGTAATCCAGTAGCATGGGGGATTGGTGTTGTTGGAAATAGGCGCGCTGAAGGCGATCTTCATGCTCGACTTCGTTTGGCAGGAAACTGTTGGCCCAAACTTGCCCATGCGGATGGGGATTGGAGCACCCCATCGCTGCACCTTTATTCTCAAATACCTGGACCCACGGATAGCTGCGCCCCAGATCGGCGGTCTGTTCTTGCCAGGTTGCGATCACGCATTCCAGCGCCGGAAGCGTCAACTCCGGCAGCGTTTTGCTGTGGTCGGGGGAGAAGCAAATCACCCGGCTGGTACCACGTGCGCTCTGGCAGCGCATCAAAGGGTCTGCACTTTCCGGTGCCAGTGGGGTGTCAGTCGTCAATGCGGCAAAGTCATTGGTGAACACAAAGGTATTTTTATAATCCGGGTTTTTATCGCCGGTCACGCGGGTATTTCCTGGGCACAGGAAGCAGTTCGGATCGTGCTGCGGCAGTGTTTCTTGCTGCGCGGATTCCTGCTGGCCCTGCCAAGGCCGTTTGGCGCGGTGCGGTGAAACTAATACCCATTGCCCAGTCAGCGGGTTATAGCGCCGATGGGGGTGATCGATTGGGTTAAATTCCGTCATGACGGTTCCTTTTCTTGGTCGATGCGGCTGGGTGTAATCGCTTTCATCTGCCGCTAACGGCCCAGTAATGCATATAAATGGATAGCTATGGGCAAAAAGATAGCACGTCTTTCGGAGGGAAAAGGTGATCTAGCGCGAAAAATGGAATCGCTTACACAAGGTGTGCCGGCAAGGAGTGCCGGTGATGCAGTCCGAGGAATATCAGGAAGGAAACAAGAATTCGTACATGGGTGATAACGTTTTCACCAGGACGGCCGGCAGGCAGGTACCTACCGGCTAAAAGGTGTCAGGAATGTTGATAGAGCGGGTAAGTGAACAGCAACAAATGTGTCAGATTAAGCCCAAAGTGGAACAAAATAGGTACCCACAAGCGACCACTCCACATCCATGCCAGACCGTATATCAATCCGGCCAGCGTGGCGAAAGCCACCATCAACATGCCACCAGCCAGATGTGCGGCACCAAAAATCACGGCTGCAATAATCAATGCCGGCCAGGCACCCAACCATTGGCTAAGACGTTGCTGCAAATAACCGCGGAATAATGCCTCTTCAGCCATGCAGACAAAGAACAGGTTAGCCATGACGAACGGCAGGATCCAGGATGGGGTATGCAGCTCGATCTTCAGGCCGCCAAGTGCCACGGCTATCAGCAGTAGAACCGGAACGCTGATAATCAACGCTATCCAGGACAATGACCCTCTGCTTTTCTCCGGTTCGTCGCGTTTAAATAACGTTGGCAAACAAGCAAATAGAAGGAATGGCACCAGCGCTTTGTCGAAGTTGTAGTACATCGTAAAAGGCGCGCTTAACGGGCCCGCTTTTTCACCGTCGATCATCAATTGGTTATTGATGCCCGGCACCAGATGCAGGAACAGCGCCACACAACTTGCAACGACCAGCACTTCGAACAGGACACTGAGATTACGCTGCGCGCGGAAATGGTGCCTTAGCCCCGCGAGAGCAACGATGCCCAATAAGCATGCCAGGCTGAGCGGAGTAAGCACCCCATGGTACATCCCCATCCCTGCTGAAGCGGCCAAAATTGACCAGGCAATCAGCCGGTTAAATGGCAAAAAGAATAACGAAGCAGCCAGTACGCCCCACATAACTATGTCCCTTTAAAATATGTACACGGCGCTCAGTGCCTTTGCGGCGTGTGATTATGGCGGAATTGAGCGCTAAGTCGGATAGTAACACAGTGAAGTTACAGTAAAGGTCGGGGCAGTAGCGCAAATGTTGCTATTAACCTTTCATCCAGGTTGACGACCGGGAAATTTCCGCCAAATTCTGCAAAAGGTCCAGACTCTGCTGGTGGATTTCCAGGGTGGGGGCTGCACACAAATCCTGTAAGACCGTGATCTGAAAACCGGCATCGTGCGCCTGTCTGGCGGTACTTTCTATTGCCAGTGGCGTGCTGACGCCGCCCAGCAAAAGATGGTGGCAATGATGTTCCTGCAACCAGGCTAACAAATTGTTACCGGCAAAGGCGGAGACGCCATGCTTTTCAAACTCAATATCTGCCGGCAACACCTGTAAATCCTTATCCCATTGGCAACCGGGGCTACTCAAACGCAGCGCGCCTATCTGTTTTAGGTGGTTGAACAAAGGAGAGTGGGCGGGAATATCGTGATAGTCGTCGGCAAAACCGACGCGTACCCAAATCACCGGGATTTTACGCACACGGGCGTAAGCCGCTGCGGCATTGGTGTTGGCAATCAGATTTTGCGCCACTGCCTGTTCACGACAGTGATTCGCACGGCCTTTGGGGCCAATCAGATCGTCAATAAGATCGATAATAATCAGTGCGGCGGACATAGTGTCTCCAGAAACGAATCCTTTACCCCTTATGATAAAAGGCCAAATGTGATGTGTTACGGAGGAAGTGTTGCCGGATATGTCATCGGATGAGTGGCCTTGCCACCCATCCGCATCATTCTCGGGGATTAGGCTAATGCATCGTGCTGATAGCGATATCCTGCAGCGTCAGGGACAAAGCTCAGGCGGTGAGTAATGCTCTGCGGCGCGTCCTCTGCATGGTGAGAGACAAACAGTAACTGGGTGCTACCTTGGGCGATCAATACGTCGATAAACCGGCGTACCAGCTGACGATTGAGCGGATCCAACCCTTGAAGTGGTTCATCGAGGATCAGCAGCGTCGGGTGCTTGACCAGTGCGCGGGCGATCAGGGCTAATCGCTGTTGTCCCCAGGACAGGCTATGAAACGGCGCTTCTCCCTGTAATCCCAGCAGCGCCAACCATTGATCGGCCAACTGCCGTTGGCGATCGGATACCGCTTGGTAAATACCAATCGAATCGAAGAAACCGGACAGGATCACGTTGCGGACGTTGGTGCTGACACGGTAGTCCAGGTGCAGGCTACTGCTGACGTAACCGATGTGGCGTTTGATATCCCAGATGGTTTCTCCGCTACCGCGACGGCGACCAAACAACGTGAGATCGTTGCTGTAGCCTTGAGGATGATCGCCAGTGATCAGGCTGAGCAGGGTGGATTTTCCCGCACCGTTCGGACCAACGATCTGCCAGTGCTCCTTGGGGTTAACCTGCCAGTCGAGGTGGTTAAGGATCGGTCTGTCGTCGTAACTGACAATGCCGTCGCGCAGGACAATTAACGGTTGATCCGCCGGTAACGTGGTTGTTTGGGTTGGATCTTCCGTTTCTGGCAGTGCCAGGCCATCAAGATTTTCACTGTGCGCCAATTGTGCGACCAACGCGTCGGCCATGACCTGTTCGCGTATCCCTTGGCTTGCCAGCGTGCAATCTGCCAATACGCCAACCTGGCGGATAAAGTCCGGCACTTCGTCAAAGCGATTGAGCACCAGGACCAGGGTATAGCCATGCCCAGAAAGGTCGCTCAGCAGTGCAGCCAACTGGGCACGCGAATTCACGTCCAGCCCGTCGAACGGCTCGTCCAGGATCAGTAAATCGGGTTGTGGCATCAGCGCGCGGCACAGCAGCGTTTTGCGTGTTTCGCCGGTTGAAAGGTATTTGAAACGGCGTGACAGCAGCGGAGTAATGCCAAACAGCTCGGCGAGTTGCGCACAGCGCGCGGGGTCTTTGACGTCTTCCTGAATGATTTCAGCCACGGTGCGCCCGGTGTCTTCTTCACCGGGGCTGAGCAGGTCGGTATTGTTGCGTTGCCATTCGTCGCTGACCAGCTTTTGCAACTGTTCGAAAGAGATGCGCACCGCATGCTTGAAATCGCTGCTGCGTTCGCCGTTGAGCAGCACCAGTTCATCGGCAAGTGCACGTGCCAGCGCGGATTTTCCGCTGCCGTTGGCACCAACAAAGGCCCAACTGTCGCCGGCCTGAATATCCAGCGTCTCCAGCGTCAGGGTACGGGTATCGCTTAAGCGAAACGAACCTTGCGAAATGTGCAACGACGACATCACCTATTCCTTTTTATGCAATTATTTTGTTTAGAAATAGGCGCATTGCAAGGCGATGTCAATCGGCAAAAATGCAACGTAACGTTGCGTTTAACACAACGTCGCGACGATCACGCGATCGGCATTAAACAAGGCCTGTACTGTGCTGCCGGGGCGTAATTTAAGTTGTTGCAACTCTGGATTGGCTACTGTGGCGCACAGGGTTTCACCGCCCGTCAGCGTGACCAGCACTTCGCTATGATCGGTGCCTGGCTGGATACTGGCTACCACGCCCTCCAGCGCGTTGTCCGCGGCCCCCGCCAACGCGGGATCGGTATTCAGCTTTACCCAAGGGGCTTTAATCAACGCCAGCACGTCTTTACCGGGGGAGAGTTGCAGTCTATCGGCACTCTGCTGGGTTATCGCCGCACTAAGACGCGTTTTGCCGTCGTTAAGCAAGATATCGAGATGTTGTTGTACTTTCTGGTGATCGCGTCCTATCACGGTGCCAAAGAACTGGTTACGCGCACTGGTTTGCAACGAGAAACGCGAGATGGCCGCCAATAGGCTGTCGAGCGGCAGGTTGTCTTGTTGCAACACATCGAAGGCTTTTTGCTGGATCTGCCCCAACAGGTCGTAAAGCTGGATCAGACGTTCACCGTAATGGGTCACCTGCGCACCGCCACCGCCTTTCCCCCCGGTCGCACGCTCAACCACAGTCTGCTCCGCCAACTGGTTCATGTCGTTAATCGCATCCCAGGCGCTTTTATAGCTGATACCCGCCAGTTTTGCGCCCTGGCTAATGGAGCCTGTGTGCCGGACCTGTTTAAGCAGCGCGATGCGGCGTGGATCGGCGAACAGTTTTTGCTGGAGTTTTAACGTGAGAAGAATTTCGGCCTGCATAACGCGTCCTGTCGGCTGCAAAAGTCTTATTGTCGCTGATTTAGCGGCAAAGCGCCAAAGGATGGCGCGTTAGTTGTCGTGGGGAGTGCACAAGGACAATAAAACTGGCGCCCAAGTTTCGATATGTTATAACATAACAAAAAATATAATGATGGCCTTAGGCCTCGCCACGTTTTTATTTCACCACAGGGATGCTGTAAATGAGTGTTGCACGCCGGCGTTTCGTCACGCCAATAAAATCACTTTATCGTCTGATTGCCTCGGGTTTTTTTCTCTTCTCGGGTGTCGCTCTGGGCGCCGTCAACGGTTGCGACAAAGCAGACGCGTCACCAGGCTGTGAAGACAGCGTTACCGTAGAAGCTTCAACTGCGTCCCCAGGAACCTACAGCGCCTTGGCGTCGGTCACACACGCGGCCTCACGTTTGGGACTGACCAACAAGGAAATGCCGCGCAGTGTGGATGTGATCGGCCACCAGGCTATTGCGCAACGTGGGGACAAAACGCTGGCTGACGTGGTCGAACACGCAACCGGTATGTCTGGCGTGGCATCACCTACGCTGAGTAATAACTTTTCGCTACGTGGTTTTAGGCCGGTGTCTTGGCTGTATAACGGTGTTGAAACGCCCGGCAGCACGATCCAACTGGCGGATCCGTCGCACTACGACAGTGTTGAGGTGCTGCGCGGCCCCGGCTCGGTGCTCAATGGCCTGAGCGCAGCCGGCGGTAGCGTCAATCTGGTGTCACGCCAGCCAACGTTTAGCCGCCAGCCTGTTGAGTTCGACTACGGCTTAGCCAGTTACAACAGCCAGCGTTTACATTTTGGTTCTGGCGGCACGCTTTTGGATGATGTGGCAGCTTATCGTCTGGATGTCAGCGGTAACGACAACGGTACCAACGTGCAATATGAACGCGATAAGCAGAAACGCGTATCCGGCTCATTGCTGTTTAAACTGACAGAAAATGCCCTGCTGACGCTGAGTTTGGATCGCATGCTTAACCGCACGACCAATCCTTACTACGGCACACCGCTGGTGGACGGGCGCATTGCACGCGAGCTGCGCGATATCAACTACAACAACCTGACTGACAGCCGGATTCAGAGCAATGCGACGTCTTTCCAGGCCAGTTTGGACTGGTTCACCACCCCGGAAATCGAGCTGCATAATCAGTTCTATTACTACAGCGGTTTTCGTGAATGGCGCAATGTAGAACGTTATCGTACATCTGCCGCGACCCAACCCGGCTATGTAAACCGTGATTCTTTCGGGGCGTTGGCCCACGATGATGATCTGATAGGCAACCGCAGTTCACTGGTATTCGATCGGCCGCTGGGCGGTTTTGACAACCGGTTGGTGATCGGTGTTGATGTAAGCAAAAGGCGCTTCCAGTACTACTCCAACGGGTTTCCCGGTTCTGAGGACGTTTCGCTGCTAACGCCGGTCAGTGAGGACTTCTCGCAGGGAACGGATCTTCAGCGTTCTCCTGTTCGTCACGTCACGCAAAACCAGTACGCGGGATTCCTGGAAGATCATTTCAGCCTGACTGAGCGCTTAACCTTGCTGGGGCAGCTGCGTTACAACCACATGCTGATGGATTGGCATTTCCAAAGCCCACAAGAAGAAAGCCATGAGCACACCTACGCGTTTAGCGTCTGGAGTCTGGGGCCCAGCTATGCGCTAACCGACAACCTTAATGTCTACGCTAACTACACCACGGGTCAGGAACCTGGCAACGATCTGTTCTTTTTAAGCCCGGCACAAACCGGTTTGCCGTTAACTCGAGCGCGCCAGTGGGAAATGGGTGCCAAGGGCCAGTTTTGGGCGAACAAGGGGGAAGCCACGCTGGCGTTATACGAGCTGCGCAAGGACAACTTGTTTGTGCCTAACGCACAACAACCGGATACGTTGAATGCTGTCGGGCGGCAGACCTCGCGCGGCGTTGAGTTAAGCGTGATGCTGCGGCCAAGTTGGCAATGGGAACTGGCTGCCAATGCGGCCTATACCCACGCTCGTTACGATGAATACCGTGGCGGTAGCCCGTTGCGCAGCTATAACGGCAATCGTCCGGCTTACATTCCTGACTGGACCGCCAACCTCACTGCGCGTTACAAACCGACGGAGTCATTAGGGCTTACGTCATCGCTGCGCTACGTAGGCAGCAGCTATAACGACGATGCCAACCAGCGCAAAATGCCAGCCTACACCACGCTCGATCTGGCAGCAGACTATCAATTAACCCCAATCGTTAACCTGGGCGTTCGTATCAGAAATGCGACCAACCAACTGTACGCCTACCAGCGCACCTACCCGGATCAGGTGCTGATTGCGCCGTCGCGTACGTATGAAAGCTTTATTTCGGTGAGGTTCTGATAGCGCCATGCCATCGATAATCCGCCTGCTGTGCGCACTTGGGCTGGTGATGAGCACGCTGGCACAGGCTACGCCTGTGACGCTAAGCAACTGTGGCCAACAATACCGTTACCCTTCGGTGCCTGAACGCGTGTTGGTGTACGCGAACCCTGCGCTGGAAAATATGCTGGCTCTGGGAGTCGTGGCGCACGTTGTTGGCATTATTGGCTATGACTACGCGCAGGATACTGTGTCCTCTCCGGCGCCCGCAGGATGGAATAAGGCACTGAGTAAGCTGTCGGCCACCGCGCCACCTGCGGCGGAGTCCTTGTTGTTATTGAACCCGGATTTTGTCTACTCGGCCAGCTACTACTGGCTTAACAGCCCGGAAGCCCCGAATCGCGAACGGCTGACAAAGTGGGGGATAGCGACGTATCTCTCGCCCAATGTCTGCGGGGGGCAACAAAGCGCGACAACTTCAACAGCGAGCTTTGACGGCATTTTCGCCGAATTGAGAGAGATTGCCCGCATTTTTAACGTCACTCGCGACGCCGAAACCTTAATCCAGCATCAGCAAGATCGGCTGCGGGAACTCAGGCAACAGGCGGCGTCACTTCCTCGTCAGCGGCTGCTTTGGTGGTATGCCGGTACTCAAACCCCATATGTGGCAGGGTGCTGCGGAGCTCCGGCGCTGCTTACCCGGGAAGTCGGCAGCGAAAATCTGTTTGCCGATCTGGCTGCACTTTGGCCTACCGTCTCATGGGAGACCATCGCTGCCCGCGATCCTGATGTGATTGTACTTGGCGATTTGCCCCGCGGTGGCCTTGGCGACAGCGCCAAAGACAAAATCTATTTTTTAGAACATCACCCGTTAACGGCAACTTTGCGTGCCGTGCGACAAAAACGCTACGTCATTTTGCCCGGTTATGACCTGGATCCTTCGGTCCGTACGGTTCCGGCTTTGCACCGTTTAATCAAGGGCCTGCAGCAACAGGTCTCACCATTGCCCATTCCCAACAAGGAACCCTGATATGTCCTCCCTTTCATTCTCTTCACTGCTGGCCTCATGGGATCAACAACAAGGTGCCTACATCGCCGAGCGGGAAGCGCGTTTCAGTGCACAGTTGGATGTACTGGAACTCTCGGTAGGCCAGGATTTTCATGTGCTGGATCTGGCCTGTGGGCCAGGTTCACTCAGCTTGCGCATCCTTCAACGCTTCCCGAGAGCCAAGGTGACGGCAATGGATTTAGATCCATTATTGCTGGCAATTGCCCGTGGCGCCTTAGCGGAATACGGCGATCGGGTCCGTATCCTTCAGGCCGATCTCGCCGATCCTGACTGTTTTGCATCTCTAGGTGGCTCCGCACCGCAAGCGGCGGTTTCCAGTACCGCACTGCACTGGCTAATGCCGGAACAATTGGGGGTTCTGTATCGTAACATTGTCGAACTATTGCCCGACGGTGGCGTGTTTTTGAATGCGGATCACCAGCGTTTTGATCACCGGCACCCACGCATTAAAACGCTCGCCGAACAGCACGATGACCAGACACAACAGCGGGCGTGGCAAGAGGGGGTTGAAGACTGGGATCAGTGGTTTGCCAAGGTGCAGCAACTGCCTGAGTTGGCACAATACCAGCAACAGAGGGAGAGCCTGTTCGACGGGCGTCCAGTGCCCCCTGCGGTAGCATTGGACTTTCACGTCGCCAGTTTGATACAGGCGGGTTTTAAAGAGGCAGGGTCGGTCTGGCAATGGCTGGATGACTACGTGATTGCAGGCTGGAAATAACATGGATGGGTCCGTACGTCGTCGTTTCACTCGCTTGCCGGGAAGCTCTGGGGGCTGCTGGCTGTTAATGCTCACCCTGGCGTTACCGCTGTTTTTACTGGGTGCGTCTTTGTATGGACCGGCCCCGATATCGCTGCAGGATGCGTGGCATATTTTATTTGCCCCCGGAGCTGCTGATGCCTGCGGAAACACGGATGTCTATCAACGGATAATCTGGTCGCTGAGAATGCCAAGAGCCTTGCTGGCTGCGGTAGCGGGGGCCGGATTGGCGCTGGCCGGTACGCTCCTGCAGTCGCTGACGCGCAACCCACTGGCCGATCCCTGGGTATTGGGGATCTCTTCCGGTGCAGGTGTTGGCGCAGTTCTGGTGCTGGTTTTTGGCGTGGGTGGTGGCTTGCTGTCGGTATCTGGCGGGGCATTTATCGGTGCTGCCGGCGCGTTTGCGCTGGTTTTACTGCTCGGCGGGCGCGCTCTGAATGCGGAGTCATCATTATTTATTCTGGCCGGCGTCGCGGTTACGCAACTGCTGTCTGCCCTGACCTCGCTGATTACCCTGTGGCAAGCGGACGCCAATACCACTCGCGGCGTGATGTTTTGGCTGCTGGGATCTTTTAGTGACGCTCGTTGGCCGCAGGTGGCTCTGATTGCGTTGCTGCTGGTCGTGGCATTATTGATTTGCTGGATGAAGGCAGGGGAGCTGGACGCACTGGCTTTCGGAGGCCTGACCGCGGCCTCTTTGGGGGTGGCGGTGGTGCCACTGAAGCTGCTGCTGTATGTCATTACCATGGCACTGACCGCCGTGATTGTCGCGTTCAGCGGTGCGGTGGGGTTCATCGGTCTGACGGTTCCCCATGTCGCCAGGCTCCTGGTTGGACCGCGCCACCGGCTGTTGCTACCCGCCAGCGCATTGTGCGGTGCGCTGTTTGCCGTTGCAGCAGATACGCTGGCCAGAACCCTGTTCGCACCCCGTGAATTACCGGTTGGAGTACTGACTGCGTTGTTGGGCGTCCCGGTGTTTCTGGCATTGCTCTATCGGAAAATAAACGCATGAGGGCTGAAAACGCTGTATCCGGGTTGCGTGTTGAACATGTGGGGTGGTCAACGCCGGAACATGTGGTGCTGGACGACCTCAGTTTTCAGGCGCGTCCCGGCGAGGTTACCGGCGTATTGGGCGTTAACGGTAGCGGAAAATCCACGCTACTCAAACTGTTGGCAGGGTTGATCCCGCCCAGTCGTGGGCGGATTTATCTGCACGAGACGGATATTGCCACGTTGAAGGGGCACGAGCGGGCTAAACGGATGACGTTCCTCGAGCAGTCTGGCCCCAGCGCCTTTGCCATACCGGTAAAGGACGTGGTGTTGCTTGGGCGCTTGGTGTACGCCAGCCGTTGGGCGGGATTTAGCGCAAAAGATTACCGCATTGCCGGACAGGCAATGGAGCAGGTGGGAATGTCATCGCTTGCTGAGCGAGAATGGCATCAGTTGTCGGGCGGCGAGCAGCAGCGCGTCCATCTGGCGCGCGCATTGGCACAGCAAACGCCATGGCTGCTGCTGGATGAACCCGCTAATCACCTTGATATTGCCCACCAGCAACAGTTTATGGCTTTACTGCGACGTTTGGGTATCAGCGTGGTGGTATCGCTGCACGATCTGAATTTGGCAGCCAATTACTGCGACCGACTGATGCTGTTGAAAGAGGGGCGTTTGCATGCCTTTGGTCCACCGCAGCAGGTGCTAACGCCTGAGACGATTCGCGACGTGTATGCTGTTAATGCCCGCGTGGTATCGGTTAGCGATTATGCCGCACCGTTGATCTATTATCCTGCTCAATAACGTCTATCGGCAGTCGGTATGACGCATCGCTGCACAAATGGCACGTTTGGCCGGTTACAAATGTCGTGCAGCCTTTAAAATAAGCACGTTTTAGTCTGTATTTTGGTTTAAAGTAGAGATTACGTGGCGGTGTTCATTACCGCTCAATGGGCAGTTAAGTGAGGCTACCATGTTGGAATTATTGGAAAGTTTGCTGTTCGCCGTCGTGATGGTACCTATTGTGATGGCTATCATTCTCGGGTTGATCTACGGTTTGGGTGAGGTGTTCAACATTTTCTCCAAAGTGGGCCATTCTAAAGAGAATCGTACCTAGTACCACCCCTTCCTTATACCCGTCGGCGCCGTTCGGCGGGTGTTTCTCAAGTTATGTCCCACTCTGCCGATAAACCGCATGACAAGCTTCTGCGCGACGTTATATTATTTTTTATATAACGAAGAGTGATAATGCACGTTAACTTGCGGAGAAAACAATGAAACAGCAATGGACTAAGTGGGTCGGCGGTATCGTATTGGCATCCGGTATGGTCATGCAGGCGTCTGCGGCAGATAAAATTACCGTTTTTGCAGCAGCATCGCTGACTAACGCGCTGCAGGACATCGCAACCCAGTATCAGAAAGGCAAGGATGTCCAGGTGGTGTCTTCATTCGCCTCGTCCTCCACGCTGGCACGTCAGATTGAGCAGGGCGCTCCCGCTGATTTATTTATCTCTGCCGACCAGCAGTGGATGGACTATGCCATCGACAAACAGCAGATGGTTAAAGACACGCGTTATACCCTGTTGGGTAACGAACTGGTGCTGATCGCCGCTAAAGATGCCAAACAGGCTAAAATTACGCTCGATAAACAAACCGATTGGACAAAACTGCTCAATGGGGGCCGTCTGTCGGTGGGCGATCCGGACCACGTACCGGCCGGTATCTATGCCAAGGAAGCACTGCAAAACCTCGGTGCCTGGACCGCATTAGAACCAAAGCTGGCACGGGCCAACAACGTACGTAGCGCTATGGCGTTAGTGGAGCGCGGCGAAGCGCCGTTGGGCATTGTTTATGGTTCAGACGCGGTAGCCAGTGATAAAGTCAGCGTTGTGGCCATCTTCCCAGAAGACAGCCATAAACCGGTTGAATACCCGATGGCGATCGTTAAAGGTCATCAAACACCGGCCGTTAGTGCGTTCTACAGCTACCTGAAGGGCCCAGAAGCGGCTGCTATTTTCAAACATTATGGATTCTCCCCGCGTAAATGATGTTGAGTGAGTACGAATGGCAGGCGGTAGAGCTGAGCCTGAAAGTGTCCGCCCTGGCGGTGGTGTGCAGCTTGCCCTTTGGCATTTTGATGGCCTGGGTGTTGGTTCGCTGCCGCTTCCCCGGCAAGTCACTGTTGGACAGTATTATTCACCTGCCGTTGGTGCTGCCGCCCGTGGTGGTCGGCTATTTATTGCTGATCGCCATGGGGCGGCGCGGCGTGATTGGCGAATGGCTGTATGACTGGTTCGGTTTCAGTTTCAGCTTCAGTTGGCGTGGCGCTGCCTTGGCTTCTGCGGTGGTGGCATTCCCGCTGATGGTGCGTGCCATTCGGTTGGCGCTGGAAGCGGTGGATACCCGTTTAGAGCAGGCGGCCCGTACGCTTGGCGCTAACCCATGGCGGGTGTTTTTCACCATCACGTTGCCATTATCGTTACCCGGCGTCATTGTTGGCGTGGTACTGGCTTTTGCCCGCTCATTGGGCGAGTTCGGCGCCACCATTACCTTTGTTTCCAATATTCCCGGTGAAACGCGCACCATCCCGCTGGCGATGTATACCCTGATAGAAACGCCGGGGGCAGAAGCCGCCGCTGCGCGCTTGTGTGTGATTGCCATTGTGTTGTCACTGGTTTCACTGATGGTTTCCGAGTGGCTGGCCCGCTGGGGTCGCAAACGGATGGGCGTGTAAATGCTGGAACTGGATTTTTCCCAACGGCTTGGCGATCTGAATCTTAACGTCCGCGCCGATCTGCCCGCCCAGGGCATCACCGCCATCTTTGGTCTGTCTGGCGCAGGTAAAACCTCCTTAATCAACGCCGTCGGCGGTCTGACACCTCTGCAACAGGGGCGCATTGTGCTCAATGGCCGTACGCTGGTGGATACCGATCAGGGGCTTTGTCTGCCGCCGGAAAAACGCCGTATTGGCTATGTGTTTCAGGATGCGCGGCTGTTCCCGCATTACCGGGTGCGCGGCAACCTGCAATACGGCATGGCAGCTGGCATGCGCAAGCAGTTCGACAGCATTGTTGAGCTTTTGGGGATCGGCTCGCTGCTCAATCGTCTTCCGTTGACGTTGTCAGGGGGAGAGAAACAGCGAGTGGCGATTGGTCGCGCTTTGCTGACCGCCCCCGAGCTGCTGTTGATGGATGAACCCTTGGCATCACTGGATCTGCCGCGTAAACGTGAGTTGCTACCCTACCTGGAGCGACTGGCGCAGGACGTCAATATCCCAATCCTCTACGTTAGCCACAGCATGGATGAAATTCTGCAGTTAGCGGAGCAGGTGATGGTGCTGGATAACGGCCAGGTACGGGCATTCGGTGGGCTGGAAGAGGTGTGGGCCAGCAGTGCATTGCGTCCGTGGTTACAGCGTGAAGATCAGAGCAGCGTGTTGCGTGTCAGTGTGATCGAACACCATGCGCGCTATGCGATGACTGCGCTGGCACTGGGTGACCAACGCCTGTGGGTCAGCGGTGTTGACGCCGCATTGGGGGCTCAACTGCGTATACGAATCAATGCCGCCGATGTCTCTTTGGTGTTACAACCGCCGGTCAACAGCAGTATTCGCAACGTTCTGCCCGCCAAGGTGACCGAGTGCCTGGAGGTCGATGGGCAGGTAGAGGTGAAACTGGCGGTAGGGGAAAGCGTACTGTGGGCGCGGATTACGCCATGGGCGCGAGACGAATTGGCGATCCGGCCGGGACAGTGGCTGTATGCACAGGTTAAAAGCGTGTCTATCAGCCGGGAAGCTCGTTGAAAATGCCCTCTCATCTATTTTGGAGAGGGCATGGCATCATTACTGGCCCAGCACACGCGTGCGGATCACCTCGGCGATGCCGGGTTGCAGGTGATCGGCGATCACCAAATCGGCACGTTGTTTGATGGCATCATCGGCATTGCCCATTGCCACACCCAATCCGACCGCTTCCAGCATACTGAGATCGTTGTAGTTATCCCCAAAGGCCACCACCTGATCCATGCTCAGGCCCTGTGACTCGACCCACTGCTGCAGGCGTTTCCCCTTGCTGTTACCGCCTTTGGCGATATCGACCTGATCGTGCCACGACCATTCGCACGCCAACCCCAGTTCTTTTTCCACTGTTTCAGCGAAGTTGCGCAGCGCAGGAATATCGGCATGCGAGGTGGCGAACTTCCAGATGGACTGCGCTTCATCGGCTGCTTGAGCCAGGCTGTTGACCTGCAGCAGTGTTGGGCGTTGCGCCGGTGGCAGGGTTTCCGCCCAGGCTAATGAACGGGTGACGTGGCCACTCGTATCCTGATATAGCATGGCATCGTCAACGTACATCAGACCATGGATATCGCTTTGTTTTAGCATCTGCAGTACCAACCGAGCCTGATCTTTTTCCAGTGGATCGGCAGCCAGCACTTTTTTCTGCTGGAAGTCATACAAATAGGTGCCGTTGCAACAGATTGCTGGGGTGTCTATCTCCAGTGCCTGATAGAACGGATGGATCGCCACATGATGACGACCGGTGACCACCACCACTTTGACGCCGGCGGCACGTGCTTCAGCCAGGGCCGCCAGTGACTGCGGTAAGATGCGTTTTTGGGTGTCCAGCAAGGTGCCATCCAGATCGAGGGCAATGACGCGGTAGCTCATAGGGATCTCATTATCGTTAGCAACAAAATTAAACCGATGGTACACCGGATAAGCGATGGATAAAACCGCACATATTTCATCTATAACACAGGGTTGTTATGTCACGGATGTGAGGTAAGCTAGGGGAAACCGAAAAACCTGAAACCGGTTTCTCTTTTACCCTATGCAAGGAGAACACATGAAGCAAATCGTTTATGTCGCCAGCCCGGAGAGCCAACAAATTCACGTGTGGCAGCTCAGCGATACAGGTGCGTTAGCACTGTTGCAAACCGTTGACGTCCCCGGTCAGGTTCAACCGATGGCGTTCCACCCGGACAGAACACACCTGTATGTGGGCGTGCGTCCGGCTTTCGGTATTGTCAGCTACCGCATTGAGGCGGATGGCACGTTGCAACAGGCCGGTATGGCACCGCTGCCAGGCAGCCCGACTCATATTTCTACCGATTTGCAGGGACGTTACCTGTTCTCCGCATCCTATAGCGGCAACTGCACCAGCATCAGCCCGATCGGCCATGACGGCGTAGTGGTGGCCCCTATCCAGCAGATTGATGGTTTAACCGCGCCGCATTCGGCGAATATCGACCCGACCAATCAGCTGCTGTTGGTTCCCTGCCTGAAAGAAGATCGCATCCGTCTGTTCAATCTGGATCAACAAGGCACCTTGACGCCGCATGCTCAGGAAGCCGTAGCGACTGCCGTTGGCGCTGGTCCGCGTCATATGGCATTCCACCACAATGACAAATATGCCTATTGTGTCAATGAGTTGGATGGCACAGTGGATGTGTTCGCCATCAGCGAAAACGGCGGCAAATATACTCTGGTGCAAACTCTGGACATTATGCCGGCTGATTTCAATGGCACCCGCTGGGCGGCAGATATTCATATCACGCCGAACGGCCGTTTCCTGTACACCAGTGACCGCACTGCCAGCATTTTGACGATTTTCAGTGTGTCCGAAGACGGTAGCACCCTGTCGGTCGTGGGCTACCACCCGACCGAAGAGCAGCCGCGCGGTTTCAATATCGATCACAGTGGGCGCTTTGTGATTTCGTCCGGTCAGAAGTCCGATCATATTGGGGTGTATGAAATCGATCAGGCCAACGGCAAGCTGACTACCCTGGCGCGGTACCCGGTAGGTAAGGGCCCGATGTGGGTCAGCATAGTAGATACCCGTCATACTTGAAGTTGCCTCTGTGTTGGCTGCGTTTGCTCACCCCAGTCACTTACTTGAGTAAGCTCCTGGGGATTTACAAACTTGCCGCGTTACTCGGCAAAGCCTCGCCCCGTTGGGGCCAGCGCAAGCGCTGTTCAACTAAGCCGTGGCTTTGTTGTGATGCAACTCCAATTATTTGGGGTATAGAAAAGGAATATTACGCAAGGTATGACAGGTGGTGATGTAGATTGGCTTTTGCAGTCTCATCTTCATCATATCTATGTCGAGCCAACATTCCCATCGGGGCGGGTATATCCGCCCCGAATCAAATCAGCTGTACGTCACCGTCAGCGTGGCGCTGCCGAGGCTGTGGAAGTGCACGTTAAAGCCGACCAGTGCACCGCTGGAGCCCTCATCCACCTCAATGTTTTCTACATCCAGCGCATGTACAGTGAAGTGGTAGCGGTGGCTTTCGCCCTGTGGGGGAGCCGCGCCGCCATAACCGGCGGAACCAAAATCGGTACGGGTCTGGATAGCCCCGGCCGGTAACCCCCCTTTGCCTGAGCCTGCTCCCTGCGGCAGTTCGCGCGCCGTCGCGGGGATATTGGCGACCACCCAGTGCCACCAGCCAGAGCCGGTCGGCGCATCGGGATCGTAAACCGAAATCACAAAACTCTTGGTGCCTTCCGGCACGCCATCCCAGGCCAGATGCGGAGACAGGTTATCGCCGTGATAACCCATGCCGTTAAAGACCTGAGGCTCCGGCATTTTTGCGCCGTCCTGCAGATCGTTGCTGTACAAACGAAAAGCCATGGTGACTCCCAGTTGTCGGTAAAAGCAGAGCCCCTAAGCTAGATCGTTTTGCCGGAACAACACAAGCATCATTGTATCTCGCCAGCTGTGTCACCAATGGGTTACCATAATTAACGCCGAGGCTACAAACTCGACATCTACAATTCACAGAACGATATAAAGTAACCATGATTTCATTAAAAAAACGCACGCCGTGGTTTGGCTGGCTGCGCCGCTGGGCCAAGGGCATTAAGCGCGACATTTATGCACTGTGGTTGGCGGCCCGTGACCGGCGCACGCCATGGTATGCAAAATTGATTGCCCTGTTGGTTGCGGGTTATGCCGTGTCGCCTATCGATCTGATCCCGGATTTTATCCCGGTGTTGGGCTATCTGGACGACGTGATCATCGTGCCGCTGGGCATCATGCTGGCGGTACGCCTGATCCCCCGGCCACTGATGGCGGAATTTCGTGAGAAAGCACAGCGGCGTATCGATAATCCTACCGGCCGCATGGCGGCAGCCATGATTATTGCGCTGTGGGTGTTATGTCTGGTGATGCTGGCCCGCTATTTGGACCAGCATTGGGAATCGATTACTGCACCGCTGCCGTGATGGCGGAGGTCAACTGGCTGAGCTGATCGGGTTCAATGATGTATGGCGGCATCAAATAAATCAGTTTACCGAATGGCCGGATCCACACGCCACGTTCAACGAACCCACGCTGTAGCTGTGCCACATCTACGGATTCACGCATTTCCACCACGCCGATAGCCCCCAATACTCGCACATCCGCCACTTTTGGCAGTGACTTCAGCGGTAATAGCTGCTGTTTCAACTGGGTTTCGATAGCGGCGACCTGCTGTTGCCAGCGATTTTCCGCCAGCAGTGACAGGCTGGCGTTGGCCACCGCACAGGCCAGCGGGTTACCCATAAAGGTGGGGCCGTGCATAAAGCAGCCTGCCGCGCCGTTACTGATGGTTTCCGCCACATGGCGGGTGGTCAGGGTGGCGGACAGCGTCATATAGCCGCCCGTCAGCGCTTTGCCCAAGCACAGAATATCCGGCACCACGTCGGCATGCTCACAGGCGAACAGTTTGCCCGTGCGCCCGAAGCCGGTGGCGATTTCGTCGGCAATAAGCAGCACTTGATGGCGATCGCAGAGTTCACGGACTCGCTTGAGGTAGGTCGGATGGTAAATACGCATGCCACCGGCTCCCTGAACCACGGGCTCCAGGATCACCGCGGCCACTTCTCCGGCGTGCTGTTCCAACAGCGCGGCGAACGGCGCGATATCATTTTCATCCCAGGCTTGGTCGAAACCGCATTGCGGCGCAGTAGCAAACAGGTGTGGCGCGAGGTAGCCTTGGTACAGGCTGTGCATTGAATTGTCAGGATCGCACACCGACATCGCACCGAAAGTATCGCCGTGATAGCCATGCCGCAGGGTCAGAATACGCTGCCGCTTTTCCCCACGCGCCTGCCAATATTGCAGCGCCATCTTCAGCGAGACTTCCACCGACACCGAACCGGAATCGGCCAGAAACACACACTGCAACGCTTCCGGCGTCATATCCACCAGCTTGCGACACAGAGCAATCGCAGAGGGATGGGTAATGCCACCGAACATCACATGTGACATTTTTTCCAGCTGCTGCGTGGCTGCCTGATTCAGTTGTGGGTGGTTATAGCCGTGGATTGCCGCCCACCAGGAAGACATGCCGTCAACCAAACGACGGCCATCTGCCAGTTGTAGCTCAACGCCGCTGGCGGACTCTACGGGGTAACAGGGGAGCGGATGGCTCATTGACGTGTACGGGTGCCAAATGTGGCGCTGGTCAAATTCGAGGTCGGCAGCAGTGATAGACATACTTGTAAACCAAATCGTTTTCGTAATGGTTGACAGTATATCCACAATATCTAAACTGACGACACTTTTTTCATTTTTGGAGACGCCGTGATGGCCGATCGCATTCACTGGACAGTGGGTCTTGCCCAGACCCTGTTTGATAAACCCCTGCTTGAGCTGTTGTTTGAAGCACAGACTGTCCACCGCCAGCATTTTGACCCGCGTCAGGTGCAGGTGAGCACGCTGTTATCAATCAAAACAGGTGCCTGCCCGGAAGACTGCAAATATTGCCCGCAAAGTTCACGTTACAAAACGGGCCTGGAGTCTGAACGGTTGATGCAGGTGGAGCAGGTGCTGGAGTCTGCACGTAAGGCCAAGGCGAATGGGTCGACGCGTTTCTGCATGGGGGCGGCGTGGAAAAACCCGCATGAGCGCGATATGCCTTACTTGCAACAGATGGTGCAAGGGGTGAAGGCGATGGGCATGGAAACCTGCATGACGCTGGGCACGCTGGACGGCACCCAGGCGGAACGGTTGGCAGAGGCGGGGTTGGACTATTACAACCACAACCTGGACACCTCGCCGGAATTCTACGGCAGCATTATCACCACCCGCAGCTACCAGGAACGTCTGGATACGCTGGGCAAGGTACGCGGAGCGGGCATTAAAGTGTGTTCTGGCGGCATTGTTGGGTTGGGCGAGACGGTTCGCGACCGCGCCGGGTTGTTGGTGCAGTTGGCCAATTTGCCAACCCCGCCTGAAAGTGTGCCGATCAACATGTTGGTGAAGGTAAAAGGTACGCCACTGGCGGACAACGAAGACGTCGATCCTTTTGATTTTATCCGCACTATCGCAGTTGCACGCATCATGATGCCGGGTTCATACGTACGCCTTTCTGCCGGGCGTGAGCAAATGAACGAGCAAACCCAGGCGATGTGCTTTATGGCTGGTGCCAACTCCATCTTCTATGGCTGTAAATTGCTGACGACACCTAATCCGGAAGAGGATAAAGATCTGCAATTGTTCCGTAAGCTGGGCTTGAACCCGCAGCAGACCGAAACCGAGCATGGCGACAACCAGCAACAAGAAGTGCTGGCTGCACGACTGATGCAGGCCGATACCGCTGAGTTCTATAACGCGGCGCTGTAATGAGCTGGCAACAACGAATTGAACAGGCGCTGGATGAGCGGCAACAGAGTGCTGCTTATCGGCGCCGGCAGGTTAATCAGGGCGGCAATAGCCGCCATATTCAGCTTAACGGCGAGCGCTACCTAAATTTTTCCGGCAACGACTACCTTGGCCTGAGCCAGGACGCGCGAGTGATCGCCGCCTGGCAGCAGGGCGCGCAGCAGTATGGTGTCGGCTCTGGCGGCTCTGGCCACGTAACGGGGTTCTCTGCGGCGCATCAGGTGCTGGAACAACAATTGGCGGAATGGCTCGGCTATCCCCGTGCGCTGCTGTTTATTTCTGGCTATGCCGCAAATCAGGCACTGCTTGCGGCGTTGATGCAAGCAGAGGACCGCATTTTAGCGGACCGCCTTAGCCATGCCTCGCTGTTGGAAGCCGCGGCGCATTCTCCCGCCCAGTTGCGGCGTTTCCGCCACAATCAGCCGCAAGCATTAGCCGATTTGCTGACGAAATCCTGCGGTGGCCAAACGTTGGCGGTCACTGAAGGCGTTTTCAGCATGGACGGTGACAGTGCGCCATTGGTAGAGCTGCAACGTTTGACCCGCCAAGCGGGCGCCTGGCTGATGGTCGACGATGCGCACGGTATTGGCGTTCAGGGTGAACAAGGGCGTGGCAGTTGCTGGCAGCAAGGGGTGCGACCGGAATTGCTGGTGGTCACCTTTGGCAAAGCTTTTGGCCTCAGTGGGGCAGCCGTGCTGTGCGATGAAGCCACGGCCGAATACCTGCTGCAGTTTGCCCGCCATTTGATTTACAGCACGGCAATGCCACCGGCACAGGCCTGCGCACTGCAAGCGGCTTTGCACTGCATCCAGCAGGGCGACGAACTACGCGCCAGATTGCAGGACAACATTCAACGTTTCCGCCAGGGGGCAGCTCAGTTATCGCTTACCCTGACGGCGTCGGTTACTGCCATTCAGCCGCTGCTGGTTGGCGATAACCAGCGTGCACTCGATCTGGCACAGCACTTGCGTGCGCAAGGCCTGTGGGTGAGTGCTATCCGTCCGCCAACGGTGCCGCCAGGTAGCGCGCGTCTGCGCATTACCCTGACGGCGGCACATCAAGCGCAGGATATTGACCGGTTGTTGGAGGTATTGCATGACGTCAGCGTTTGAGCCGGTTAATAAGCACGCCGTAGCCTCGGCTTTCAGCCGTGCGGCGGGCAGTTATGACGCTGCAGCGGTGTTGCAACGTGATGTTGGTGAGCGCTTGCTGGGGATGGGGCAGGAGCACCGCGGTGAGCAATTGCTCGATGCGGGCTGTGGCACCGGTCACTTCAGCCGTCGTTGGCGTGCATTGGGCAAACAGGTCACTGCGCTCGATCTGGCTCCGGGCATGTTGGCGTTTGCTCGCCAGCAACAGGCGGCGGATCATTACCTGCTGGGGGATATCGAAAACGTACCGCTTCCCGCGGAGGCAGTGGATATGTGCTTTAGCAGCCTGGTCGTCCAATGGTGCAACGATCTGCCGCGTGCGTTAGCGGAGTTATACCGCGTCACGCGCCCAGGCGGCATGATTCTGTTTTCAACCCTGGCGGCTGGCTCGTTACGTGAGTTAGGCGACGCCTGGCAGCAGGTGGACGGCGAACGCCATGTGAATGATTTCCTGCCGTTGGCGCAGATCGCGTCGGCCTGTGCAGACTATCGTCACCGTCTGGACGTGGAATGGCAAACCCTGAACTATCCGGATGTCATGGCGCTGATGCGATCGCTCAAAGGGATCGGGGCGACCCATTTGCATCAAGGCCGCGAGGCCGGGCTGCTGTCTCGCCGGCGGCTTGCGGCCTTACAGGCGGCCTACCCCTGTCAACATGGGCTATTTCCGCTGAGTTATCATCTGGTTTATGGAGTAATTTATCGTGATTAAGCGTTGGTTTGTCACCGGGACCGATACCGAAGTCGGCAAAACGGTGGCGAGCAGTGCCTTGCTGCAGGCCGCCAATCTGGCGGGTTACCGCACTGCGGGTTACAAGCCGGTGGCTTCCGGCAGTGAAATGACTGACGAGGGATTGCGCAACAGTGATGCGTTGGCATTGCAGGCTAACAGTGCGGTGGCGCTGAGCTACCACGAAGTGAACCCTTACGTTTTTGCCGAACCGACGTCACCGCATATTGTCAGCGCTGATGAAGGCCGACCGATCGAACTGGCGCAGCTTTCTGCTGGATTACGTCATTTGGAACAGAAAGCAGACTGGCTGCTAACGGAAGGGGCAGGGGGCTGGTTTACACCACTTTGCGAGCAATATACCTTTGCGGACTGGGTACAGCAGGAACAGCTGCCGGTGATTTTGGTGGTGGGTATTAAACTGGGCTGCATTAACCATGCAATGCTGACCGCGCAGGCGATTCAGCAGGCAGGGCTGTCGCTGGTCGGCTGGATTGCCAATGACGTCAGTGCGCCGGGCCGCCGGCATCAAGAATATCTGACTACGCTGCGCCGCAGGTTGCCTGCACCGTTATTGGGCGAGATCCCACATCTGCCTGAACCTGAACGACAAGCGTTGGGGCATTACCTGGATTTGAGCGTTTTATCCCTTTGAGTGTTAAATCCTCCGTCCATGGACTCGCCATGGACGGAGATAACCTGATTTACTGTTTTACATGGCGGTGATGCAAGCATTATCGAGGTAAAGCACCCCGTTTTTCGCTAACGCATACAAATTGAAAGACAAGATGACATGGGTTGCCCAAACCGGCACTTTTCGTCTGTTGCTGTTAAAACGATACTCTTTGAACTCGGCATAGTCAGTGACCCTGAGCGTGCCGTCCCAGGCGGCGGTATCCGATTTGGCGATGATTGATACGCCGTTGCCTTCCGTTTCCTGAATGCAGGCATACTGGAGTGAGCTATAGATATTGCTGGTGCCGCCATTCAGTATTTTCATCGTAAAACAGGCACCGAGTTGTTCATATTGCGAAACGGGAACAACCAACTGCACGCCCGCCCTGGAATTGGTATTGCCCAGTTTGGTCACTTTTAGTGCATTGCTGCCGTTAATGCCTGCCCCTGATTCGATGGCGAGAGTAATGGCATCTGAAGTGAAAGGATCGTTGATATTACCGCCGGAGACTTCCCAGCCAAAGGGTTTGGTGGTAAATGAAAAATTGCCGTCCTTTATTTTGTTATTGTTCTCCGTGGTCAAGGTTTGAATACCGGCACCCGCGCCGCCGCCGTCGAGACGGCTATTGCTAATCACGAAGTCGCCGGTGCCGCCGAAATAACGACCGGTCAGGGTTCTTACCCCATAGAATTTAACGTTTTCGACAATGATTCCGCTGCTACCCGTTTCGGCGTAGAAACAATAGTCTTGAGGCAAAGAGCCTTTCAGCGTGATGATCTCTCCACCTTGAATGAGTAATGAAGCATTCTGGTTAGCACTACAGCGGAATGGGATATCTGTGATTAGGCTGTTTTCATTGTTGAACTCGATATGACAGCCGTGCAATTCGACGCTGCCGGCTTTCACATTCACAATGGCACTGGCGTAATCTATTGATGTTCCAAAGAAACGAAATGCACCGTTAGGATTCTGGTTGCCGATAGCAAGCCCTTGCGAATTACCAAGGGTACCGCCAAAGAAATTGATACCTTCCCCAAAGTTTTTAGCCCCAGAGTCAGCGTGTGGCATATGTACGCATTCAAAGCAGCGGACGATCTCACAGGCATAGTGATGTCCAATATAGGCGTTGGTACCAAAATACATGCCGTAATAAAAACCGGAAATATAAACGCTGCTTACGGCGAAGTTTCCCAGCAAACTTTCCGGTGATTGAAAAATGATCCCATCAATAAAATTATACACTGGAGGCTGACCCTCCACTTCGGGTTGTTTTGCTCCTATTCCTTTGACAGTAAAGTTTTTCAGGATAGGTGCTGGACGAATGGGGATCCCATTATCCAATGCGAGAGACGTTGCGTAGCAACGCATAAAGTAGTTGTGATCGCTTTCAGTACCACCTGGAATATTAGTGGTAATTTTTACGCCATTACCGTCGATATAAACGAAGCCTACGTCGATATCGGTCTTGGGCGCGACCCATTCCTCAAAGGGCGCAGTGAATTTGACGATTGCTGGTCTTTTTAATGTGTCTTTAATGAAGGTTTGCGCTTTGATCAGTTCGTCACGTGACTTGACGTAAATGCCTTCCACATCGAGGCGTTCTTTTAACGTCCAGTGCTTATTGTCCAGATCGCTATATTGAATAAATTGTGCGTCATTATCAGCCATGGTCTAACCCTCAATTCAAGTTTAAATGGTGTGAAAACCCGTTGAATATGAAGGGAAGGCTTGGCAGTCGCCAGACGGCATGGTTCTGTCAGTGTTGGTACAACAGCGGGTGTCCTTAGCAAAGCACCCGTTCTCGATCTTCAATAAGAAGTGGGGCGAAATATTTCACGCCCCGCCTGTCACACTGCCAAATAGGCATTGATCAATTCCTCATCCAACTGTTCCAGTGTGCCATCTGCCACACTGCGTCCCTGATCCATGAGGCAAAAACGATCCGCTACGCGACGAACAAACGGCAGTTTGTGCTCGACTAACAGGATAGTCATACCCAGTTCGCGGTTAAGTTTACGAATCACGTTAGCGATGTCGCCAGCGATCGTCGGCTGAACGCCGTGAGTGGGTTCATCGAGTATCAGTAACTCGGGTTCCAGTACCAGGGCACGGCCAATCGCCAGCTGTTGTTGTTCACCGTCGCCTAAGTCGCCGGCGCGGCGACTGCGCATTTCCCGCAGGTTGGGGAACAGGGCGTAAATCAATGGCGGAATACGGCGGGTCTTATCGCGGCCGGCCATGAGTGCTACCTGCAGATTTTCTTCTACGCTGAGTTGAGAAAAGATCTGCCGGCCCTGGGGTACATAGCTGATTCCCAGAGCGGCTCGGGTTTCAACCGGTTGCTGTAATAGATTCTGCGGAGGTTCGCCGGCCAATTGCCAGGTCATGCTGCCACTGACGACAGGCAAGTGACCCATAATACAGTTGACCAATGTGGTTTTTCCCACGCCGTTACGGCCAATCAGCACCGTACATTGGCCGCGTTGCAGCTCAAGATTGATGTCCCAAAGGGTGTGATTTTGGCCGTAGAACTGATTTACTGCCCTTAAACTCAACATTTGGCATTTCTCCTCAAAGACCTGTATTCCACTCGTGGATGTACGCCCCCTTGGGGCGCTGGCGGAACGTCCCCTCAACGGGCCGCGCTGTTCGCACCGGGTAGTGCGACAGGACGACCGGCGCAGGAACGTTAATCGAACTCTCTACTTCCTTGTTTTTTCCAATCCTTGTTGCCGTTTCCGCGTTTGCGGTTTCTTTCCCGAGTGTCTTAATGTCCAGAATAAAATGCTGTTAAGCTACCTTTAATTAGGTAGTTAGGTTCAGGCTTAAATCAGCAATAGGGAGCCAAAAATGGTGGCTAATAGCTGTTTATCAGCGTTCTTTTGTTTTTTACACGCAAATGATGGCTATTTCGTGCTGCCTTTTGAGTGAACGGATAGCCGATCACTTCCCCGTTCATTAGTGGATATTTATCCCGGTAGTTATTGGGTATGCAAAGGTAATGCAAGCTATGGGCCAACTTTTAAAATCAGTTAAAAATGAGGGATTGTTATTGCCTTGTTAACGGCTGGCCGGGCTAAGGCAAGGGTGTTGAACAAGTGAGAAAAGCGGGGGAAAGTTAACGCGGACGATTTTTGCACTCTTCCAGTGCTCTGCAGAATGGTTATGGTGCAAGCTGTTTCGGCGGTTGTGGAAAGATGCAACAGGTGACGGCAACAATGAGATAAATCTGTTTTTGGCAATGGGGCTTTTTAGCATTAATCGGCATAAACAAAGCGATATTTCTGTGAAAAAATAACTAAAAAAGCCGTTCAGGCAATGAGAAATGGCAAAAAGCGTTCTTTCTGCAACTCCCGTCGCTGGCGGGGCGGTGAGAGTTATCCACTATTCCTGTGGATAACCTTGTGCATTAGATTTAGAAAAGCGGTTTGAAGCGAGAGCTGACGCGGGTTCTGTTCGCTTTGTCCGCAATCTCGTCTTTTTTATAAATTAGTTATTTATCAATAAATTAACTAAAATCAAGCGGCCAATGTATTGATGAAGTCTCTATGTATGATTTTTCACCGCAGTGCTATCAATAAGTTAATTCGTGGCGGATTTTGGGGATAAATCTGTTATTGACAATAAAAATGTCACGCCGCTGTAACCCTGCCGGTGCATTCCGCCTGGTTTGACGCACGCAAAACAGACGAATCGCTTGAAGCTGGTTTTATATCCAGTATCATAGGCACTGGCGAAAATCGCCGGGGCTTTCCATAATTAGAGGCCATTCATCGAGCATCAGCTCTATGGCCGCCTGAGCGCGCACATCTCCACAGGGTAGCCGAGTCAATGAGTAAAATTTTCAAACTGCATTCTGATTTCAAACCGGCCGGCGATCAGCCGCAAGCCATCAGTAAGCTGGAAGAGGGCCTGGAAGACGGCCTGGCTCACCAGACGCTGTTGGGCGTTACCGGTTCGGGTAAGACCTTCACTATCGCCAATGTGATCGCCGATCTGAACCGGCCAACCATGGTGCTGGCACCCAACAAAACGCTGGCGGCACAGCTTTACGGCGAGATGAAAGAGTTCTTTCCCGAGAATGCGGTCGAGTATTTTGTTTCTTACTACGACTACTACCAACCCGAAGCCTACGTCCCGAGTTCCGACACGTTTATTGAGAAAGACGCCGCGGTGAATGAACACATCGAACAAATGCGCCTTTCTGCGACTAAAGCGTTGCTGGAGCGTCGTGACGTTATCGTGGTGGCGTCGGTGTCCGCGATCTACGGCTTGGGCGATCCGGATCTGTACCTGAAGATGATGCTGCATTTGACCAAAGGCATGATTATCGATCAGCGTTCGATTCTGCGCCGCTTGGCAGAGCTGCAATATACCCGTAACGATCAGGCCTTCCAGCGTGCAACTTTCCGCGTACGTGGCGAGGTGATCGATATTTTCCCGGCTGAATCAGACGAGTTGGCGCTGCGCATTGAGCTGTTTGACGAAGAAGTTGAACGGCTTTCGCTGTTTGATCCCTTGACCGGGCAGATCGAGCAGATAGTGCAGCGCTTTACCATTTATCCAAAGTCGCACTACGTGACGCCGCGTGAGCGGATCCTGCAGGCGATGGAAGAGATCAAAGTGGATCTGGCCGAGCGGCGAAAGGTGTTGCTGGCCAACAATAAGCTGCTGGAAGAACAACGTTTGACGCAACGCACCCAGTTTGATCTGGAGATGATGAACGAACTGGGCTATTGCTCCGGCATTGAAAACTACTCGCGCTATCTGTCAGGGCGTGGAGAAGGCGAGCCGCCCCCAACGCTGTTTGATTATTTACCGGCGGATGGCCTGCTGGTGGTCGACGAATCCCACGTCACCATTCCGCAAATCGGGGCCATGTTCAAGGGCGACCGTTCGCGTAAGGAAACCTTGGTCGAATACGGTTTCCGTCTGCCTTCGGCACTGGACAACCGCCCGCTGCGTTTTGAAGAATTTGAAGCACTGGCTCCGCAGACGATTTATGTGTCAGCTACGCCAGGCAAGTATGAGCTGGAGAAATCCGGTGATGACATCATCGATCAGGTTGTGCGGCCGACTGGGCTACTGGATCCTCAGATAGAAGTGCGGCCTGTGACGACGCAGGTGGATGACCTGCTTTCCGAGATCCGTAAGCGGGTGGCGATCAACGAACGCGTGTTGGTCACCACCTTGACCAAACGCATGGCGGAAGACCTGACGGAATACCTGGAAGAACACGGTGAGCGCGTACGTTACCTGCATTCGGACATTGATACCGTAGAACGTGTCGAAATCATTCGTGACCTGCGCCTGGGCGAGTTTGATGTGCTGGTGGGTATCAACTTACTGCGTGAGGGGTTGGACATGCCTGAGGTGTCACTGGTGGCGATTTTGGACGCCGATAAAGAAGGCTTCCTGCGTTCTGAACGTTCGTTAATCCAGACCATTGGCCGTGCGGCGCGTAACCTGAACGGCAAGGCGATTCTTTACGGCGACAGAATTACCGACTCAATGGCCAGGGCGATCGGCGAGACTGAACGCCGCCGCGCCAAACAGCAGGCGTTCAACGAAGAAAACGGCATTGTGCCACAGGGCCTGAACAAGAAAATTTCCGATATTCTGCAGCTGGGCAAACCGGGTAATCGCGGTAAAGGCCGAGGGAAGGGCAAGGCGGCGGAAAATACCGAGCAATACCAGAACCTCACGCCGAAAGCGCTGGATCAAAAAATCCGCGAGCTGGAAGCGCAGATGTACACCCACGCACAGAACCTTGAGTTCGAACAGGCGGCGGGCTTGCGCGACGAGATTCACCAGCTGCGCGAGCAGTTTATCGCTATTTCGTGACCGGTTGGGGCGCCGCGGAGCGCGGCGCTGCCAAACATAAAGTCCTTGTCGCTCCCGCCAAAGCTGATTATGGTGTGCGGCCAATTCACTACAACGAGCTACCGATCATGACCGAACACCAGTCCAAAGACCCGCTGCACGGCGTCACTCTGGAACAACTTCTGAATAAACTGGTGGAGAGCTACGGTTGGTCGGGGCTGGCTGAACGCATTCGCATCAACTGCTTCAGCAGTGATCCCAGCATTAAGTCCAGCCTCAAGTTTTTGCGTCGTACCCCTTGGGCGCGCAAGCAGGTGGAAGATCTTTACATCGACATGATCGAAAAAGCCGCCAGCGATAACCCGTGGTTGCGTGGCGGCAAGTAAGTGCTTAGGCGCGGGTGCCTAATTCGATCAACGCCTGATCCAGCGCCTGGCGCAGCAATTGACGATCGTGGCGGTAGGGGATATCGGTCGCTTCCAGCGGTTGTTTGATCACCACGCGATCTTGCACTTCACTGGCATCCACCGAGGGGCCGACAATCAGCGCGTCGATCATCTGGCGACCAATCTTCTCTTCCATCAGTTCCAGCTTATTTTTCAGCGTCAAGGCTGCAGCCGCGACGCTCAGTTCCCGTCCCAGGTTACCGATATAAATCATATTGGCGCTGCTGCGGCGCAAGGCCTGCGTGAGGTCATCAAGCAGCAGCAGGGGCATCAGGCTGGTCAGGAAGCTACCTGGCCCGATCAGAATCACATCGGCCTGTGCAATGGCATCCAACGCTTCGCGCGTCGCGTTGACGCGCGGTGACAGCATCAACTCTTGCGGCATGTCGGTCAGCTGATCGACATTCACTTCACCGTAGACATGGTTGCCTTCGTGGTCGTGCGCCATCAGATCCACGGGCTGCTCGGACATCGGGATCAGGGCTGCATCTACCTTCAGTAAGCTTCGCACCAGATTGATCGCTTCCAGTGGGCGAACGCTGAGGTGATCCAATGCCTTCAGCATCAGGTTACCGAGGTTGTGTCCCGAGAGCTCACCATTGCCGCTGAAACGATATTCAAACATGGCGGAAGCCACGCTCGGTTCCGTGATCAACTGATTGAGGCAGTTACGGGTGTCGCCCCAGGCGATGCCGCCTTCTGAACGTCGGATACGGCCGGTTGAGCCGCCGTTATCGGTGGTGGTGACAATACCGGTTAAACGGGATCCTAAAGACGACAGGGAAGACATTACGCGGCCCAGGCCATGGCCACCACCTAATGCCACCACCCGATCGAGGTCGGCCAGGGTACGATTACGCATAAATTTCCTTACAAAGGGGCTTAACTGCCCGCATAAAGTAGCGGATTTGGCGCAAAAACGCGAAAAAGAGTGTGATTCACGTGATTCCGGTCAATTCGTCTGCGTAAAGGGCGTTTATCATGGTTTATCAGATTTGGAGCCGCTTAAAATCGCTGTATACACAATTATATAGCGAAATTGCGCGTTGGCTATCCAGTTTGTTTAGCGCTAGAATTCTGATGAAAACCACGGTTTCGTTCCGGCTACTCAATCAGTAGGAACTGAAACCAAAACTCCTAGCCTCTGGGCCTACGTTGTTCTCGCGGATGATATGGCGCTTTGGCCGTGGCGAAGTTAGCCACCAGGGTGCAGAGTGGAAACGCTCGCGCCTCCCGACTTTGGAAGGTGTTATGGTGCCGCAACTCATTGATGCTTATGAGCGTAAGTTCTATTACTTGCGCCTGTCGATTACCGACGTGTGTAACTTTCGTTGCACCTACTGCCTGCCGGATGGCTATCGTCCTAATGGTAGCCCAAAAACCTTCTTGTCACTGGATGAGATCAGACGTGTTAGCCGCGCATTCGCCGAGCTGGGCACAGAAAAAGTGCGCCTGACCGGCGGCGAGCCCTCGCTGCGTCGCGATTTTACCGAGATCATTGCCGCCGTGCGTGAAAACCCGGCTATACGCCAGCTTGCCGTGACCACGAATGGCTACCGTCTGGCGCGCGACGTCGCCGGCTGGCGTGATGCCGGCCTGACGGCAATCAACGTCAGCGTCGACAGCCTGGATCCCCGACAATTTCATGCCATCACCGGCCAGGATAAATTTCGTCAGGTGATGGAGGGTATCGATGCCGCTTTCACTGCCGGCTTCAACAAAGTAAAGGTTAATGCCGTGCTGATGCGTGATGTTAACCATCAGCAACTGGGTACCTTCCTGCACTGGATAAAAGACCGCCCAATCCAACTGCGTTTTATCGAACTGATGGAAACCGGCGAGGGCGGAGAACTGTTCCGCAAACACCACGTGTCTGGCGATGTGATTCGCTTACAGCTGGAGCAGCAAGGTTGGCAGCGCCAGCCACGCGGCCGTAGCGACGGTCCGGCCCAGGTGTTCAGTCACCCGGACTATCAGGGCGAGGTGGGCTTAATCATGCCGTACGAGAAAGATTTCTGTGCCAGTTGCAACCGACTGCGGGTGTCCGCCATCGGTAACCTGCACCTGTGTCTGTTTGGTGAACAGGGCATTACCTTGCGCGATCTGCTGGCGGATGACAGCCAGCTTGAGGAATTGAAGGATCGCATTCAGGGCGGGCTGCTGACCAAAAAGCAAACCCACTTCCTGCACCAGGGCAACAGTGGCATCACGCAAAACCTGTCGTTTATCGGCGGCTGATACCCGGCATATTTCAAGCCGCAGCCTTGTTGGCTGCGAGCGTGCACCCCAGTCACTGACTTGAGTCAGCGCCTGGGGATTGACGCACTGGCCGCCGAGCTGCAACTTGAAATCTATTGGGTATCCTAAATAGGAGCATATTGAACAATGAGTCATGCCAGCAGTGAATTCATTCCGGCACATATCGCTATTTTGACCGTTTCAGACAGTCGTGGTGAAGCAGAAGATACCTCCGGCCAATACCTGCAGGAAGCCGCGCTTGAAGCGGGGCACCAGGTTGTGGATCGCGCCATCAGCAAAGACGACATTTATCAAATCCGTGCACAAGTTTCCGCGTGGATCGCCGACGAAAAAGTACAGGCAGTGCTGATTACCGGCGGCACCGGTTTTACGGCCCGTGATAACACGCCGGAAGCCCTGTTGCCGCTGTTTGATCGTGAAGTGGAAGGGTTCGGCGAGCTGTTCCGCATGGTGTCTTATGAAGAGATTGGCACCGCCACCATCCAATCGCGTGCCTTGGCTGGGATTGCTAACCAGACGGTGATTTTTGCCATGCCTGGATCGACCCGGGCCTGCCGTACGGCCTGGGAACGTATTATTGGAGAGCAACTGGACGCACGCCACCGTCCGTGCAACTTCCTGCCACATCTGAAGAAATAAAAATATGACGCAGCTAACTCACATTAACGCCGCGGGCGAAGCCCATATGGTCGATGTTTCCGCTAAAGCTGAGACGGTGCGCGAGGCGCGTGCCGAGGCTTTCGTGGAGATGCTACCCGCAACTCTGGCGATGATTATCGACGGCAGTCACCACAAGGGCGACATATTCGCCACGGCGCGCATAGCCGGTATTCAGGCGGCAAAACGCACCTGGGAACTGATCCCACTGTGCCACCCACTGATGCTGAGCAAAGTTGAAGTGCAGCTGGAAGCACAGCCGGAACACAGCCGGGTACGGATTGAAACCTGCTGCCGGTTGACCGGTAAGACGGGGGTTGAAATGGAAGCCCTGACCGCAGCCTCGGTGGCTGCGTTGACCATTTATGACATGTGTAAAGCGGTACAGAAAGATATGGTGATCGGCCCGGTGCGGCTACTGGCGAAAAGCGGCGGTAAGTCCGGTGATTTTAAGGTGGAACTATGATTAATATTCTGTTTTTTGCGCAGGTGCGCGAACTGGTCGGCACCGGCGATTTGTCTATGCCGGCGGACTACCCAACGGTAGAGGCACTGCGTAAGGCGCTGTGTTCCCGGGGTGATCGCTGGGCGCTGGCACTGGAGTCCGGAAAGCTACTGACTGCGGTGAATCAGTCGCTGGTGGCGGCCGAACACCCGCTGCGCGCAGGTGATGAAGTCGCTTTCTTTCCACCGGTAACCGGAGGTTAATGGTGGAAAATACCCGTATCCGCGTAGGTGAAGCGCCATTTAATGTGGGTGATGAATACCAATGGTTGGCGCAGTGCGATGACGATGGCGCTGTCGTGACGTTTACCGGCAAGGTGCGTAATCACAACCTGGGCGATAACGTCAGTGCGCTAACACTGGAACATTATCCGGGAATGACCGAAAAAGCATTGGCGGAGATCCTGGACGAAGCCCGTAGCCGCTGGCCGTTGCAGCGTGCAACGGTCATCCACCGTGTAGGCGAGCTGTTTCCTGGCGATGAAATCGTGTTTGTTGGCGTGACCAGTGCGCACCGCAGCATGGCTTTTGAAGCCACCGAGTTCATCATGGATTACCTGAAAACTCGCGCACCCTTCTGGAAGCGTGAAGCGGTTGGGCAGGGTGACCGCTGGGTCGATGCGCGTGACAGCGATCGACAGGCGGCGGAACGCTGGCATAAAGCGGTTAAATAGCCGATAAACAGCGGAAACAAATCAATACCTTTGCTGCTTTCGCGTTAGGTTTTCTGTGGTACGCTTATAGCAGGTAGATCCTTGGGATACCCTATGAATTTCAAGTTACCGCCAGGCAAACTGGGGCTTGAAAGGTGATGGGTACCGGGGGATTTAAATCTTGTTTCACACATAAAAGGTAACCGTCATGGACCGATATCCACGCTCTAATGGTTCAATCGTCGAACGTGCCAACAGCGGCATTCAGGCTTACATGGCGCAGGTTTATGGCTGGATGACCTGCGGCATGCTGTTGACGGCGTTTGTTTCCTGGTACGCGGCTAACACGCCTGCGATCCTTAACTTTATCTTCTCCAGCCAGATCACCTTCTTCGGCCTGATTATCGTGCAGTTGGGGCTGGTGTTTGTCATTTCCGGTATGGTCAACCGCCTGAACGGTACGGTAGCCACCGCGCTGTTTATGCTCTATTCGGCACTGACCGGGTTGACGCTTTCCAGCATTTTCATCGCTTATACCTACAGTTCAATCGCCAGCACGTTTGTGGTGACTGCCGGTATGTTCGGTGCAATGAGCCTCTACGGCTACACCACCAAGCGTGATTTGAGTGGTTTCGGCAGCATGCTGTTTATGGCGCTGATCGGGATTGTGCTGGCTTCACTGGTCAATATCTGGCTGAAAAGCTCGGCGCTGATGTGGGCGATTACCTACATCGGTGTGGTGGTGTTTGTTGGCCTGACGGCGTACGACACCCAGAAGCTGAAAGCCATGGGCGAGCAGCTGAACTCGGATGACAAAGACAGTTTCCGTAAATACGCCATTGTCGGCGCACTGACGCTGTACCTTGATTTCATCAACCTGTTCTTGATGTTGCTACGTATTTTCGGCAACCGCCGCTAAATCCGTCTTCTTTCAAACTGCAGCTTGAAATCCATAGAATTTATAGTGAATAGAAAGACTCTGCGATCCCTATCGCAGAGTCTTTTTTTATGCAATTTTGCGTCGGAACATGGCGTAGGCGGCGCTGCCGGTGGTGGCGGTGATCACCAACAACGGCCACAGGCTGTGCCAGATGATGCTGAAACTGGCGTCCTTCAGGTAAATCTGTTTAGTGATGTCGGTAAAGTGGCGGATCGGGTTGAGCCAGGTGAGGTTTTGCAGCCATACCGGCATGTTTTCCACTGGCGAGACATAACCGGAAAGCAGGATAGCCGGCATCATAAACACGAATACACCGATAAACGCCTGTTGCTGAGTGGCGCACAGCGACGAAATCAGCAAGCCGAACCCCACCAACGACAGCCCGTAAACCAGCATCGTGCCGTAGAACAGCAGCAGTGAACCGGCGAACGGAATCTGATAGATAAAGATACCAATCAACAACACGATGCTGGCCTGGAAGGTCGCGACGATCAGCGCGGGGACCGCTTTGCCGATAAATATCTGCCAGGTGGTTAACGGCGACACCAACAGCTGTTCCAGCGTACCCTGTTCGCGCTCACGTGCTACTGACAGTGAGGTGACAATCAGCACGCCGATGGTGGTGATCATGGCAATCAATGACGGCACCACAAACCATTTATAGTCCAGGTTCGGGTTATACCAATTGCGTATTACCAACTCGCTGTTGTTAGGCTTGGCGCGCTCACCGATCAGCTCATTTTGATAGTCCTGTACAATTTGCTGCACATAGTTGGCAGCGATCTGCGCACTGTTGGAGTTGCGCCCATCCAACAACAGCTGCAGCGGGGCGGTATTGCCAGTAGCGATATCACGCGAGAATTGCGCTGGGAAGCGGATCAGCAGCAGGGCTTTTTGATTGTCGATGGTGGCTTGGATCTCCTGTGGGCTACGCAACAGCAGCACATGGGAGAAGGCTTTTGCTTTGGCAAAACGCTGGGTCAGTTCGACGGAGGCATGGCCGCTGTCTTCGCTATAAACCGCGATGGTGGCATTGGTCACCTCCAGCGTAGCGGCGAACGGGAACAGCAGGACCTGCAAGATCACCGGCATAATCAAAATGGTCCGCGTTTGCGGATCGCGCAGTAACGTCTGCATTTCCTTGATGATTAACGTCCAAAGACGGTGAAACATCATCTAGCTCCTTAATCCAGCCGTCGCTGGGTTTTCCAGGCGGTCAGGCCAATAAATACCACCGCCGAAGCGATCAGGAACAACAGGTTAACCATCAGCACTGTGCCGACGTTGCCCGCCAGAAACAGCGTTTGTAGCGTGCTGACGAAGTAACGCGCCGGAATGATGTAGGTTACAGCCCGCACGATGGCCGGCATGCTGTCTATCTGGAAGATAAATCCAGACAGCATGATCGACGGCAGAAAGGCAGCATTCAGCGCCACCATTGCTGCGTTGAACTGGTTACGGGTGATGGTCGAAATCAGCAGCCCCATACCGAGCGTACTGGCAAGGAACAGGCTACTGATGACGAATAAAATCAGCAGCGAGCCGCGGTAGGGGACGCCAAGTACCCATACCGACACCCCCATGCACAACACCATGGCGATCATGCCGAGGAAGTAATAAGGCACCAGTTTGGACAACAGCAGTTCGGCACGCGTGACCTGAGTGGAGAGCAGAGCCTCCATGGTGCCACGTTCCCATTCACGGGCGATCACCAGTGAGGTAAGGATAGCGCCGATCACCGTCATGATAATGGTGATGGCGCCGGGGATAATGTAATGCCGGCTGATCGCCGCCGGGTTGAACCAATAGCGCATCTGAACATCAATTAACGGCTTTTCCTCACGCCCGCGATCGGTGGCGCGTTGCTGCTGCCAGATTTGCCACACTCCCTGGGTATAACCTTGAACAAAGTTGGCGGTGTTTGGCTCGCTACCGTCGGTAATAATTTGAATCGGTGCGCTATCTTGTGGCCGTGCCATGCGTTGAGCAAAATCATTGGGGATCACGACCAGCCCGCGGATACGGCCCGCCTGCATCAGTTGGATTAACTGTTGACGGTTATCGCTAATGGTCGGTTCGATATAGGGTGAGCCGGCAAAGGCATTCGCCAGATCGCGTGCATCTTCGCTTTGTTGTTCCATCAGGATCCCCAGCCGCAACTTGCTGGAGTCCAGATTGATGCCGTAACCGAAGATAAACAGCAGCATCAGTGGAATGACAAAGGCGATCAGCCCGCTGCTCGGATCGCGCAGGATTTGCCGCGTCTCTTTCAGGCACAGTGCGCGCAGGCGTCGCCAGGAAAAACCGCTGTCGTCGCGGGTGGCCATTTTGCTACTCATGGCTGCTCCTCCTGATCATAACCTTGCACCAGTTCGATAAACGCCTGCTCCATCGACGGATTGGGATTCTCGGCGCTGGCGATCTGGTGTTTGAGATCGTCCGGAGTGCCTGCGGCAATGATCTTGCCGCGGTACACCAGCCCAATGCGGTCGCAGTATTCCGCTTCGTCCATAAAGTGGGTGGTGACCATCACGGTCACGCCTTTGTCCACCATGCCATTAATGTGCAGCCAAAACTCACGGCGGGTCAGCGGATCGACGCCGGAGGTCGGTTCATCGAGAAACAGAATATCCGGCTCGTGCATAAGTGCGCAGGCCAGCGCTAACCGCTGTTTGAAGCCAAGCGGCAGCGAATCCGGTGTTTGGTCGAGGATGGGGCCAAAATTGAAGGCGTTGGACATCTCGCCGATTTTTTCGCGCTGCGCCTTGCCGCTCAGGCCGTAAACCCCGGAGAAAAACTTCAGGTTTTGCGCCACGGTCAGGTTACCGTACAGCGAGAATTTCTGCGCCATATACCCCAAATGCTGGCGAGCCTTGCCGGAACTGGTTTTGAGATCCATACCCAGCACCAGTGCTTTGCCTTCGGTTGGCACCAATAACCCGCACATCATTTTAAACGTGGTGGATTTACCGGCACCGTTCGGGCCCAGCAGGCCAAAAATCTCACCGCGTTGCACTGTGAAGTCCACGTGATCGGTGGCGGCGAAGTCGCCAAATTTCTTTGTCAGCCCCTGCGCTTCGATCACGGTTTCAGTTTTTTCGCCTTCAACGGTAGGCATGATCTCCGCCAGCGCTGATTTACTGTTCGGTCCACCGCCGAGCAAATCGATAAACGCATCTTCAAACCGAGGATCCGCCTCGCTCAATTCGGCGTCCGGCAGATCCAGCGCCTGTAGCAATTGCCGATGATCTTCACCTTCTTTGAGGATCAATCGCAGGTATTTACCCTGGATCACACCGTCAGTGACTGCAGGCAGGCAGATCGCCCGTTGCAGCAGGGCCCGGTGATTACCGGCGGGCGGCGCGATCAGCACGGTGCGCCCAGCCATGCGCTGGGTAAGATCCTGGGGGGCGCCACTAAAGAGCAGCTCGCCCTCATTGAGCAGCAAAACTTCGCGGCACTGTTCAGCTTCGTCCAAATAAGAGGTGCTCCACAGGATCAACATGCCGTCGTTGGCCAGTTCGTGCACCATGCGCCACAGTTCGCGCCGTGAGATCGGATCGACCCCGACGCCAGGCTCATCCAGCAGCAGCACCTGCGGCTGCCCGACCAGCGTACAGGCCAGCCCGAGCTTTTGCTTCATGCCGCCGGAAAGTTTGCCCGCCAACCGGGTGGTGAAGCGGGTGAGATCGGTAAATGTCAGCAGCCGATCAAACGTCTGTTTACGCAGATCACCGGTCACACCGCGCAGATCGGCGTAAAGCGTCAGGTTTTCCATCACCGTCAGATCTTCATACAGGCCAAATTTCTGTGGCATGTAACCGAGGATGGCGTGCAGCTGGCGATCCTGGGCGATCGGATCCAGCCCGGCGACACGCAGTGTGCCGCTACTGGGTTTCAGTAGCCCTGCCAGCATACGCAGCAGGGTGGTTTTACCCGCGCCGTCTGGGCCAACCAGCCCGGTGACGGCACCGCTGGTCAGTCGGGTGGTGAGGCTGGCGACCGCCGGCTTTTCCAATGTCGGGAAACGTTTTTCCAGCGCTTCAAGTTCAATCACCTGTTCCATCACCACCCCCTTAAGGTTTGGCAAAGCGAACGGTGACTGGCATTCCCTGGCGCAATGCGTCATCGGCGTCAGTGACGATAACGCGTAGCCGGTACACCAAATCGGTGCGCAGGTCCGGCGTTTCCACGCTTTTCGGCGTGAATTCAGCGGTGGGTGACACAAAGCCGATTTTGCCGTGATACGGCTTGTTTGGCCGGCTGTCAGTATAAATTTCCAGTTCGGTGCCGGGGGCTGCTTTGCCCAGACTGACTTCGTTGACATAGGCGCGCACCCACACCGGGCGCGTCAGCGACAGGGTAAATACCGTGCCACCGGCGGCAAGCATGCTGCCCGGTTCGACCGCACGGGTCAGCACCGTGCCCGCTGACGGGGAAACCAGACGGGTATCTTGTAAATTCAGCTGCGCCTGAGCCAGCGCGGCTTCGCTTTGCGCAAGGTTAGCTTTGGCTTCTTCAATCTCCTGTGGGCGGTTACCGCTCAGGTATTGCGATAGCTTGTCTTTCGACGCTTGCAGGTTGGCCAGGGCTTGATTGCGTGAGGTATGGGCATCTTCCAGCGCGTCGGCGGAGGTGGCGTTTTTTGCCCACAGCCCTTGTTGCCGCTTCAGGAAGCTATCGGCGTAGTTAAAGGCCGACAGACGTTGAGCCACTTCTGAGCGTACCTGCGCAATTTCCTCGGCGCGATAACCGGCCAGCAGCAGTGCCAGTTTGGCTTTGGCGCTACCCACGTTAGCCTGCGCCTGCTGCAATGCATTGAGGTATGGGGCATCGTCCAGTTTGCCAAGCAATTGCCCAGGCTGGAGGGTATCGCCTTCATCGACCGTCAGCGACGCCAGCCGCCCATCAACACGGAACCCCAAATTCACTGTGCGGATATCTACGTTGCCGTACAGCGTCAGCGGTTTTTCTTGCTGCTGTTGGTAATACCAAACCCCGTAAATGGCCGCGGCGATAAGTACAATAACTGCAACAATGAGGGCACTGCGTTTCTTATTCATAACACTCCCTGCCTGAATTTACGCGCCATAGCGTTGGCGCAGCCCATTAACCAGAATTTCAATGTGTTCAGCCAACACTTCGCTGATTTGATCCGCCTCGGCGGTGCCGATTTGCTGCCAGCCAGCCTGCCGGCGTACGGTTTCCCTCGCCACGCGGAACGACAACACTTCGCCAATCAGTGCGTGGGTATGCAGCACGATTTTGGTCGAATGCGGGTCGATGCCTGTGTAGGCCGCCAGCAGTCGGCAAAGCTTGTCATGCAAGGGGGCGACCACTTGTTGGTGAATCAGAGGATAGGCGTCAGTGGGGGAAAGCTGCTCACGCGACATAATCTTGCTGAGGTTGAGCGTCTGCGGTTGCGTCATCAGGTCGCTGAATGCCAGCAGGCCGCGTTTAAGGTGCTCGAGATAGTATTCCCGCGGGCGTTCGGCCTCTGGCAACTGCCAGAAGCGATCAATCTCGTCGGCCAGGGGGCGAAATGCCTGCTGGATAAAGTCGGCAATCCACTGTGCGACGGCCAGGTAAAGGCCCTCTTTGGAATTGAAGTAGTAGGTGATGGCCGCGATATTGTGCCCGGCGCGCTGCGCAATATCGCGGGTGGTGGCACCCTGAATGCCGTATTCACCGAACATCTCGATGGCGGCGGCGATCAGCTGCTGGCGTGCCTGTTCACCGCGAGCCCGGCTGGCCGTTTGATTGTTTGGCATTGATGACGCTCGCTAAAGTTAATCAATCATATGATTAACTTTATGCCAGATTGCACGAAATGCAATCAGTAACCGTGATTTATTTAAGGGCTTTTTTTCGGACTAGGCTGAATTCTCGGCATATTGTGCTCTGAGTCACTTAAATTACGTTTTCTTGTTCGACTTCTGCTACAATCGCCCGCTTGGTGCACTGCAGTTTGTGCCAATCCCTCGTGGTCATGCTTAATGTCCCGTCTGATAATCCTCCCAGGAAACTGCACCGAACACTGTTAGGTTAGGGGGGATCTGGAGTTTTTCTCTTTATGTCATTTGAAACCCTCGGCTTAAGTGCTGAAATTCTGCGCGCTGTTGAAGAACAGGGCTATCGCGAACCTACGCCAATTCAACGCCAGGCGATTCCTGTCGTATTGGAAGGTCGTGACCTGATGGCCAGCGCCCAGACCGGTACCGGTAAAACCGCTGGCTTTACCCTGCCGCTGCTACAGCTGCTGAGTAAGCATGATCATGCGGTCAAAGGTCGCCGTCCTGTACGTGCACTGATCCTGACGCCAACCCGTGAATTGGCGGCGCAGATCGGCGAAAACGTCGAATCCTACAGCAAATATCTGCGTCTGCGTTCGCTGGTGGTATTTGGCGGCGTGAGCATCAACCCGCAGATGATGAAACTGCGTGGCGGTGTTGATGTTTTGGTGGCAACACCAGGCCGTCTGCTGGATCTGGAACACCAACGTGCGGTTGACCTGTCCAAAGTTGAAATTCTGGTGCTGGACGAAGCGGACCGCATGCTGGATATGGGCTTTATCCATGATATCCGTCGTGTGTTGGCCAAGCTGCCTGCCAAGCGTCAGAACCTGCTGTTCTCTGCGACCTTCTCCGACGACATTAAAGCATTGGCTAACAAGCTGCTGCATAACCCGGCATCGGTTGAAGTGGCGCGTCGTAATACCGCGTCCGAGCAAATCGAACAGAGCGTGCACTTCGTTGATAAGAAGCGTAAGCGGGAACTGCTGTCCCAGATGATCGGTGAAGGTGACTGGAAGCAAGTGTTGGTGTTCAACCGCACCAAGCACGGCGCTAACCACCTGGCCGAACAGCTGAACAAAGACGGCATCACTGCCGCAGCCATCCACGGCAACAAAAGCCAGGGCGCCCGTACCCGTGCATTGGCCGATTTTAAAGATGGCAAAATTCGTGTGTTGGTGGCGACAGACATCGCGGCGCGCGGGTTGGACATCGACCAACTGCCACACGTGGTGAACTACGAGCTGCCGAACGTACCGGAAGACTATGTACACCGCATTGGCCGTACCGGCCGTGCAGAACGTACCGGTGAGGCTATCTCGCTGGTGTGTGTGGATGAGCACAAACTGCTGCGTGATATCGAACGTCTGCTGAAGCGTGAAATTCCGCGTATTGCCCTGCCAGGCTACGAGCCGGATCCAAGCATCAAGGCGGAGCCTATCATCAATGGCCGTCAGGGTGGCGGACGTGGTGCTCCACGCGGCAACGGCGGTGGTCAGCGTTCCGGTAACGGCGGTGGCCAGCGCAGCGGCAATGGCGGCCAGCGTGAAAATCGCGGTGGTGGCAGCGCCCGCCCGCAGGGTGATGGCAAGCCGCGTTCAGGTGCGCCTTCGCGCCGTCCGCGCAGCCGCCCAGCGGAGTAAATTGCGCTGCTGTCAGCGAATAAAAAGCCACCGTTTACGGTGGCTTTTTTTTATCAAAAAATCAGGATGATGCCCAATATCAGCGCATCTCAAGTTCCGGTACGACCGACATACCGACGCGCAGCCGCGCCAACGCCGGCTGATTGGGCTCCAGCAGAATTTTCACCGGCAGGCGTTGCACCACTTTGGTGTAGTTGCCGGTGGCGTTATCGGCGCTGATGGCGGCAAACGTGGAGCCTGTTGCGGGCGCAATGCTGTCTACGTGGCCCCGTAATGTCACCCCAGGCAGCGCATCTACGCTGATCGACACCGGCTGGCCGGCAGAGACGTTGGCCAGCTGGGTTTCCAGAAAGTTGGCGACCACATAGCTTTGTTGCAGCGGTACCACCGCCAGCAAGCGTGTTCCTGCGGAGACCCAGGCACCCTGACGTACCGCGCGCTGGCCGACAGTGCCGCCAATTGGGGCAACAATCCGCGTATAGGAAAGGTTCAGACGTGCCTGATCAACGCTGGCCTGTGAGGCGGCAATGTTCGCTTCTGCCTGTTTCCGGCTGGCCTGCAACACGCCAACCTCCTTGCGTGCAGACACCACGGCGGCCTGGTTCTGTTTCAACTGCGCTGCGGCGGTTTGCATCACGGAAGCGGATTTTTGCTGTTCATCCGCGGTGGCAGTACCGGTTTTTAACAACCGGCGATAGCGATCGGCATTTTGTCCGGCATAGTTAAGCGTAGCCTGGCTCGCGCTGACGCTGGCTTCTTGCTGAGCAATATTGGCCTGTTGTTGATCCAGCTGTGCTTGAATGCTGGTGAGTTTGGCCTGGCTAATTTGCAGATTGGCCTGTGCCGTTTCCAGCGCAACGCGGTAATCCTGGTCGTCGATGGTTGCCAGCACTTCACCGGCTTTCACCTGCTGATTATCACCGACATTCACGCTGCGGATATAACCGGAAATTTTGGGGGCCACCAGCGTGTAATCAGCACTGACTACCGCGTCATCGGTACGAAAATGATGACGATTGAGAGAGGCACGAATAAAGAAAGCGATAGCCAGCAGGACTAACAGCAGCAACGCCAAAGTTAAGGTTCGTTTTGCAGGGGTGAAGCTCATGGTTATGATCCTGATGTTTTTGGAACTAAAGGTAAAAGCGTTTGCGGTGGATAGACCCGCTTCGGCAACCAGGCGGTCAACAGCACCAGCAGCAGGGCGAAACCAATAATCAGCAGATAGGCGTCACTGATGCTGAGGATCACCGCCTGATGTTTTAGCAGCGTCGAAAAATGCCCAAGATTTTCCGCTGAACTGACCGAACCATCCGGCAACAGGGGCATAGCACCGCTGGCGCGATCGGCGTTCTCTGCCGTCATCAACCACGGGTGATTGCCCAACCGATCAACCAGCACCTGAGAGTGAAATTTCTCCCGGTGGGTAATAACGTTTTCTACCAGGCAGCTTGCCGCCACTGCGGAAAAACCGCGCACGGTGTTAAACATTGCCGAGGCAAAGGGGCCTTCTGGGGCCATGATCACGCTGGTAGACGTCATTAACACCGGTAAAATCATCATCGGTTGGCCAAACGCCTGGAGGCTTTGGATCAGCCAGAAATTTTGTCGCGCCCAGTCGTCTGTCAACTGCATTCCGAGCAGACAAGAGCAGGCTATTAGCGCAGCACCGAGGGTCAGTACCCAGCGGGCATCTATCCAGCGCAGGTTCAACAGGGTGGCGATTAAAGGCGCGATGACCAATTGTGGCAAGCCAACGGCCAACGCCAAGGGGGCGAATTGCACGGTGCGAAAGCCTTCCACCTGCGAAAAGTAAAAGGATGGCAGCATCGAGCCTGACAACGCCAGCAACAGCACGCCAGCCAGCGTCAGCAGGCTATAAGAAAGATTTATTCGCTGCAGTAGTTGCAGTTTTAGCAGTGGCAACGGATGGAACCATTCGTTGATCAAAAATACCACCAACAGCGCAATAGAAACCGGCAACATCAGGCTGATCAATGGCGAATTGAACCAGTCGAGTCGTTCTCCCTGGGTTAGCGAAAGAATCAATAGCGCGATGCCACTACAGCCGGTGATCATGCCGAACAGATCGATTTGACGAAAACGTTCCAGGCGTAAAGGATCCTGCGGCAACCCCCAACTTATCAATAAGAAGGCGATCAGACACAGCGGGATCGCTTGCCAAAAGACAAACTGCCAGCCCAGATTGTCGGTCCATAGCGCCGCCAGCGGCGCGGCGACATTGGGGCCAAAGGTGGCAGTGAGCGCATAGGCGGCCAGCCCGTAAAGCTTGATGGTGGGGGGCAGAAAACGCAGCGCCACTGTCATCAGCAAGGGGGGCAATGCGCCGCCAAACAGACCTTGCACGACGCGCAACGCAATAAACAGCCCAGGGTCTGTGATTAACGGCTGGATTACGCCGACGGCGGCAAAACCGCCGATCACCACCAGAGCAAAGCGGCGCAGCGAGAAGGTCACGGCAAACCAAGGGGCGATCATCATGGCCGAGACTTCCGCCGCCTGATAAACCGAGGTGATCCAACTGCCTTGATCGAAACCTATACCGATAGCCGTACGGATATCTGCCAGCGCCAGATCGCTTGTCCTGTCATTCAATCCAGAGGTCAAGGCGGCAATCAGCACGCCCACCAACCCTAATGCCAGACGCAGAGTGAAAGGATGCGGCGCAGCGGCGGGGGGCGCAGGCTGAGCGTTCATAGTATGACTCCAGAAACGAAACTTACGATGCACTGTATTGTATGGCGATACATTGTGACGCATGCTACATTGTGATGCGTTGTATTGCAATGTGGTACATCGTGCCGACGGCCAGAAAAAAATGTTACAGTGTGGCCAAAAGTAAGGAAAAGAACCCCTATGTCTGAACCCTCTACATGCTGCGATGACGAAAGAACCGGCGGAATTCAAGTCATTACCCGTGCAGCGAAAATTCTCGATGCGCTGGGCGCAAAGCCAAATGGCATGAGCCTGGGCGAAATTGCGCTGGCGGTCGATCTGCCGCGTTCAACCGTACAACGTATTGTCAACGCGCTTGATTCTGTGCAGCTGGTGCGAGGCGGTGCCGGTGGCGTGCGTCTGGGGCCGTCGTTGCTGCGGCTGATTGCCAGTGTGCACACCGAAATGGTCGCGATTGCGACGCCCTGGCTGCAGGCATTGAGTGATGCGACTGGCGAGACGGTTTCGCTGGGACGCGCCAGTGGCCTACAGTTGGCGGTGGTGCACTACATTGTTGCGGATCGCGAGCTGCGGGTGGTACCGCGCATCGGTATGAATCTGCCGCTGTACAGCACCTCCGGCGGACGCGCGCTGTTAGCGCTGAACAGCGATGATGCGGCCCGGGAGTTGCTGGGGGAGGCCTATATGGCGGTGACCGATATGACGGTGCGTGATTTCCCGGCATTGCTGGAACGCCTGACCGAAATACGCCGCACCGGCCTGTCCTACGATCGGGAAGAAACGCTGGAAGGTGTCTCCACCATGGCGGTGGCTATCGACACCATTCTGGGGCGCTTCTCCATCAGTTTGTTAGTACCCAGCACGCGTTTGGCCAAGAATGAAGCTCGCTTCCGCGAGGAAATCCTTAAGTGTAAAGACGCGCTGATCGACGAGATTGGCAAGGTCGCGTCGCGAGATTAACCGGAGAAGGTAATGAAAACACTGTTGGTCGCGGTTGATAACTCCGCCAATGCGCGCAAAGTCATTTCACTGGCTGCTGAACAGGCATTGGCTCAACAGGCGGCGGTCGTGGTGTTGTGCTGCGTAGACCTTAGCTATTCCATTGCCGGTCCGTATGACATTGAAGCGGGTGAAGATCCGGCGGATTTTGGTTGCGCACTGGATGAACAACAGGCCGCTGCCACTGTGGTACGCCAGGCGCTGAACGAGCTGCAAGGCGCGGGCGTCAATGCGCGTGGGCGTGTCGTCGCCGGTGAACCGGCAGAAACCATTGTTGCCCAGGCTAATGCGCTGAACGCGACGATGATAATTATGGGGCGCCGCCATCTTTCCCCCTTTAGACGACTGTTGAAAGGGTCGCATAGCGCCTTGGTGATTGAAAATGCCGATTGCCCGGTATTGGTTGACGTGCGTGCCGACTGACTGTGTTTGATCCCTGGAGCCTAAGATGAAACTAAAATGTGCCATTCTTGACGATTATCAGCAGGTCGCGCTCAACATGGCGGACTGGTCCGCCATCGCTGACCGGGTTGAGGTGTTCGCAATCAACCAACATTTTACCGATGAAGCGGAACTGGCAGTGCATCTGCAGGACTGCGACATTCTGGTGATCATGCGTGAGCGTACGCCGATGACGGCGACATTGCTGGCTTGCCTGCCCAAATTGCAGCTATTAATTACCTCAGGTATGCGCAATGCCTCGATTGATCTGGCCGCAGCAGCACAGCGCGGGGTTGTCGTCTGCGGTACCGACAGCGGCTCTGCAGCGCCGATGGAGCTGAGCTGGGCATTATTGCTTGGGTTGGCTAAACATCTGGTGCCGGAAAATGACGGTCTGCGGCACAACGGGCCTTGGCAGCAATCGCTGGGTGTGACGCTGCAGGGTAAAACGCTGGGTCTGCTGGGGCTGGGCAAGATTGGTCGTCAAATGGCCGCGGTGGCGCACGCTTTTGGTATGAAAGTGCAGGCCTGGAGCCAAAACCTGACGGCGGACAAGGCCAATGAGGTTGGCGTTACGCTGGCGGAATCAAAACAGGCATTGTTTGAACAGAGCGACTTTGTGTCCATTCACCTGGTGCTGAGTGATCGCAGCCGTGGGCTGGTTGGTCAACAAGAGCTGAAGGCAATGAAAAAAACCGCGTATCTGATCAATACGTCACGCGCAGCGATTGTCGATAGAACCGCGTTGATTGATGCGTTACAGCATGGGCAGATTGCCGGTGCCGGGCTGGACGTATTTGAGGTTGAACCTTTGCCGGCCGATGACATTTTCCGCCAATTGCCTACTGTGTTGGCGACGCCGCATTTGGGCTATGTGGCTGACAGCAACTATCAAACCTATTTCCGCGAAGCGCTCGAGGACATTGTGGCGTTTCTCGCCGATGAACCGATACGCCGTCTGAGCTAGACGCTTTTATTTCCCTGGATGCTTGTCTGATACTGGGGTTCGCCCGTATCATTGCGCGTCTTTTTTAGCAGGGGTAATCATGCGCGTATTATTGGCTCCGATGGAGGGCGTTCTCGATTCTTTGGTGCGCGAATTGCTCACCGAGGTGAACGACTACGATCTGTGCATCACCGAATTCCTGCGCGTGGTTGATCAACTGCTGCCTGCCAAATCTTTTTACCGCTTGTGCCCAGAATTGCATCACGCCAGCCGCACACCGTCTGGCACCTTGGTGCGCATTCAACTGCTGGGGCAATACCCGCAGTGGTTAGCGGAAAATGCTGCGCGTGCGGTCGAACTGGGCTCTTACGGCGTCGATCTTAACTGTGGTTGCCCGTCGAAATTGGTGAACGGCAGCGGCGGTGGGGCGACGCTGCTCAAAGATCCTGAGCTGATTTATCAGGGGGCTAAAGCCATGCGTGCGGCGGTGCCAGCCCACTTGCCGGTGACGGTAAAAGTGCGACTGGGGTGGGACAGCGACAGCCGCAGCATTGAAATTGCCGATGCGGTGCAGCAGGCCGGCGCCACGGAGCTGGCGGTACATGGCCGCACTAAAGAGGACGGTTACAAGGCGGAGCGTATCAACTGGGCGGCGATTGGCGAGATCCGCCAGCGCCTGACCATTCCGGTGATCGCCAACGGCGAGATCTGGGATTACCAAAGTGCGCAAGACTGCCTGCAAACGACGGGCTGTGATGCGGTAATGCTCGGACGCGGCGCGCTGAATGTGCCAAATTTGAGCCGGGTAGTGAAATACAATGAACCGCGTATGGCCTGGCCGCAGGTGGTGCAGCTACTGCAAAAATACGTTCATTTGGAAAAGCAGGGCGATACCGGCTTGTACCACGTGGCGCGCATCAAGCAATGGCTGGGGTATTTGCGTAAAGAATATGATGAAGCGACTGAGCTGTTCGGTGAAGTGCGCGCACTGACCAATTCAAAAGATATCGCCCGGGTGATTTGCCGCTCGTAATAGTCTACACCCGCCAACCAAGCCTACACCAATACCTCGTGTAGGGGCGCTGCAGGTTGCGCCCGCGTTAGCTCAGCGTTTCAGTCGTCCAGATCAATCGAGAAATAGCGCATTAATGCTTCACGGCGTTCTTCTTCCGAATGCAGCGTCGACTCCCGACGGTGGTGATCTTCGGTGATAATCAGTTTGTTCTCGCTGATGGTCACTCGGCCGTTTTCCGTGGCGTGGGAGCACACCAGTTTCTGGGTAAAATGCGACTGCGGCGAGGTGCTGTGGTAATGGCACATGTCGGTAAATTCGTCGAGTTGGCGTTTTTGCAGGCTGAAACGGTAGAGCGTTTTGGCATGCGAGCGCTGATCGCCATTGCGACGCTCCAAAAAATAAACCTCGCCTTCCTGTTCCAAATGGAAGGTGCCGGTGCTTTGTGGCTGTTGCTCGGCCGTCGTGATCCTTAGCGGGGTCAGGAAGGAATCACCAAATCCCACGTCCACCAGATAGGGCTGATCCAGCTCGACCAGCAGTGCCATATGATCGAACGGCGGGCCAAAACTGCCGTCACGGGCGCGGATCTCGCCGGAAATAAAATGCACGCTAAAGCCAATTTCCTGCAGCAACAAAGCAAATAGCCGGTTTAGCTCATAACAAAAGCCGCCGCGGTTGTGTTCAACAATTTTACTGAACAGCGCCTTCTCTTCCAGATGAATGCCCTGATGATAAATAATGCTCAGGTTTTCAAAGGGAACCTTGAGCATATGACCACGGTGTAATTGTTGCAGCGTCGGAAGGTCGGGTTGGGGGATGCCTGCGAATCCAATATGTTGCAGGTAACGTTGTCTGTCCACGGCGTGTCTCACAGCAGAAAAATTGAACATAAAATAGTTGGATTTGGCAACGTTGTGGGGGCAATAAGTGCTATGTCAGAACGCCGGGGATTTGCCGGCGGCCTGCAGCAACAGATTTACCCAGCGGCGGGTGGTGGCGCTAACGAACGCGCTGTCTGCCCAGCAAAGGCGATACTGGTAGGCGGCAGGCAATTGCCGATCCTCGTCAAACACCCGCACCAGCTTGCCGGTGGCCAGCGCATCCTGCGCGACGGCCAGGCTTCCGAGCACAATGCCATTGCCTTCGATTGCTTCCTGCAGCGCATGACCGACGCTATTGAACGTGAGAATGCCGCGCGGCGCCGTAATACCCTCACCAAAGGCCATGAACCAGTCTTGCCAATTGGCGATCCCCAGCCCTTGAGCATCTTTCCACGGTGAGTGAATCAACTGCGATTGGGCGACATCGGCAGGGGTGGCGAGTTTAGGGTGTGCAGCGAGAAATGTTGGGCTTGCCAACGGCGCGAAGGCATCGGCGAGCAGCTCACGGGAGTGTGGCGGCGGGGTGCGCGTTGGACTGTAACGAATGGCGATATCCGCTTCGCCATTGGCCATATCGCGCAGGCTTTCATTGGCGTCCAGCACCAGCGAAACATCAGGATCGGCACGGCGCAATGCCGGCAGGCGCACTGCCAACCAGTGGCTGGCAATCCCCAGCGTACAGGTCAGTTTCAGTGTTTGCTGTTGTTCTGGCCGAACGCGATCGCTGGCTTTTTGTAGCAGCGTCAGTGCACGGGTAACGTCGATCGCTAGCCGTTTTCCCGTCTCATTGAGTGCAACGGCGTTACCTTTCCGGTGAAATAGCTCGACCCCCAGCTCGTTCTCCAGATGGCGTATCTGGCGGCTGACCGCACCCAGTGTCACGTTCAACTCTTCTGCGGCCTCGGTAAAACTGGCGCAGCGCGCCGCAACCTCGAATGTATGCAAGGCTTTCAGCGATGGCAGACGTGGTTGAGCGTTCAGCTTGAGTTTCATTCAACCATATTGCCAATCTATCGATGTTCCACAAGTGATTTTTTGCATACTTTTGAGGCAAAGGTTCAAGAGGAATACGACGTGGATATACTGATGGGGCTGGCTGCCGCGCTGTGCTGGGGCGGTACGGATTTTTTGGTTGGGATTAACGCCAGATCGGTGGGGGTACGCAGGGCAGTATTTTTTTCTCAAGCGATCGGCTTTGTGATTTTTACTGCGTTGCTGTTGGTCTCAACGTCACCTGTCTTTGTGGCTTCAGGCGCAGTTTGGGGGTTGGCGCTACTGGCTGCCGGTTTGATGGTGAGTGGTTCGTTAGCCTTGTCACAGGCCTTTGCCATCGGCCAGGCGGCGATGGTGGCTCCACTGGTCACCTGCTATGGCGCTGTCACTACGTTGTTGTCGTGGATCAGTGGAGAACAGCTTACTGCGTTGACGCTGGCAGGGTTGGCGATCTGCCTATTGGGCGTAATGCTGACGGCGATAAGCCCAGGGCGGCAGCCGGGCCACCGGTCATCATCGTTACCGGCAATCGTCTTCGCGTTGCTCGCCGCGTTCTGTTACGGCACGGGGTTCTGGCTGCAAGGAAAATACACGCTGCCGGTATTGGGTCCCAGCGTTAGCCTGTGGCTCGGTTATACCCTGGGGTTGCTGGCTCTGCTGACGCTAACAACGCAGCGGCGAGCGCTGGTGTCGCGACCCGATTGGCGGCAGGCCGGGTTGCTGCTGGCAGCCAGTTTGCTCAACCTGGGCGGCTTTAGTGCATTTTCCGTGGGCGCCAGCGGCGGATCGGTGGCGGTAGTTACCGTGCTTAGCACCCTGTCCGGCGGTATTGCCGCGCTACTCGCGGCGCTGTTGTTGCGCGAACGGCTTTCCGTTTTGCAGTGGATGGGGGTTTTTACGGTATTGACCGGGGCCGTGGTGCTGCACGTGAAATCGAGCTAGTTTGCCGCCTATCCGTTTTCTCATTTGGGTCATGGCCGTGCGTGATAAGCGATTGACGCGCCTATAATGCCTGCGCCCACAATAATAATATGCCTGTCCGGGAGACCCATATCGGCTTTCTTCCTCGCATGCACCGGGCGCACCATAAATTAGATGTCATGCAGATAAATGTGCGGTTGCGATGTCGATCAGCTGACGCCCCTTAAAGGCGCGCCTCGGCAGTGGGCCGGGGGCACCCAAGGCCCAGGGCTTTCAACCGGCGTGCTGGGAGCGTCTGAAATAGGTCAACGGATTCAGCGAACGCAGGTGCAGTTGCAATACCACACCGCGGCGGAAGAGGTAGTTGAGAACGGTCAACGACAACAGCTCAGTCAGCAAGGTGCTGTAGGCGGCGCCCATCATGCCGTACTGACGGATAAGGCAATACGACAGCGGGATATTGATGACAAACACCAGGAACATTTTCTTCGACAGGAAGCCGTAACCAGAGAACATCACAATGTATTTATAGGCCAGGGTACCCAGCGCGGAAAGCAGGGTGGCAACCGCCAATACCCCCATAGCAGGATAAGCGGCTAAGTATTGTTCCCCGTACAATAAGACGATCACCGGTTTGCCGAGCAAGACAATGCCGGCCACGATCGCGGCGGAGATCGCCAGCACCAACCCATTCAGTTTGGCTGCGGTACGCATGGCATCATTGCGGTGATAAGCAAATATTTTGGCGAAAAACGAGGTGATAACCGCATCGGTGACAAACATCCAGGCGGTTGCCAGGGTAATGGCGACGGAGTAAATACCCAGCGCTTCGGCGGAAACAAACCACATCAGGAACAACTGCGCCAGTCGGGTATAAATGGCGATGGAAACATTGGATATTGCCAGCGGCAGGCCACTGGCGAGCAAATAGCGCACATATTTACGCCGAACGCGCCCAGGTGCGATAAAGCGCGGATGGCGGCGGTGGTACATGTGGTGGCGAATCAGATAGGGGATCAAATAAACCATCACAATCGGGATCGCCAGGTAATACAGGTGCAGATCAAAATACACAATCAAATAACGCACTAGCAGCGCACTGCCCAGCCCGGCCACGTTGGCCAACGTATTGAAGCGCGACTCCAGCCGGGCATCATGGTAAATGGTGAAGACGTCTCTCAATGAGAAAAAGCTGGCGACAAAAGTGGCGGCACAAAAGTAGAAGGTAATGAAGTCTTCTCGCAGGCCGGTGTAAATCAATATTGCTGCAGAGAGCACGATGAAACAGCCTTGGCGCAGCCGATTGGTGGAGAACATCAGCGCAGTTCCAGAGCCTGGATTGCGGCTAATTCGCTTGAACAGAACGGTATCGGAACCCAGTAGCGCCAGCGTTTGGGTAATGGCGAAAATGGCGGTAGCAAAGGTGATCTTGCCGAAGCTTTCCGGGCCAATATATCTTGCCATATAGGCGGTGATGAATATCACGCCCAAGATGGACACCATCTTTTCGGATATCATCCAAAACGCATTGCTCACTATCCTGATATCTATGAAATTTAATTTCATTCGCGCTTTCCCTGTCGCATCTTTTAATAGGAATTATCCGATTATTTCCTTAACCTCTGTAGGGATGACTCGCAGGGTTTTATAATTGAGATGCTATAACCGGAGTGTCAGAAGCATTTCTACGTATGCTATGTTCATGGAAGAAAGAGAAGAATGAGAAAACTCGTAAAACGACTCTATCGGGCCGCGCCCGATTTTATTTATTATCAAGTCAGCCATTACCTTGTCCACGGCTCTTTTGTTAACTTCAAATCCCCAAAGACATTTTCAGAAAAAATCTATCGACGCATGCGCTATCCGCATAATGATTTCAGTATGTTAGCGGATAAGATGGCGGTCAGGGAGTATATTGCCCAGCGGGTGTCGGATAAATACCTAACGCCTATTATTATGGCGACGCCTAATTTCACTGAACAAGACTATCTTTCTTTGCCACAATCATTTGTTATCAAAACAAATAATGCGTCACAACAAGTCAAGATAGTGAAAGATAAAAGCACGGTATCCTATCAAGATATTGCGAATATTCTTAAGCAATGGTCTGCAATAACCTATTGGAAGAGGTATCGAGAAAAACACTACGCAAATATTCCGCAGCAGGTTATCGTCGAAGAGCTGCTGGATATTGAATGTGACGGTGAATTGATTGACTACAAGGTGCATGTATTTAACGGAAAACGGCCTTACGTGTTTGTCGAATTGCTGCGTGGTGGCCCTGAGCCGAGCTCGCTGGAGTTTTTAGATGAGCATGCACGCCATTGCTTTTTTACCCAGGCAGACATTCCGCAAGTCAATACGCTGTATGAAAAACCGGCTTTCTGGGATGAGATGATTCAGGTCGCTAAAGCGGTTTCCGCGGATTTGGACTATTGCCGCGTCGATTTTTATCTCACACGTGAGCAAATATATATCGGCGAATTGACGCTTACCCCAGGTGCTGGCAACGAAGTGTATTTGCCACGTGCCACCAATCTTCTGCTGGGCGAGATGATGTCTAAAGCGTGGTGATCCTTGTGGCAGGTTACTGCCCGCCGCCTGCAGGCGAGATGCTCTGTAGCCACGCAAGAAACTCAGCTGCTTTGGGTTTTTCCAGCGTACGTTGAGGATAAACCACGTAATAGGGCTTGCTGAGCGGTAGCGCCGGTTCTGCCAGCGGCACCAATGTCCCCTTGGCCAGTTCCCGCTGAATAAGTTGTTGCTGACCAAGTAAAATACCCAGGCCTTCCACAGCGGCATCTATTGCCAATGAGGTCAGGTTATAGGTCAGGCCACGTCGCTGTGGCGGAGGCAAGCCGGCTGCGTTAAACCATTCATGCCACCCCGGCAGGAACTGGCTTTCCTTACCCCAATCGACATGGATCAGCGGCTGGTGCGTCCAGTCGCCAGCCGCCTGCAACTGCGGGCTGCACACCGGTTGAACAGCGTCCTGAAACAAACGCACTTTTTCCAATAGCGGGTAGTCTTGATCGCCAAAACACAGGGCAAAGTCTGCTGTTGAGCTGGCGAAGTCCACTTCGCCGTGGGTAGCATGCAGCCGGATATCGACCTGCGGGTGTTGCGTCAGCCAGCCCCCAATCACCGGGTTTAGCCATTTTGATGCCAGTGCCGGTAGGGCAAATAGCGTCAGCGTCTCCTTGCCTCGCTGGCGATCGACATGCTGCTGCGCGATACGCAGTGTCTCAAATGCCTGCTGCACGTACGCCAGGTAATCCGCGCCCTGTTCGGTTAGTGTTACGCCGCTTTTGGCTCGGGTGAACAGCACAATGCCCAGGTGCTGCTCAAGCTGGCGGATTTGCTGGCTGACGGCGGCGGCGGTCAACGCCAGGCTGTCTGCCGCTTTGGCTAAGCTGCCGGTGCGAGCGGCGGTTTCAAAAGCCAGAATAGCGCTCAGTTTGGGCAGGCGGCTACGGGGGGGTGCGTTCATGGCAGTTATCGCTAAGAATTGGTTAACATATCCTTAACGCATTTTTGTTATTACGGCAATGTGACATTCGCTACAGTGGGGTTATCCGGCCTAATGCCAACAGGAGCCTCTGATGCAACCACTCGCTCATATCATTGATTTATCCGCCAACCCGATTGGCGACGCCGCTTTTCAGGCTCGCTGTAAAGCGACGCTGGATACGTCCGGGGCGCTGGTATTGCCGGGCTTCCTGACGGCAGCGGCCTTGGCAAGGGTGCGTCTGGAAGGGGCGCAGAACAGCCATGCTGCGTTTTACGCAGCCAGCAAGCATAACGTCTACCTCAAACCACAGGACGAAACGTTACCGGCCAATCATGCACGCAACCGGCTGGTTGTTTCATCCAAAGGCTGCATTACCGACGAAGAGATCCCGGCTGAGTCACCGTTGCGCACGCTGTACGACGCACAACCCTTCCGTGACTTTCTCTGTGCGGTACTGGAAGAGCAGCGCCTTTACCCTTACGCGGACCGGCTGTCTTCTATCAACCTGCATTATGCCCACCGAGGACAAGAGCTGGGTTGGCATTTTGACAATTCGTCGTTCGCCATCACGCTGCTGATCCAAAAACCCCAGGCCGGGGGGCGCTTTGAATATGTGGAAAACTTGCGTGATGCCGATCGTGGCGAGATGAATTATGCCGGTGTTTCCGAGGTATTGGACGGTGAGCGGGCAGCGAAGCCGCTGACGATGGAAGAGGGGGATTTGGTGCTGTTCCGTGGGCGCAATGCCATGCATCGCGTCACGCCGACGGAGGGGGATACCACCCGGATGCTGGTGGTCCTGGCCTACAATGCCCAGCCGGATATTGCGCTGTCGGAGAGTGCCAGAATGACTTTTTACGGCCGATTGTAGAGATAAAAGAACTGCCCCGAAAGGGGCAGTTCAGCGGCTTAGTGGTGAGCGTCTTCGTGTGCTTGCTGTTCCAGTTTCACTTCCTGCGCGCGTTTGCGCAGGCCGAACCAGCCCAGCGTCAGTAACACCGCCAGTACCGGAATGGTGGCAATAGTCCAGGTGCCGTTCGGGTAGTCAAACGCCATCATGATTACGACCGCCAACAGGAACGCCAGCGTCAACCAAGAGGTGACGGGCGCGCCAGGCATTCTGAAAGATACCGGCTGGGCGCGGCCTTCACGCACGGCTTTACGCAGGCGCATCTGGCATACGATGATAAATGCCCAAGAGGCGATAATGCCCAGTGACGCGATGTTCAGTACGATCTCAAATACCCGCGAAGGCACCAAATAGTTCAGCAAAACGCCAATCACATAGATGCCGCAGGTCACCAGGATACCGGCGTAGGGCACTTGCTGGCTGCTCATTCTGGCCATGAATTTCGGCGCTGAACCGCCCATCGACAGCGAACGCAGGATGCGGCCAGTGGAGTACAGGCCAGAGTTGAGGCTGGAGAGTGCGGCAGTCAGTACCACGATGTTCATGATGGTGCCGATATAAGGCACGCCCAGCTTGCTGAAGAAGGTCACGAACGGGCTTTGTCCCGCCTGGTAGGCGTTCCATGGTAACAGCAGCACCAACAGAACGACCGAGCCGACATAGAATAGACCAATGCGCCAGATAACGCTGTTGATAGCCTTTGGCATCATTTTGGCCGGATCCTTGCACTCACCGGCAGCGGTGCCGATCAGCTCAATCCCGGCGAAGGCGAAGATAACCCCTTGGACTAACACCAGCGCAGGCAGCAAGCCATGTGGGAACATGCCGCCGTTTTCGGTAATCAGGTGCAGGCCCGTGGTGTTGCCCGCCACCGGGGTGCCTGTACCGAGAAATACCACGCCAACCACCAGGAACAACGCGATGGCGACGACTTTGATCAGCGCAAACCAGAACTCCATTTCGGCAAACCACTTCACGCCGATCATGTTCATGGTGGCGACCACCCCCAGGGCGCAGAGTGCGAACAACCACTGCGGGACGTCGGCGAAGGTGCCCCAGTAGTGCATATACAGCGCCACTGCGGTGATATCGACGATACCGGTCATCGCCCAGTTGAGGAAGTACATCCAACCGGCGACATAAGAGGCTTTTTCGCCGAGAAACTCACGGGCGTAAGACACAAAACTGCCGCTGGAAGGGCGGTGCAGAACCAATTCGCCCAATGCGCGCAGAATGAAGAAAGAGAAAATACCGCAAACCAGATACACCAGCGCCAACGCCGGGCCGGCCAATTCCAGGCGGCCGCCGGTGCCGAGGAACAAGCCGGTACCGATCGAACCGCCGATGGCGATCATCTGTATTTGCCGATTGCCCATGCTTTTGTGATAACCGGATTCATGGGAATCTAACCATCGTCTTCTGGCTGCGTGTTTGTCATGCGCAGACTTTTTATTTGATTGCATCATCCGTCCTGTTTACCTGTCTGTAGAGTTACCCTGCTCTGGTTTCAGAGCAAACGATTGCTATTGCCAATCGTTATAAGAATGAGGTCATGGCATCATTCTGTTGTTTATTGTGTATACAAGCCGCCATTAAATAACGGCGGAGCATGCTACCTTTTCTCTGTAAAGGTGGCAAAAATTCCTGCGTATAAATCGTGAGCAATTGTGTTTGTTTTTTGCGCTATATATAAAAGAATATATTATTCAATAAGATGGTTGATTTTATCAAGACGGAAATAACGAGGAATAAAAAGTGATTAAAATCACACAATAATAATTACCGCGCAAACTACAGGGTGTTTAGCTTATTTATTCGCGATGAGAAAAAAGGGGGGAATAAGCGTCTCCCTGCCTGCGGCGATATTCTGGGCAGGCAGGGAGCAAAGGGGGGGATTAACGGCTAATTCTTAAGCTGACTCGCCGGCTGGCAGTGCCGAGGTGGGCAGCCCGAAGATTTTGTCGAAGGCCCAGTTAAATACAAAGGTATAACAAGGGATAATCACGATCAGTGCCATATCCAGCAGTAGCGCCTGCCAAAGCGTAATCCCCATCCACCAGGCGATCAGCGGGATCAGATACACCACCAGCGTTAATTGAAAACCGATGGCATGCAGAATACGGCGTTTAAGCGTACGGCCGCGTGATGCCTGGCGGCTTTCCCACAGTTCAAACAGCGAGTTATAAATAAAGTTCCAGCTTACGGCGATCGTCGTGATGATCACGGCCAACGGCCCGGTGCTGCTTGGCGCATTGCCGGAAAGCAAGGCTAATCCGAGTGCGGAGATCGTCATGCCGATAATTTCATAGGCGGTGACATACACCAGTTTGCGTTTAACGCCCTGCATTACTTATCTCCTGATCCTGACTGAATTTTTGGCTTTGCGGTCGGGTGACCTTTTGCCGTCTGGCGAGTAAGATAGCGTCAATCATATTGATAGAAAAAGTCAGGAGCTGTCAGTTTTACTGACAGGTAATGCAATGAATTTTTCCAGCGATAATATTGAGCTGTTTCTGGCGGTATTGGATCGCGGTTCGTTTTCCGCTGCCGCTCGCTCACTGCGCCGCGTGCCTTCTGCGGTCAGCATGGGCATCGCCAACATGGAAGCAGAATTGGGGTTTCCATTGTTTGACCGTTCGCACCGTGAACCCGTACCGACGCCGTTGGCATTGGCGTTGGCACCGCACGCGCGGCTGATTGCCGACCAGCTTAAGCAATTACAGAACCATGCTATCGAGCTGTCGCAAGGGTTAGAGAGCACGTTATCAGTCGGTGTCGCCTCGGACATCAATAGCAGCGGTCTGCTGGTGGCGATCAAAACGCTGGCTGAACGCTACCCCCTGCTGAATATCGAAGTGCTGACGGCCCCGCAGGATGATGTGCTTCATATGCTGCACCAGGGCAGGGTGGGTGTCTGCCTGGCGTTTGGTGGCCTGAATATTAACAGCCAGGAACAGTTTCATTTCGTGGGTGCGGAATCGTTGGTAGCCACACTTTCGCCACTGCACTCATCGCTGAACGGTGTGGCGGATGAGCTGTTTCTCGAGGATTTGGTCAACGTACGGCAGATTATGGTGGCCAGCCGCGACCTGCCTATTGCCGATCTGCGGCCTCGCGTGGCGGAGTCTTACTGGCGTACCGACAGCCTGCCGATGGCGCTAAGTATGGTTGAGGCCGGTTTGGGTTGGGGGAATTTTCCACTGTCGCTGACTGCACCTTTGTTGGCGCAGGGGCGTCTCATCCGGTTGAAGTTCAAAAATACCAAAAATGAACTGCGCTTGCCGATGCATCTGATCTGGTTAAAAAGCCGACCGCTGGATAAGGCCGCCGGTGAACTGGTGGCGTTGATGCGTGATATGTCGCAAACAGAATAATTCCCGCTATCTCATTGCTTTTATTTTCATCGCTGCGCTACTTTGAGCAATGGGATGTCAGGGGGCGCAGAAAATATGATGAGCGAAACGGCATTATCGGTATTAAGCATTAGTGGGGCGATTACGCTCGGGGCGATGAGCCCAGGGCAAAGCTTTGTTCTTGTCGCGCGTACCGCCGTTGCCTCTTCGCGCCGCGACGGTATGGCGGTTGCATTGGGCATGGGCGTCGGCTGTTTTATCTTTGCGCTCATCGCCCTGCTGGGGTTGCAGTCACTGCTGCTGGCGCTGCCGTGGCTCTACACCACACTTAAAGTGTTGGGGGGTGCTTATCTTATCTATCTGGCCTGTAAAATGCTGCGAGGCGCCAACCAGCCGCTGAGCGTAGAGGCGGTTGGTGAGCAACACCTGGGGTTCCTCAAGGCATTTACCACCGGCTTGCTGACGCAACTGGGCAACCCCAACACCGCCATTGTATTTGGCAGTGTGTTTGCCGCGTTGCTCAGCCATAAAATTTCGCCGGTGATGTATGTCGTGCTGCCAGTGATCGCACTGACGATCGATGTCGTGTGGTATGCCTTCGTGGCATTTGTCCTGTCGTCACCGCGCCCGCGGCGCACTTATCTACGTTTTAAAGCCGGGTTCGATCGGCTCGGTGGCGGTGTGCTGGCGCTGCTCGGCCTGAAGCTGATGCTAAACCGATAGTGCCTTGCCCGCTTGAAGTGGCATCTTGGCTTGCTGCCTGCACTTACCCCGATCACGTACTCTGTGTACGCTCTCGGGGGCGGTTCGTCGCCGCCTCAATGCAACGCCAATTATGTTGGGTATAGCCTTAATCGGCATGGCGGCGGCGCCACCAAAACCGTAGTAGCAAGATAGCGGCGATCACCAGTGCGCAAAACAGCACGCTGGTGAGTCGTTTGTCGAAGCCGGAAATAAAGCGAGTAATCGCTTCACCACCGAAATACCCCAGCAATACAAAGATCGTTGCCCACAGGATGGCACCGAGAATGTTCAGCGGCACAAAGCGTGACGGCGGCAACTTGCTGGCTCCGATCAACACGGGCCCGATAATGCGGAAACCATACATAAAACGAACGCCAATCACGAACAGCATCGGGTGACGAGCTATCAATTTTCTGGCCCGTTCGATACGTTTTTCCTGGCTTTTCATGCGTGAAATCACCCGTCCACCAAAGTGGCGGCCGAGGAAAAACAGCACCTGATCCCCCAGTGTGCCACCCAAGGCCACGACGGCAATCACCCAAGGTAAATGCAACAGTCCCTGATGCGCGGCAATGCCACCGAGTAGCGTGATGGTCTCGCCTTCGGCCAGGCAGCCGATGAACAACGCCCAATAGCCGTAGTCCGTAATATAATGGGCTAAATCCGCCATCCTGATTCCCTATGTCTATAACACATAAGGTTTAGTATACGCCCTGTGGACTAACCGCGGGAGGCAATCTGCGCCACCAGTGCCTGACGTTGCCGCAGGCTGTCAGCCATTTGTGCCTGAACGCGCGCCAGAATATGCGCAGGTGCCAGCTCCGGTGTTCCCCCGAGGAACGGCGGCGCCGGCGCGTATTCCAGATACAGTTGAATCGTCTGTGCGGTTTCCTCATCATGCAATTCGGCGATCAACGCCAGGGCAAAGTCGATACCGGCGGTTACGCCGCCGCCACTGATCACGTTGCCGTCGCGTTCTACCCGTGCGTGGCTGGGGATGGCGCCAAACAGCGACAGGCTGTCGCGCATGGTCCAATGACAGGCTGCGCGTTTGCCCTTCAACAGACCCGCCGCGGCCAGGATCAACGAGCCGGTGCAGACCGAGGTCAGATACCGGGCATCGGGCCCCAGGCGACGGATCTGGCGCATAAAGTCGTCATTCTGTAGTGCCTGGGTGCAACCGGCACCGCCGGGCACGCAGAGTACGTCGCAGCGAGTCACCTCTTCGAGCTTCTGTAATTGGGTAAAGTGCAATCCTTCAGCGCTGATATCTGCGCCACCGACTGAGGCGACGACAATCTCTGCGCCTGGCATGTGCCGTAAAAACTGCAGTGGGCCGGTAAAATCGAGCTGGGTGACGCCCTGATAGATCGGAAAAACAATCACTAACGGTTCAGACATGATATTCGCCTCAGTTTTATCATTTAACTTGGCTCATAATAGTCGCCCTGTTTTTGTCTTGTATGACATATAACCCTCAAAAAGCGTCATGATGAAAAATATCGGCTTTGTGGTTTTCCCCGGTTTTAACCTGCTGGACTTTGCTGGGCCATTGGCGGCGTTCGATAACGCCAATCAGTTCACGGCGACCCCGGTTTATCGCTGTGTGCCGTTATCAGAACTGGGGGGCAGCGTGATGAGTTCATCGGGTGTGGAAGTGCTTACGCACCCGTTCGACGCGGGGCACTTCGACACCTTGTTGGTTGCGGGGGGAAGCGGTAATGTCGTCGCTGCGCAGTCTGCGGCGTTACTGGCGTTTTTGCACCGGCAAAGCCATCAGGTACGGCGTATGGCCAGTGTGTGCACAGGGGCATTTATTCTGGCCGAAGCAGGCTTGCTGGACGGTAAGCGAGCGACCACCCACTGGTACCATGCTGCACGTTTGCAGCAGGGTTATCCGCGCATCCGCGTTGACAGTAATCGTATTTATATCCGCGATGGCGCGGTCTGGACTTCCGCCGGGATCACTGCCGGTATCGACTTGGCGTTGGCGATGGTTGAGGAAGATCTCGGCAGCGAACTGGCTGCCAACGTGGCGCGGCAACTGGTGGTGTACCACCGCCGCCCCGGAGGCCAGTCGCAGTATTCGCTGCTGTTGGAATTGAACCCGTCCTCAGATCGCATTCGCAGCGCGCTTTCTTATGTTCGCGAGCATCTGCATCACCCCCTGACGGTGGCGGGATTGGCTGATGCCGCCTGTCTGAGCGAACGTCAATTTGGACGGCTGTTCCGCGCAGAAACCGGCCAGACGCCGGCCAAAGTGATTGAGCAACTGCGGGTTGAGGCGGCCAGAGTGCGGATTGAAGAGGGCAGTGAAGCGCTGGAGTCAATTGCTCGCGCCGTGGGTTTTAGCGATCCCGAGCGCATGCGGCGGGCATTTATTCGCGTCTTTGGCCTGTCGCCGCAGGCGATTAAGCGCCTGAGCCGCGCCGGTTAAATTATCCCGTCGCGCCCTGGTGGCGTGGCGCAGTAGAGGAGTGACAGATGTATCAGGATTTTGAAAGTGAACTGGATTGGGCCATGCGTCACATGCCACGAACCCGTGCAGCCGTTGCCGCGTTGCCCGATTTAAGCGGTGTGCGGTTGGCCTGCAATATGCACTTGGATCTGAAAATGGCACCGCTGGTGGCAGGCTTACTGGATAAGGGCGCAGCGATATACTTAACCACCTGTAACCCGACGACGGTGCAGGATGATGTGGTGGCCTGGTTAGAGCGCCGCGGCGCGCAGGCGTATGCCTGGCGTGATATGAGTGACGCCGACTGGTCTGCATCGTTTGACCGCGCCTTGGCCTGGGAACCGACCCACCTGTGTGAAATGGGCGCGGACCTGACCACACGCCTGCACCAGTCAACCGAGGGGCCGCAGATTATCGCCGGGCTGGAGGCGACCGGTTCTGGTATTAGTCGGCTGAACGGTATGGCGCCGCGTTATCCGATTTTCAACTGGGATGACTTGCCGGTCAAAGAAGGGCTGCATAATCGCCATATGGTCGGCCTGACCGCGTGGCACACGTTCTTCCAGACAACCCATCTGACGCTGCATGAAAAATGCGTAGTGGTGATTGGTTATGGCCTGGTTGGGCAAGGCGTCGCTGCGGCGGCAAAAGCCTATGGCGGGCAGGTGATTGTGGCAGAGATCGATCCGGCACGCGCACTGCAAGCACGTTACGATGGTTGGGCCGTGGTCGATTTGGCGAGCGCAGTCAGCCAAGCTGATGTCATTGCCACTGCCACCGGGGCTAAAAACGTATTGTCGGCACAACACTTACAGCACGCGAAGGATGGCGTATTCATTCTTAACGTCGGCCATGTGACGGCGGAAATTGACGTCGGCTTCTTGCAGAGCCTGCCGCACAGCGAGCCTATGCCGTTTGTGAATGCCTACCAACTGGGTGATAAAACGGTTTATTTACTGGCTAACGGGTCGATGTTTAACCTGACGGCGGGCTACGGTGACAGCCTAAATGCCTTTGACGTAACACTGGCGGTGATGGCTGCGGGCATTGGTCATATCGTTGGCGAGGGGGCTCGCCAAACGCCCGGTTTGTATCTGTTACCGCAGTCGGCCTGGCAACCGGCACTGTAACTTTTTTATCGCGGGCGCTCACCCCAGAGCGCTCGCGGTTTGCGCAATTTTCTGTCCGACAGAATTTGTCACAAATCGGCTCGCATAATCCCAGTGCCAACTTAAGATCCCTCACATATAATTCGGCAAAATAAGACCTTCATCTTCTTCAGTGACAGAGTAATGCATGTGAAAATACGTGTTTTGGTACTAACCCTGCTCGCTTTGCAGGCAGGAGCAGGCATCGCGCCGCGCGCGCTGGCCAGCGAAAATAATGCCGTCACCCGCGCCGCCGAGCCTGAATTGGCGTCGGGCAGTGCGATGGTCGTGGATATGCAGACCCACAAGGTGATGTATGCGCGCAATCCTGATGAAGTGGTGCCGATTGCCTCCATCACGAAGCTGATGACCGCAATGGTGACGCTGGATGCTCATTTGCCGATGGATGAAATGCTGTCGGTAGATATTCACCAGACACCGGAGATGAAAGGGGTCTATTCGCGCGTCCGCCTGAACAGCGAAATCAGCCGTAAAGATATGCTGTTGCTGGCGCTGATGTCGTCAGAGAACCGTGCGGCCGCCAGCCTGGCGCACCATTATCCGGGCGGTTACGGCGCGTTCATTAAAGCGATGAATGCCAAGGCGAAGTCTCTGGGTATGACCAATACACGCTATGTGGAGCCAACCGGGTTGTCGATTCATAACGTGTCGACTGCACGTGACCTGACCAAACTGTTGATCGCGACCAAACAATATCCCCTGATCGGCCAGCTCAGTACTACCACTGAACGCATGGCGACGTTCAAGGATCCAAACTATACGCTGCCATTCCGTAACACCAACCATCTGGTGTACAACCCGAAATGGAACATCCAACTGACCAAAACCGGGTTCACTAACGAAGCGGGGCATTGCCTGGCGATGCGTACTGTGATCGGCAGCCGTTCAGTATCGTTGGTAGTATTGGACGCTTTCGGCAAATATACCCACTTTGCTGATGCCAACCGCCTGCGCAGTTGGATTGAAACCGGTAAGGTCACGCCGATCCCTGCGGCGGCTCGTGACTATCGTCGCCAAAAAGACGCCCGTCTGGCGAAAAACGACACCGAATAATCTGTTCTGCGGCCTGCGGAGCCTTTCTGCAGGCCGTTATCGCCCTTCAGGGCGTCTGATCACAAAGCCTCGCTCTCGATCGCCGTCGAACCCGGCGCGCAGATACAGCTGATGTGCGCCGGTACGTTGCTGGCCGGAGAGCAGCATCACTTTGTAGCACCCTTTTCGCCATGCCAATTGCAGCGTGTATTCGAGCATCGCTAATGCAATGCCTTGCCCGCGATGCGCTGGGGCTGTGATCACGTGTTCAATAATGCCGAACGGCTGCGCTTGATGGACCAGCCCCGGTACCATGGCCAGCATGCAGGTTGCTATGGGGCGTTCGTCCAGGGTGCTAACGACCAGACGAATTGCCGGATTGTCCAGCAGGCGTTGCAATGCACGTAACGCAGTGTCTGGGCGCATCGGTTGATCTTGCGGGCGCAATTCCTGATACAGTGCCAGCAGGCTGGCAAGATCGCTCAACTGGGCCAGACGGTGGGTGATGGTCATCTTTCCTCCTTTCAACCGTCGCGGCGGCTTATCCATCCGCTATCATCAATGAATACCCTATCGTACGCAGAGGGAACATCCAATGAGTAACGTTTCAACCTTTGTCATGTTTCAGGGCAATGCCCAACAGGCGATTGATCTTTATAGCGAACTGTTCCCCGGTTTCCGGGTTCAACTGGTGCAGCATTATGATGAGCAGGATACGGGGCCGCGGCGGATCAAGTACGCGGCTATCGATTTTGAACGGCATTCCCTGGTCTTTACCGACAGCCCAGTCAGCCACGATTTCAGCTTTACCCCCGCGGTGTCGCTGCACGTTAATCTCGCGACCGACGCGGAACTGGAGCGGATTTTTACCCGTCTGGCTGCGGGCGGTGAGGTCTTGATGCCGATCGATGATTATGGTTTCAGCGCCCGTTTCGGCTGGCTGAATGACCGCTTTGGTTTGTCCTGGCAGTTGAACGTGCCGGCAGGTGATTTAGGCCGATAACCTTGGTGTTTTCAGCGATCGCCCCATACCCATTCAGGGGTGTTTAACACTATGCTAAACGGATAATGACCAATGACGTTGAAAAGGATGGATCACTTTGGCCGGAAGTAGCTTACTGACTTTAATTGATGATATTGCCTCACTGTTGGACGATGTCTCGTTGATGACCAAAATGGCGGCGAAAAAAACTGCCGGGGTCTTGGGGGACGATCTGGCGCTGAATGCGCAGCAGGTGTCTGGGGTAAAGGCCGACCGCGAGCTGCCGGTGGTGTGGGGCGTGGCCAAGGGGTCGTTTATTAATAAAGCGATTCTGGTGCCGCTGGCGTTATTGATCAGTGCATTCGCGCCTTGGGCGATCACTCCGCTGCTGATGGTGGGCGGTGCCTACCTGTGTTACGAAGGTTTTGAGAAGGTGTTTCATAGCCTGACCCACAGCAAACAAGCGGGTGAAGAGAAAAAAGACGCGTTGGACGCCACGGAAGACGTGGTGGCCTACGAAAAACGCAAGGTAAAGGGCGCGATACGCACCGACTTTGTGCTTTCTGCCGAGATTATCGCCATTACATTGGGTACCGTGGCTGGCGCGACCTTCAGCCAACAGGTGATCGTACTGTGCGGTATTGCGATTGTCATGACGGTGGGGGTTTACGGCATTGTGGCCGGGATCGTTAAACTCGATGACTTGGGGCTGTATCTGAGCCGAAAAAGCAGCGAGCTGGTACGTTCGATCGGCAATGGGATTGTCAGTGCCGCGCCTTATCTTATGAAGACCCTGTCCGTTGTCGGTACTATCGCCATGTTTATGGTCGGGGGCGGCATTTTGACCCACGGCCTACCGCCTGTACATCATCTGTTTGAAGACTGGGCATCTTACGCCACCGTGGTGCCGACCTTCGGTCATATCCTGCAGGGCGTTATTCCCGCCTTACTCAATGTGGCGTTCGGCCTGGTTGCCGGCGGTGCAGTGCTGCTGGTGGTGTCGGCTCTGGATACGATTCGCGGCCGTTTAAAAGCCTGATCATTTCGCCGGGTGCATCTTCTGCACCCGGTTTATTTATTATTCTGCGGCAAACTATGATTACCCTCTCCCAGCATGCGCTGCATGATATGGGTGTCACGCCATTCACCGAACTTAAAGCCTACCGCTTTTAATGTGCCTACGCTGGTAAACCCCAGTTTCTGATGCAAGGCCAGCGAGCCATGATTATCCTTGGCATTGCCGACGGTCGCCAACATTTGACGCCAGGGGCCGCGTTCGCAGCGGGCAATCAGTTCTGACAGCAACGCTTTACCGATACCTTTCCCCTGCTGACCCTCGGCGATATAGACGGAGTCTTCCACGGTGAACCGGTAGGCCGGGCGCGGTCGATAAGGAGTGGCATAGCAATAACCCACCACGAGATGTGCTTGTTTGGCGAGCAACCAGGGTAAGCCCGCTTCCTGCACTTTGCTGAGGCGCTGTTGCATTTCTTCCAACGTCGGGGGCATTTCTTCAAATGACGCTGCGCCGTACAACACATGATGGGTGTAAATCTGTAGTACGGCGGCCATGTCGTCTGGCGTAGCGTCGACAAGCATCAGCGGAGCTGCTGGAGGCATAGAGATACCTGTTTACCTTGAAAAATAAGAAGATAAACGCATTATGCACCCTGTTCTACAACAAGGTAAATTGGGCTTTCTTATGCTGAAGATAAGAAAAACCTATGGTTAACCTATGGCCGAGCGCCGTGGCATAAAACGCATGAATATGCCCGAAGCCAAAAGCACGCCAAGGATCACCCAGGCTGCCCCGGCCAACTGCCAAGCATTGGGGGCGGTACCTGTGACTGTTGCCACCAACATGGTGAAAACTGGCGCCAGATTAAAGAAAATTGCGGTGCGTACCGAACCGATTTTTTCCAGCCCGTTGAACCACAGCAAGTAGGCCAGCAGTGACCCACACAGTGCCAGATACGCCACGGCGGCATGTACGCCAAGGCTGGCTGAGGCCAGGTTTTGCAGTGGGTTCTCGAAGATAAATCCCAGGGGCAGCAGGGCCAGGGTGCCGAACAGCATTGAATAACTGGTGTTTTCGATGGCAGTGGCATGACGGACCAGACGACGGGTGCCAACCATATTCAGTGCCCAGGCGAGGCTACCGAGTAAAATAATGCCATCACCGGGGCTCACCTCCAGACGCAACAGCGTTTGAATATGGCCTTTGGTGATCACCAACACCACGCCGATAAAACCAGCCAGCAGACCGGCGATGCGTGATCCGTTCAGTTTTTCATTCTCCCAAATTACGCCAAAGACCAGTGTCCATAACGGTGTCGTGGCGAGGATCAGCGCGCCATTGACCGGCGTGGTGGACTGCAGACCGAAAAAGGTGCACAGATTGAATATCGTGAACCCCAGTACACCCAGCACTAGATAAGCCAGCCAGTTGCTTTTCAGCGTACTCAGGCGCAGCTGCCCGCGCAGGCCGAAAAACACCAACAGCGCCAGCGTTGCCAAACTGAAACGTTCGATAGATGCGCTGATTGGTGGCTGATGGGCGATGATGTAGGCACCGGCATTAAAGTTGGTGCCCCAGAAAAAGGTGGCGACAATGACGCCCAGATAGGCCAGTGGCAGCGAGGTTTTCATCATGGTTTCCTGTGGTGACAAAATAAACAGAAAACAGTTTGCGCTCTAACTCTTTACGTTAATATTCCCCATATGTTCACTTTTGATGTGAGAAAACGCCCATGTTTAATTGGGAAGATCTGCACTACTTCATGGTGTTCGCGCAGGAAAAATCGCTGTCGGGTGCCGCCCGCAGTTTGAAGGTCGATCACGCCACCGTCGCTCGGCGTATTGCCAGTCTGGAAACGTCGCTCAAGTTAAAGTTGGTGGATCGTCGCCCGCGCAGCTACTTGCTGACTGCCGACGGACAACGAATCGCCGCAGAGGGCGACAGCATGACCCTCAACGCTTTTGCGGTCGGCCGCGCCGCACTCAGCGGCCGACAGGGCATTGCAGGGGTCGTGACGCTAAGCGTACCGCCCGTGATGGGGCTGAAGCTGATCGCGCCGCGCATTGTCCAGTTACAGCGGCGTTATCCCGATTTACAGCTGACCTTACTGGCGGATACGGCTAACGTCTCGTTGCTGCGCGGGGAAGCGGATATTGCCATTCGCCTCAGTCGCGCCAGTGAGAGCGATTTGGTCACCCGAAAGATTGGCACCGTTGAATTTGGTCTGTATGCCAATGCGGGGTATTTACAGGCGACGCCGGAGACAGAATGGGGGTTTATCGGTTATCACGATCCGCGGGCGGCATCGGTCCAGCAGAAATGGCTGTTGGAGCAGGCTGGCGAGCGAGCGCTGGTCATGCGCAGCAACGACTTGATGATTCAGGCCGCAGCTGCGGAAGCCGGCACGGGCATTGCGCTGTTGCCTCATTTTATCGGCCAGGAACTGGGGCTTGATCGTCTTGCGGGAACGCGTTCGCTCCAGCGCGAGATTTGGCTAACGGTGCATAACGACATTCGTCATGCACCGGGCATTGCCGCCGTGACGGCATTTTTATTGGACTGCTATGCGGACGTTGTCGGTATTACCCGGCTGGTGGACACCCTCGGCTGAGCGAAGGCTAACCACGCATCAACTGCGCCACCGCCTGCTGCAAATAACGCAACAGCGGCGGTGTTAGCCAGGTTCCCTCAACCAACGTAGGTTCCCGCTCCATTGCCTGGCGGATTTTCATTTGAGTGGCGGGGTCGGTACCCGCATAGGATTGGAACAGCTCAAGCCATTGAGCTGCCAGGCGTGTCGCCCGTTCAGATTCTGGCGGTACACCGTCATTCAATGCCTGGTGGAACTGGGCTATCAGTGCCGGCCATTCCTGCAGCCGGGTGAAATAGTGCCGGCGGACATAGGCGTACTCTTCTTCCGACAGGTATTTTTGGTAAATAGACAGCTTGGTTTCAGCAAATGCGCGGGTGACGTAATCAGTCATTGCCGGGGTGATGCCCGTTTGTTCGCGCATTGAAGGCTCTTCGGCATGCATGGCATTTAACCGAGTAAGAAATGCCGGGTTGTTTGCGGTATCGCGTTCCAGCATCAGCATCCAACGTCGGGCCAGATCCTGAGCCTGTGGCGCTTGCGGCGCAACGCCGTTTTCGATCAGCTGGCGAATACCGCTGACCAGTTCGCCCCATTCCCGGTTACGCGTTGGGTTGGCCTGATAGAAAGGCAGTTGTGCCAGTTCGTCTGCGGTAAAATATTTATCGTACATGGTCATTAACTCCAACGTAGCCAGCCAGTCGTTCAACTCAGGTTCGTCACCGACGGAAAGCTGTGCATGCATTTGCTGTAAACGGTCGCGCAGTGTGGCGGTCTGCACCAGTTGCCGATTCAGCATGGTGATTTGCTGTTCGATCACGGTGGTGAGTGCCATCCCTGAACGCGCCAGAATTGCCCCGACCTCCGCCAGCGTCACCCCCATTCGGCGCAATGCCTGAATATGGTGCAGGCGAGTGATGTCGGCCCGGTTATATAAGCGATAGCCGGCGTCGGAACGCGCAGAAGGAACCAGCAAACCTATGCTGTCGTAGTAATGTAACGTCCTGACCGTGATGCCGGAACGGCGAGCCAGTTCGCCAACTTTCAGTAACATGAAGTGTGCTCCTCCCTTGTGCGTGCAGAAATACTAAAGCCTGACGTCGCGTTAGGGTCAAGGGGGAGGATGGGGATATTTTGAGGGAGGGGTACGGGTTCTGCGATGAGAACCCGCAATTGACATTACCAGCCTTTTACCGCACCACCGTTAAAGATTTTTTCGGCGGCCTTGGCCACTTCATCCGACTCGTAGGCTTTGATGAAGTTTTGTACGTTAGGTGCATCTTTGTTGTCTTCACGCGTCACTATGATGTTGGTGTACGGTGAATTCTTGTCTTCGATAAAGATGCCGTCCTTGGTGGGTGTCAGGCCTGTTTGGTTGATGTAAGTGGTGCTGATGACAGCCACGGTGACTTTGGGATCGTCCAGCACCTGAGGCAATTGCGCCCCTTCCAATTCCATAATCTTATAGTTATGCGGGTTGGCGCTGATATCCAGCGAGGTTGGCAGCAGCCCTTTGCCCGGTTTCAGCGTAATCAAGCCGGTTTTCTCCAGCAGGAGCAGCGCACGGCCGAGGTTGGTGGGATCCAGGGGAATGGCAATGACCGCGCCATCCTGCAATTCTTTCAGTGATTTGATTTTTTTCGAATAACCGGCCATAGGAAACACAAAGGTATTGCCGACCGCGACCAGTTTATATCCGTGATCTTTATTCTGCTGTTCGAGGAACGGGCGGTGCTGGAAGACGTTAGCATCCAACTCACCTTTATCGGTAGCGTCGTTGGGCAGCAGTGAACCGCTGAACCCGACCAGTTCGACGTCCAGGCCGTATTTGTCTTTAGCCACCTGCTTGGCGACCTCCGCCACGTCCTGTTCTGCACCGTTGATTACCCCGACCTTGATATGATTCTGATCGGTTTTTTTCTCGCAGCCTTGAAGCGCCAGTACGGCGGCGAACGCTGCCAGCAGAGGGGTATAACGCCAGTTTTTGGTCATCAAGTTTTCCCTGAAAAAAACAATAAAATCAGTTGGTTTTGTACTGCTAGCTAAGCCTGAACCTGCGGGGAAGTCAAACACTTGCTCAGCACAAAGAGGTATAGCTAATAACCGGACGTTTTATTGCATACCCTTATTTTGCGCGTAAAACCACGATGCCTGGCGTGGCCAGCACGTAATCCATAAAGGGCGAGTCTACCACCTGCATATTCTCTTTGCGTGAAGAGGCATTACGCAGCACGGGGCCGTTTGGGGTCATGATATAGATGCCGGTATGGGTAACGTCCAGGCCGGCCAGATTGGTGTAAATACCGATATAATCACCGGTGTGCAACTGGGCCAACACGTGATCATCAATAAAATCACTGGGCAGGTACGTGATACTGCGCTGTACGTTTTTCAGGCCCGGCAAATAGCTGCTGCCGTCGGACTTCTGGTTCAGGTTTTTCGTCAGCGTGACACTGTGCGGGCTGAGTGTAGCGGTAATATCCGTCACGTTGGTTTTAGCCTGGTGTGACCAGTCGGTAAAGAAGTGTTTGCGTTGCAGGAAGTTAATGTCGCCGTTGGCGTAGCGAATGTGAATCAGCCGCTGGACAAAGTCTGCCTGGTTGTTTGCCTGACTCAAGGCATCGACATAATCGATATAAGTAAAGCAATCCAAACCGCGGAAGTCGATCACCAATTTTTCCGGTGTATCCTGCGAACCCACCAGCATATTCGCGACGTAGGCTGTACCAAGGAATGGCCGGGATAGCAGGTCGATCATGCGTCCGTTATCTTTTTGCACGTCTGCCGGCGCGGCAGCGCGCAAGGAAAGAAGAGCGTTGAGTTCATTTAACGTGTGATTATCCATGCTGGCCTTGAGATTTGCAGGTGGGGTGGAAATGGGTTCAGGCGTTTGCCTTACGGGGATTTTATCTGCACAACCGGCAAGCGCAATAGCCAATATCAATGAAACAACCTTGTACATTGTACCCCCCACGGTTTTGGCGTGTTAACAGACAAATGTTAACAGTTCTCACCTTGGTCCGGCGTTTTAATGCTTAAACACAGCCTCAACGGTCGGCTATCACTCAATACCCCATTTCGCTGTTAAACGGCAAATACCAGAATAGCGCGATCTCGTGATCGGCGAGGTCAGGATGAGCGCGATACAGCAAATGGTCGATACCGCCGAGGATAAAACCAAAACGTTGATAGCAGCGGCAGGCGGGCAGGTTAGTATTTTGCGTTTCGAGCATCAGGCCGGAAGTTTCGTGGCGCTGTGCCCAGAGCTTCGCTGTTTCAAGCAGGGCTGTCGCAATCCCCAGGCGGCGCACATGGGCACTGACGACGATCTCTTCGATGAGCGCATAGCCATTCCAGTTATTGCTGAGCGTGATGTGACCCACCGCTTCGCCACGATGACGGGCCAAAAAGGTTTCGCTTTCCTCATTGACGAACGGGGCTAACGGGTAGTCTTTGCGGAATGGCGTGACCGGCAGCAGCGGCCAACTGTCGATCGGCGTGTCGAAAGCCGGCTGGGCATAGCGTGCAATCTGAAAGCCAAAGTCGCAGCTTGTCAGGTACCCGTCGGGTAAACGGGTGACGGGAGTAATTTGGATCGCTGGGTTCATGGGGCAAGCTCCCTCAACAAACGCGCCGGATTACCGGCATAGATCCCTTTGCGGGTGATGTTTTTGGTGACGACTGACCCGGCACCGATCACGGTGCCGCTGCAAATTTCCACTGCCAGCACCGTGGTACCGGAGCCAATAGAAACATGATCACCAATCAGTGTGCGGCCCCAGCTTGCGGCATCGGCATTGGGGGCGCCTTCTTTAAACAGATCGTTGGCGAAGGTGACATTGTGGCCGATGAAACAATCGTCGCCGATGGTGACATATTCACAGATAAAGCTGTGTGACTGGATTTTGCTGCGGGCACCAATGCTGACGTTTTTTTGGATTTCGACAAAGGGCCCGACGAATACGCCCTCGCCGAGCCGGCAGCCATACAGATTGCAGGGCTGAACGACGGTGACATTTTGTCCGGCGTCGACATCGACAATGCCAACATGGCGAACGGTAAGGACAGATGACATGGCGTTTCTCACGGCAGTGGCGCAGTGGGCGAATTATAAAACAAACTGCGGTTACGTCTGTGCTTTCCGAACGTTTTTTCAGCGAAAGACTATAATTAATACAGGGGAGAGAGCCCCGTGGCCGCAATCCTCGTACGGTTAGTCATCCGTCAGAGGGGTAAATTCGTTCGCCGATCGCGACCTACGGCGATGAGGAGGTGTCTCATGGTTAATCATGTTTGGGGACTTCTGGCGCATCCAAGCACCGAGTTCGAACACATTAAAAGCGAGAACGAAAGCGTCTCGCACCTTTACACCCATCATGTCCTGTTATTGGCGCTGATCCCGGTGGTTTGCGCGTTTATCGGTACCACCCAACTGGGCTGGCTCTCCGGCGAAGGACAGGCCATCCGGCTCAACACGTTCACCGCATCTTATACGGCTGTCGCTTTTTATTTGCTGATGCTGGCGGGCGTGGCAATCATGGGAAAAGTCATCCACTGGATGGCACGGCGTTATGAAGTCCGTCCGAGCTTGCACCGCTGCATGGTGTTTGCCGGTTATGTTGCTACGCCGATGTTCCTCAGCGGTATAGTGGCGTTGTATCCCGTTGTGTGGCTGTGCCTGTTTGTCGGCGTGATTGGCCTGTGTTATTCGGGCTATCTGCTGAATCTGGGCATACCGCACTTCCTGAATATCGACAGTAAAGAAGGGTTTATCTTCTCCAGCTCGACCTTTGCCATTGGCATCTTGTTGCTTGAGCTGCTGCTTGGGGTAACGGTACTGCTGTGGGGGTATGGTTCCTGGTTATTCTGATGTCATTTTAATATTGCCCCTCATGCCGGTTTGGCGTGAGGGGCTTTTGCTATTTAGGGCTGGCGAAATACCAGCATGACGCCGGCCAGAATCGCCGCCATGCCCAGCATACTGATGGCTGCCAGCGCGTGCCCGAGCAGCAGATAGTCCAGTAGCGCGGTCACAGCCGGGATCAGGTAAAACAGGCTAGTGACTTGCACCAGGTTGCCGCGTTGAATCAGCTGATACAGCAAAAAGGTGGCCAACACCGAAATTACCACGGCCATCCATAGCAGAGGCACAATAAAGGCCATGCTCCAGTCGACGCGTAGGGGTTCAAACGGCAGCACCAAGGTGCACATCAACAGTCCGACGGCGTACTGTAACGGCAAGACCGCCAAAGGCGGCTGTGCCAGACCTTTTTGCAGCAGCGTACCGGCGGTCATGCAGCCGAGAGCGATAAAAGCGCACAGCATGCCAACCAGCGAAAAATGTGCAATCATCAGACTTTGATACACCACCAGCGTTAAGCCGCCCATGGCCAACAACAGGCCAAGACCACGCAGCCCCGAACACCGGCGTTCAGTAATGAACTGAGTGAGTATCGGCTGCACGCCAAGCAGGGTTGCCAGTACACCAGGAGTAATACCTTGTTCCAGTGCCAGCAGATAGCAAATCTGATAACTGCCAATCATTAACAGTCCGATCAGTGCGACACGGCGGCGGGTGCCAGGGGCGGGCAGGTATTGCCGTTGCCACAGGCCTATCGCCAGCAGCAATGCCAGCGCGATAGCACAGCGGAAGAACAAAAAAGCAAAGGCGGATGCATGTTCCAGCCCCCAGCGTGAGAAAATTGCGCCGCTGCTCCAGAGCAGGACGAATAAGGTCGCCAGGCCCGCGTTGGCCCATTGAGACATAAATCGCATTGAGTTTTCACCTGTCGTGAAAATAATAAGCTCCAGCAGACACGGCGTTCTATGCCGGGACGCACATCAAGCAATGCTGGAGAAGAGAATTCGGTTTGGCTTAGCGCACAACCACAGAGCGTGGCGGGTAAGCGGCAACCGCAGAGACGACAGAGAAAACGGCGGGTGGGGCAGAGGATGCGCACAGCAGAACGACGGCCGGAAGGGTCGTGTTCGCAGAATCTTTCATGTGCGCAAACTGAATCATGGGCTTTCCTGAACGCAGGGCGTGATTAACCAAACCAAGATAGTGAAGTTTTGTTGACTGCGCAACATAAAATTAACATGCGTCTTGCCAGACGAGGTGGCCCCCGAATGTCGGGGGCGCAATCTGAGAGATGGCTTATTACGCCTTGTTATCGGCCCAGTGCTTCCGCTTGCTGGTTTTGCCGAGGCCTGGGTTAAAGCTGTTGGTGGGATCGGCAGATCGGTAAAACGCTTGCAGGTCGGGTTTGGCCGGATAGAGGTGGCCGACGTTATGTTCCGCAGGGTATTCCGCACCGCGCTGGTCGAGGATTTCGAGCATTTTTTCTTTCAGCGCGTGGCTGTCGACGCCTTTTTTCACCACATAATCCTGATGGAACACGTGGCACATAAAGTGGCCGTAATACAGTTTGTGCACCAGTTGGCTGTCGATTTCCGGCGGCAGGGTTTCAAACCAGTCGGTGTCGTTGCGGCGCAGGGCAATATCCAATGCCAAAATGTCCTCAACTTTGTCGGCATGAACCGCATGGTAACGCACCGCGGCACCTGCTGCGGCGAAACGGTGCAAGAAGGCTTTCTTGCCTTCGTCTGGGGTGCAGACGAAGAACTCTCCGTTGGCATGGACAAAATACTGACTCAGATACTGTTGCGCCTCTTCAACGCCCGGACCGGCCATTTTCAGCAGCAGGTGATGTTCAAAACGCTCGCGGTACACTTTCATCCGTTTTGGCAGGTGGCTGGGGGCCAGGTGACTCAGGCCCTGCATCAACCTGTCGGTCAGGTTATGCGGCAGCAACGGCAGCTTGTTGAGGCTGGCGTCCATGCGGCCTTTTAAGGTAAAGAAGCTCGGCATTTGATCGGTTCCGAGCTTGTCGATCATCATAAAGGTGTCTTTGCCATACACTTCGGCGATATCAAAAATATCTCGGTGCATGTATTCGCCAGCGACCGGCAGGTTGTCAAAGGTGCTGAGCATGTGGCGGCGTAGTTCGGTCAATACGGCAGTGTCGTTGGTGCCGATGTAAAACACCTGTTCTTTGCCTTCTTTTTCAAACGTATCCAGCCGTACTGCAAATACGGCTAGCTTGCCGGCGCAGCCGGAGGCCTCAAACAGGCGGCGTTTGTCGGCGTTAAATCGGGAAGGGGTATCGGCATTGACGTCACGTACCCGGCTGGCATATTCGTTGTCGGACGCACGCAGTTCACCATATTCAACATCCTCTGGCCGGTAATCGCTTTTTTCCAGGCGGGTGAGGATTTCCTCCGGCGTATTGCCGAGTTTAATGCCCAAATGGTTGACCAGCCGCAGTTGGCCGTCTTCACCCAACTGTGCGTACAAAGCCATCTCGGTATAGGCTGGGCCGCGTTTGACCAGCGAACCGCCAGAGTTATTGCACACGCCGCCGATCACCGAAGCACCAATGCACGAGGAACCGATCACCGAATGGGGTTCGCGGCCATACGGCTTGAGTAATTTTTCCAGCTGATTCAGTGTACTGCCCGGGAAACCCACCACCTGCTTGCCGTTATCCAGTACCTGTACATGGTTAAGTCGCAGGGTACTGACAATCACAATATCGCGGTCATAGTCATTGCCGCTGGGCGTCGAACCTTCAGTCAGGCCGGTATTTGCCGCTTGCATAATGACAATTTTATCGGCGGCGACGCAGGCCTCCAGCAGTTGCCACAATTGCAGCAGACGCGTGGGGAACACCACCGCCAACGCTTTGCCTTCGCCAGAACGGAAGCCTTTGCGATAACGTTCGGTGCTGCGTTCGCCTGTCAGCAGCTGTGGGCCACCGACGATGCTTTTGAGCTGATTGAGAAACGCCTGGTTAGTCGCGCTGGTAAACTGCGTCATGCCGATCTCCCTGTCGTACCCCATGCCTTTCCCGTTCGCCGTATCGTCGGCGGTAAAGTGAGAGCCATAGGGTAATAATGTAATGGCCTATTAGCTTGTTAGCTTATTAAGTTGATGGCTTGCGTGAATTAATAACGTTCCAGGTAGCCAGCCCGACGCTCTTCGTCTCGCAGCGTCAGGATTTCCACGCCGTCGGCGGTTACTGCAACGGTATGCTCCCATTGGGCAGAGAGCTTCTTGTCGCGGGTCACTACCGTCCAACCGTCTTTTTTCTGCTTAATCCGATGATCGCCTTGGTTGATCATGGGCTCGATGGTAAACACCATGCCTTCCTGTAATACCATGCCGGTGCCCGGCATGCCAAAGTGCAACACCGCGGGTTCTTCATGCATGTCGCGACCAATGCCGTGGCCGCAGTATTCGCGCACAATGCTGTAGCCGGCTTTTTCGGCGTGCTGCTGAATAGCATGGCCGATATCACCCAATGTGGCTCCGGGTTTCACTACGCGGATGCCTTGCCACAGTGACTCATACACCGTGTTTACCAGCCGCTTGGCCAAGGGCGTGGTCTGCCCGATGCAGTACATTTTACTGGAGTCAGCGATGTAGCCGTCATTTTCCAGCGTAATGTCTACGTTAACGATCATGCCGGAACGCAAAATTTTACTGGCAGAAGGAATACCGTGGCAGATCACATCGTCGATCGATGTATTAAGCACATAAGGGAAGTCGTACTGGCCTTTGCTGGCCGGGCGCGACTTCAACTCATTGACGATAAAGGCTTCGGCGCGGTCGTTGATCTCCATAGTAGAGATGCCTTCGACAATCACCTCATCGAGCATAGCAAACACCTGCGCCAGCAGGGCGCCAGAGTGACGCATTTTGGCAATTTCTTCCGACGTTTTGATCACAATCTCTTTCACCCGACAATCTCCTTCAACGTCAGCGCGTTATCTTTCATCATTTTTTTTACCAGTTGGGGGTAGGTCAGTTCCGGATGGAATTCCGCCAACATCCCGATCTTGATCCAGTATTCCGCCTGCGCGTTGATAGAACGCGTCATCGAGAGACTTGCGAGGCGAAGATCGTCATGCAGTGCGTCTGAAATTTTCACAATGCCCATAATCAGCTCCATAAGCGATTTATATACGAAGTGTATACGTTTTGGATGGTGAGAATTGTGCAATCCGTGGCATAGGAAGATTCCGGGTCACAATGATTGCCGCCGTCGGGCAATGCGTTTATTGTGATAAACGACTTTTTTGCACTGATTTTTCAGAAGGATTTAAGGCGTGGCTAAATTACGTGTTGGGGTGATCTTTGGCGGTAAATCGGCGGAGCATGAGGTTTCGCTACAATCGGCAAAGAACATCGTGGATGCAATCGACAAAGAGAAGTTTGACGTCACGCTATTGGGGATCGACAAGCAGGGGCAATGGCACATTAACGATGCGTCCAATTATCTGCTGAATGCGGAAAACCCGGCGCTGATAGCACTGAACCGCTCAAATAAAAATGTGGCTCTGATCCCCGGCCAGGAAAAACAACAGCTGATCGAATCTGGCAGCGCCAGCACGCTGGGCCAGCTCGACGTTATTTTCCCCATCGTTCATGGCACGCTCGGGGAAGACGGCTCGCTGCAGGGGTTGCTGCGGATGGCCAATCTGCCGTTCGTCGGTGCCGGTGTGCTAGGGTCGGCGGTCAGCATGGACAAAGATGTCACGAAACGTTTATTGCGTGATGCCGGGCTGGCAGTCGCGCCGTTTGTGACACTGACACGCGTTAATCGCGCGAAATTCAGCTTTGAACAGCTCAGCGAACGCCTGGGATTGCCCTTGTTTGTTAAGCCCGCTAACCAGGGGTCTTCGGTGGGGGTCAGCAAGGTCCAGGATCGCGCCGGCTTTGAGGCTGCCGTGACGCTGGCGTTCAGCTTCGATCATAAAGTGTTGGTGGAGTCGGCGATTGTTGGCCGTGAGATTGAGTGCGCCGTATTGGGCAACGATGAACCGCAGGCCAGCCTGTGTGGTGAAATTGTGTTGAGCGATGCCTTCTACTCCTACGACACCAAGTACATCAATGAGCAGGGTGCTCAGGTGATCGTGCCGGCGGCGATTACGCCGGAGGTGAGCGACAAAATACGTGACGTAGCGCTGAAAGCGTTTCGTGCGCTGGAATGCTTCGGTCTGGCGCGTGTGGACGTGTTCCTGACGCCGGACAACAACGTGGTGATCAACGAGATCAACACGCTGCCGGGCTTCACCAACATCAGTATGTATCCCAAATTATGGGCCGCCAGTGGCGTCAGCTACAGCCAACTGATTACTCGCCTGATTGAACTGGCGCTGGAGCGCCATCAGCAAGATCGCGCGTTGAACAGTTCGGTGTTCGATCGCTAAAGCAAACAGGGGCGAAGTGATTTCCGCCCCTGGTTTTTTTACTTCACTGTCACATCAATATCGCCAAAGTATTTCTTTGCCAACTGGCTCACAGTGCCTTGCTGTTTCACTTTGACGATGGCGTCATTCAGCTTTTTCTTCAGTGCGTCATCCCCTTTACGCAGGCCGAAGGCAATGCCCTCACCCAGGATCTTGTCGTCACTGACCGCATCGCCAACGAAGGCGAAGCCTTTGCCGTCAGGGTGGGACAGAAAACCGCTTTGCCCTGAAGGAGCCATCACCAGCGTGGCGTCGAGGCGTCCGGCGGTCAGATCAAGGTAAGCCTGGTTCTGATCCTGATAAGACACGACGTCCACGCCTTGCGGTGCCCAATGTACCTTGGCGTAGGTTTCCTGAATTGAGCCTTGCAACACGCCGACATGCTTGCCAGCCAATGAGGCGGCATTTGGCAGCAGGCCGCTGTCCGCCTTGGCGATCAGCCGGTTCGGCACCTGATAGATTGCGTCGGTGAAATCTATGGCCTGACGACGTTGGTCAGTGACGTTCATTGCCGAGTTAATGGCGTCAAATTTGCGTGCTTTTAACGCCGGGATCAGGCTATCGAATGAGGTTTCGACCCAAGTGCATTTCAACTGTGCAGTGGCGCATACGGCCTTACCCAGATCGATATCAAAACCTTCAAGCTGACCGCTGGCAGATTTGGATTCGAATGGAGGATACAGTGCTTCCAGGCCGAAGCGCAGCGTATTTTCCGCCGCCAGCGTGGAACCGGCGGCCAGCAGGCAGCCTGCGGCGATCAACGTTTTCAGTGATTTCATATTCAGAGCCCTTTTCCCATGGTCAAAGCAAAAATGAATACATTACACCTGACACAGACGGCGTGCGCCTTCCAGCAGGGTTTCGTTATCTTTTGAAAAACTCAGTCGAATAATACCGGTGTCGGTTCCGTCGCTGTAAAACGCCGACAGCGGGATAGTCGCCACTTTGGCTTCGCGGATCAGGCGTACCGCAAAATCGTTGTCGCTTTCCTGACTGAAGCCGCTAAAACGGGCCAACATAAAGAAACTGCCACGGCTGGGCAGCAATTCAAAGCGAGAATCTTGCAGCGCGCTGGCCAGTAAATCACGTTTCTGCTGATAAAAGGCCGCCAGTCCCAGATAACTCTGCGGGTTGCTCAATGCGTCAGCGAAGGCATATTGCATCGGTGTATCGGCAGAGAACACCATAAACTGATGCACTTTACGGATCTCGTCCATCAAGGCTGCGGGTGCCATACAGTAACCGACGCGCCAGCCTGTCACGTGATAAGTCTTGCCAAATGACGAGACAATCACACTGCGTTCGGCTAACTGCGGGTGGCGTGCCATGCTGTGATGAATGTCACCGTCGAAAACAACGTGCTCATACACTTCATCGGACAGAATAACGATGTCGGTGTTACGCGTCAGGGCGGTCAGTCGCTCAATGTCATGCTCGCCAAACACGCTACCCGTTGGGTTATGCGGGCTGTTTACGATGATCATCCGCGTTTTGCTGTTGATAGCGGCAGCGACCTCATCCCAGTCAATGTGCAGATCCTGTAACGAAAGCTTGATGGCAACCGGGGTGGCACCCTGCAGACGTACAATAGGGGCATAGCTGTCGAATGCCGGTTCGAAATAAATGACCTCATCGCCCGGGTGCACCAGCGCGCTGATGGCGGAGTACAATCCTTCACTGGCGCTGGCAATGACCGTGATTTCTTCGTTGGCGTCGTAGCGCGCGCCATACAGTTGTTCGACTTTATCTGCCAGTGCCGATCGTAACGCCGCTACGCCACTCATCGGGGCATATTGGTTATGACCTGCACGCATGGCTTGCGCTACCGCCTCAACCAACTGCGGTTCACAGGCAAAGTTGGGTGCGCCCTGCGACAGGTTCAACGCCTGATGTTCAGCACTGAGCTGGCCAATAACGGTAAAAATAGTGGTGCCGACGTCCGGCAACTTCGAGCGGTGTGAGCAGGCGCTCTGCATGAGTGGCTCCAGGAAGAAGGGGGAAGTGTCGTTTGATTAAGCATCAATGACGGTAGGCCAACAAGGGAAAGTTTGTCATACTTGCCATGCATGCAGATCATGCCTAATTCCCCTTCATTCTTGAAACGATCACGGCGTTGGCTACGTGATTTGGCCCATTCTTGGGCCTCACCCCTAAGGGGGCGGCTGCAAGCAACGTTCAAATCTGCTCCCGGCAGATTTGCCGCTTAGCCGAATTACTGGCTCATGTCAGCTTATCGGGCTGCGTTCATTGGCCGCCTGGATGTCGTTCCAATTATTTGGGGGAATCTTTGTAATTTTAAGTATCCAGAGGAGCTCGCTATGCAGACACCATTACCGTCGCTCGATGTGTTAAAAACCTTTGTGGTGGTGGCTCAACGGCTGAATTTCACCCATGCCGCTCAGAGTTTGCACCTGACGCAGGGGGCCGTGAGCAGGCAGATCCTCGGGCTGGAGCAGCATCTAGGCTACCCATTATTTAGCCGTCAAGCACGTGGCCTGGCACTGACCCCACAGGGCGCAATGCTAGTGGTTCCGGTGCAGCAGGCTCTGGGGCAGTTGGATGAGGCGTTATCGCGGGTTGGGGCGCAGTCAGGAACCCTGCGTATAAAGTGCCCGACTTGTGCAATGCGCTGGGTGTTACCGCGCATCATTCGGCTGCAAAATGAACGACCGGAAATGCACATTGAGCTGACCGCTTCGGTATCGCACGGGCTGGATTTCGGCGCGGAACATTTCGATGCCGCCGTGGTGTTCGGGCGGCCTCAGGGCAAAAAGTTGACGGTGCATCATCTGTTCGATGAAATCCTCACGCCGGTCTGCACGCCGTCTTATCTGCCCGAATTACCCCAGCCACCAACCCTGGCCGATCTGTCAGAGAAAACCCTGCTGCACCCGACGCGCGATCGTCGCGATTGGCTGTTGTGGTTGAAAGCGGCAGGAAAAGAGGCGCTGCCTTCGCGCAAGGCGCAGCATTTCGATACGCTCGATCTGGCGATGAGCGCCGCGCTACAGGGTTTTGGGATCGCCATCGGCGATTTGTGCTTGTTGGAAGAGGATATTCAGGCGCAGCGCATCGTCACACCTTTCGCACTCAGCGTTGTCAGCGGCGCGGCATACTATTTGGTCTATCCTGAACGGGCTGTGCAACCACTTGCATTAGCCACGCTGGTCGATTTCCTCGGCGACGAGGCTGCGCAAAGCCGTGTCCGGCTGCAAAACTATCGCCCAGCCTCCGCTAACAGCTTGTAACCTTTAACATTACAAATTATTTCTGCGGTGAAAAGGAGTATGGCACACTGCTTTTCACATTGATTGATCATCCCCGCCGCGGCCTGCGATGGGAACATGCCTGAGATAAAAAATATGAAATGGCTTTGTGTGGTGAGTATGTTGTCCGGTCTGGCCATCAGCCCGGTTTTTGCGCAGGAAAGCACCGTCATGCAAGGTGTCAATGCGCAGCAGCGCGACGCCTTTGTCTCCAACCTGATGAAACAGATGACGCTGGAAGAAAAAATCGGGCAGTTGCGATTAATCAGCGTGGGGCCGGATAACCCGAAAGAGGCGATCCGCGACGGTATCAGTAAGGGCCAAATTGGTGCCATCTTCAATACGGTTACCCGACCGGATATCCGCGCGATGCAGGACCAGGCCATGCAGCTCAGCCGCCTGAAAATCCCGTTGTTCTTCGCCTATGATGTGGTGCACGGCCAGCGTACCGTATTCCCGATCAGCCTCGGATTGGCCGCCAGTTTTGATCTCGAAGCCATTGCGCTCAGTGGCCGCGTATCGGCCCAGGAAGCCAGCGACGACGGCCTGAACATGACGTTCTCCCCCATGGTGGATATCACCCGCGATCCGCGCTGGGGCCGGGTATCGGAAGGTTTCGGTGAAGATACCTGGTTGGTGTCTACAATAGCCAAAGTGATGGTGGATGCGTATCAAAACGGCGATCCTTCCAAGCCCGGCGCAATCATGGCCAGCGTGAAACACTTTGCACTGTACGGTGCCACCGAAGGGGGGCGCGACTATAACACGGTCGATATGAGCCCGTTGAGAATGTACCAGGACTACCTGCCGCCGTATAAGGCGGCGGTGGATGCAGGCAGCGGTGGCGTTATGGTGTCGCTCAATTCGGTGAACGGCATTCCGGCGACCGCTAACCCGTGGTTGCTGAAAGATCTGCTGCGCGACCAGTGGGGCTTTAAGGGCATCACCATCAGTGACCACGGCGCGATTAAAGAACTGATCAAACACGGTGTGGCTGAAGATCCGCGCGACGCCGTGCGGCTGGCGATCACCTCTGGTGTCGACATGAGCATGAGCGACGAATATTACGACCAATACCTGCCGGGATTGGTGAAGGACGGGCTGGTGTCGGAAAGCGACATCGATCGCGCTTGTCGGGACGTGTTGAATACCAAATATGACATGGGTTTGTTCAAAGACCCGTATACCCACCTTGGCCCGGTGGGGTCTGATCCACAAGACACGAATGCCGAAAGCCGCTTGCACCGTGTCGAAGCGCGCGTGGTTGCGCGTAAAACCATGGTACTGCTGAAGAATGACAAGCAGACGCTGCCGCTGAGCAAGCAGAGCACCATTGCGCTGGTCGGCCCGATGGCCGACAGTCAACGTGACGTGATGGGCAGTTGGTCAGCCGCTGGGGTGGTTAAACAGTCGGTGACCCTTCGCGAAGGGCTGGAGCGTGCGGTGGGTGACAAGGCGAAGATTCTCTACGCCAAGGGCGCCAACGTCACTCAGGACAAGAGCATTATCGACTACCTGAACGAGTATGAACCGGCGGTGGTGTTTGATACTCGCCCGCCACAGCAGATGATTGACGAGGCGGTGCAGGCAGCGAAGAAAGCCGATGTGGTGGTGGCCGTCGTCGGTGAGTCGCAGGGTATGGCGCACGAGGCTTCCAGCCGCGCCGATATTACCATTCCACAAAGTCAGCGTGACCTGATCGCCGCGCTGAAAGTCACGGGTAAGCCGCTGGTGTTGGTGTTGATGAACGGTCGCCCACTGGCGCTAAGCTGGGAAAGCCAACAGGCCGATGCGATGCTGGAAACCTGGTACAGCGGCACCGAAGGCGGCAATGCGGTGGCCGACGTGCTGTTTGGCGACTACAACCCGTCGGGCAAACTGCCGATGACCTTCCCGCGTTCGGTCGGGCAGATCCCGATGTACTACAACCATCTGAATACCGGCCGTCCATTTGGCAAGGAAAATCCGGGCAAGTACACCTCACGTTACTTTGACTCACCCAATGGCCCGTTGTATCCGTTTGGTTACGGCCTGAGTTACACCAGCTTTAGCCTGTCGGACCTGAAACTCTCCAGCCCGACAATGGCGCGCAACGGCAAGATCACCGCCAGCGTTACGCTCAAGAACACCGGTAAATATGACGGTACGACCGTGGTGCAGTTGTATCTGCAGGACGTGACCGCGTCGGTTAGCCGCCCGGTGAAAGAGCTGCGCAACTTTAAAAAAGTCATGCTGAAAGCGGGCCAGGCGCAGACCGTTGAGCTGCCAATCACTGAAGACGATCTCAAGTTCTATAACGCCAGCCTGAAATGGGGCGCAGAACCGGGCAAGTTCAACGTGATGGTGGGGCTGGATTCCGACAACGTACAGGCGCAAAGTTTTACGCTGAAGTAATCACCTGCGACCGCCCCGGATTGCAGGGGCGGTCACATTTTTGAGCGTGATAATCTGGCGAAAAGCGGTTGTCGTCGTTTACGCCGCATTATTTTTGCTGAGGTGCTAATTACATTTTTTGTGCAGTCACAATACTGCAATAGCCGAGAGAAGGAATGATTTCTATTTGTTTGAATCCAGCCTGCAGTAATAGCTCACCAATTTCCTCACCTGAGTATTGTCTGCCGTGTGTCCAACCTAACATCATAAGACTATAGGCTGCTGCGGCCAGTGGCCCGGGTTGATGACTGTTATACAGAACTTCATGGATAATAATCCTTCCTCCTACGGGGAGTGCCGTATAGCTTTTTTTAGCCAGAAATCTGTTTTTATCCAGTGGCCAGTCGTGAAAGATATTTGAATATAAATGTAAATCTGCGTTGGGATAAGGATCCTGCCACATGTTGCCGCTATGGGTATTAATGCGATCGCTTAACCCATATTGACGGGCATAGTCATCTGAAACTGGGCAGACTTCCGGCAGATCAAAAATAGTGCAAGTCAGATTAGGCCAATACGAAACCATGCTGATCGCATGGGCACCTGATGCCCCACCAATATCAAGCGCCGTACGGTATTGCGCCAATGACAGTCTGGTCGGCCAGATGCTTGCCGAGCCAATACTCAGGCTGTGCATGGCGTGAGTAAATTTCCGTGCCTTATCTGTATCAAGGGTGTGCGTATCGAAAAGATCCTGCTCGCCGTAGGCCTGCGCCGTATTTTTTCTAATGGCTTTCTCTAACTGTTTCAGAGAAAAATTCTCACTGTTTTCATACATCAGATCCCAGAAATAACCGAAGTAGTTAGGCCTGTATTTTAACAGGTACTCTTCCACTTCCGGGGCGAGGTGAAATATTCCTTCTTCCATTCGTACCAAATTCAACGCCCGTAATGTAGCCATAATGGCTTCAGCAGGGCGTTGTTCAATATGGGCCGCTGAACAAATTTCTTTGATGGTGCTTTGTTGGTTATGAATAAATTCAAATATTCCCAATCTATGGGCTATAATAATTGCCGGGTAAGCATATAAATTCATCGTGATATCGAAAATGCTCTTGTCACAGTAATTGGGGTTTCTAAGCATTTTATCCATTGCAGTGTCCTGATGAGTCACCGGGTGTAATTAATAAATGCTAAGTCATTAATTATATTTTGGCAAAGTCAATTTGCGCGTTTTTATTAATTTGATGTTTTTACACCCTTTTTATTAAACGTTGTTTTTAAATAAATTAGCAAACTATATTATCTTGGCCACCTCAAATGGTGGAATAAATTAATGTGAAAATATAATACGTAATTACATTAATCGGTTATTGGTTTTTTTGGGCAATCCGGTGCCTTTAGACTGTTTTTTGATCCCGCTGATTGTTTCGCCAGGGGGATCGCTATATGATTTTGTATATAACGATAACTCACCGGAATTTCCCATGTTCAAACGCTTCCCTCGGATGCTGCTATTTATCATCCTGTTTTCTTCCGCCGCGCAGGCAGATCGCCAGGTTACCGATCAACTCAACAGGCAGGTCACGTTGCCCGATACCATCACCCGCGCTGTAGTGCTGCAACACCAGACGTTGAATCTGTTGGTGCAACTTGATGCTATGCCGCAGGTCGTGGGTGTGCTTAGCAGTTGGAAAAAGCAACTTGGGACAAACTATCTGCGGCTGGCACCGGAACTGGCGAACATGCCGATGCCGGGCGATCTCACGTCGGTGAACATTGAAAGCCTGCTCAAATTGCATCCGCAGGTGGTGTTTGTTGCCAACTACGCGCCGCCGGAAATGATTGCTCAGATAGCGGGTGCAGGTATCCCTGTGGTCGCGGTTTCGCTGCGCCGTGAAGCGGCGGATCAGGCCGGGAAAATGAACCCGGTGCTGAACGATGAAGACCAGGCTTACAATCTTGGCCTGCAAGACGGCATTCGTCTTATTGGTACGGTAATGGGCCATCAACCGCAGGCTGAAGCGCTGATTCGGGACGTGTTCCAACAGCGGACGCTGGTGGCCGATCGGCTGCGGGACGTGCCGGAAGATCAACGCGTACGGGTCTATATGGCTAACCCGGATTTAACCACCTATGGCTCAGGCAAATACACAGGGCTGATGATGCAGCATGCGGGTGCGCTGAACGTGGCGGCAAAAGATATTCAGGGATTTAAGCAGGTGTCGATTGAGGACGTGTTGAAATGGAACCCGGCGGTGATTTTTGTGCAAGAACGTTATCCTGAGGTGGTGAAACAAATCCTCAGCTCCCCGCAGTGGCAGGGTATTGATGCGGTGAAAAATAAACGTGTCTACCTGATGCCTGAATACGCCAAGGCCTGGGGCTACCCCATGCCGGAAGCGCTGGCGTTGGGCGAACTGTGGATGGCGAAAAAGCTTTACCCACAGCGCTTCAGCGACGTTAATTTGCAGCAGCGGGTGGACGCCTATTATCGACAGTATTATCGCAGCAGTTGCTGCCAGAGCGAGCAATGAAGCTTGGCTGGCTGATACTACTGACAGTGCTGTGTGCGTTAGTGTCCTTGGGCATTGGCCGCTATCCGGTATCGGCGACGCACAGTTTGATGATTCTGCTGGAGCCGCTTACCGGGCCACAGGGAGGGATTGATGCGGTCCAACGCCAGGTGATCCTCGGGGTACGCGTGCCCCGGGTGCTGCTGGCGATGGGCGCAGGTGCCGCATTGGCCTTATGCGGCGCTGCGCTGCAAGGGGTGTTTCGTAACCCGCTGGTGGACCCGCATATTATTGGTGTCTCTTCCGGTGCCGCATTTGGCGGCACATTGGCGATTTTGCTCAGTTTGCCGATGGTGATGCTGCTGCTGTCTGCATTCGTGTTCGGCATGGCGGCGTTACTGCTCATTTTCGCGATGACCAGTGTCATTGCCAGGCGCAATATCTTGTCTCTGGTATTGGCCGGGGTGATCCTCAGTGGATTTTTCTCTGCCTGCGTCAGCCTGCTGCAATATCTCGCCGATACCGAAGAGAAACTGCCGAGCATCGTATTTTGGCTGTTGGGCAGTTTTGCCACCGCGAATGATAGCAAACTGCTGATGTTATTCCTGCCGCTGCTCTTGGCTGGCGGGATGCTGCTGGCATTGCGCTGGCGCATTAATGTGTTGTCGATGGGGGACGAAGATGCTGCTGCGCTGGGGGTTAACGTCGAACGCACTCGCTGGCTCATTTTGACGCTGTGCGCAGCGATCGTTGCTGCGCAGGTGGCGGTCAGCGGCAGTATCGGTTGGGTAGGGTTAGTGATCCCACACATTGCGCGGCTGTTGGTCGGCCCCGATCATCGGCGTCTGCTGCCGGCCTCTATGTGCCTGGGGGCGCTGTATATGGTTTTGATCGACGATCTGGCGCGTACGTTGAGCAGCAGTGAAATTCCGTTAGGCATCTTAACGGCATTGATCGGTGCGCCGCTGTTTGCGTTGCTGTTGCGCCGCGCGCAACTGAGAGGTTGGCATGGGTGATACGTTATTGGCCGTCAACGATTTGAGTTTTGGCTGGCCGGGTCAGGCACCGTTATTTAGCCAACTGAATATGCAACTGCGTCGCGGTGAGGTGCTGGCGGTGCTCGGCCCGAATGGGCGTGGTAAAAGTACCCTGATGCAGCTGCTGCTGGGTACGTTGCCGCTGCAAAAGGGCGCTGTTGAACGGGGAAACGGTATTGGCTTTGTGCCGCAGCATTTCGCGGCTCCCTTTGCCTATCGCGTATTGGATATTGTGTTAATGGGGCGTGCGCGTTACGTGGGGGTGTTCCGTTCGCCGTCGGCGCAGGATCATCGGCTGGCTAAAGAAGCCCTGCAGTCGCTGGATATGCTGAGCTTCGCCGATCGCGAGTTCGGCAGTTTGTCCGGCGGACAGCGGCAGCTGGTGTTGATAGCCCGCGCCCTGGCAATGAGCTGTGAGGTGTTGATGCTCGATGAGCCGACCTCGGCATTGGACTTGCACCATCAGGATCGGGTGCTGAGCCTGATCTCGCATTTGGCACGGGAAAGACGGATGGCGGTAATGTTCTCTACTCATCAACCTAATCATGCGCATGCGGTGGCCGATCGGGCTTTACTGCTGGGGGCCTCGGGGCAACATCAAATTGGGGCATGCGCCAGGGTACTCACCGCCGAGAGCCTGTCACCGCTGTTTAATTTGGCCATTGAGCGGGTGGCTGTAGAGATTGACGGTCGGCAGTTTGAAACGCTGGTGCCATTGTATCGTAGCCAACGGGAGCGGGAACGTGAGTAATATTTTGCTGTTTGCTGCCGGTAGCCTGCGTGGGGCGTTGGGTCCCTTGCTGGCGGCGTTTCAGGCACAAACCGGTGAACAGGTAGACACCCTGTTTGGCCCGGCGGGTCTGTTGCGCCAGCGAATCGAAGCGGGAGAGCATCCGCATATTTTTGCGTCGGCCAATCTGGCACACCCACAGCGCTTGGTTGATTTGCGGCTATCACCGCGGGTGCAACGTTTTGCACAGAATCGGCTATGCGCCACCGTGCGCAATATTACCGAGTTAACTAAACCGCCATTGTTGTCGGTGTTACTGGATTCACGCTGGCGGATTGCGACGTCCACGCCAGGCGCCGACCCTTCCGGTGACTATGCACAACAGTTGTTTGACCGCATTGAAACGATAACACCGGGAGCGGGGGATTCACTGCGGCAACGGGCGCTGGCATTGGTGGGGGGGCCTGAATCGGCACCGCTGCCGCCGGGCCGGCTAGCGGCGGAGTATCTGGTTAACAGCGGCCAGGCAGACATTTTTCTCGGTTATGCCAGCTATGGCAGCGTGTTAGCTGAATTTCCCGAACTGGCGGTAAGGTATTTCCCGCCGTCGCTGGCGATTAGGGCTGACTACGGCCTGTGCCTGTTGGATGAACGAGCGCAGCGTTTAGCCGCGTTTATTCTGGGGGCGCAGGGGCAGGCGATATTGCAGGAACAGGGGTTTTTACCTGCCAACGTGGTGAGCTAATAGCTTATTAAGCTGGCAGGTTGTGAAGTTAACTACAGCTTTTTCAGCAGTTGCATAAGGTGTTCTTCGCTTTTTTCCGCCAGCCTGTCAATCGCCAGCTTGATAATGTCTGAACGGGTAATGCGCACCACGCCATTACGTGCGGCCTGCATAATAATTTCATCGATAGCATCGATATGGTTATCGGTCAGGCTGACTGAAATGGCTTTATAAGTGCGTTTGCGGCCCTGTGGTTTGGCTTCGGCTGCGGGCACCAACAAGGTGTGCGAGGTGGCGCTGTTGATAAATTCGTCTTCTGACATGCGGTGGGTTGGGGTGCGCTTTTTCACAGAATCACCTCTTTTACCAGGCTTTCGATTTCTGCCTGCGCTTTTGCGTTATGTGCCTCGTGCACGGTAATCGCTTCACCCCAGGCATCACGGTAGATCTTGCGATCACACAGACGGTTGCTCACTAACGTCAATTCTGGGTATTCACTCAACACCTGCGCCGCTTCGTTTGCTTCATTAATAAAGATGTTGGTTGGGCACATGTTCAGCACAATGTAGCCTTTCACCTTCTCGTTATACTCCTGCGCGGTGGCAAACATTTCCGACAGATAGCCGACGGTGTCGAGATCCATCTGCGATGGGCGCAACGGGGAGAGGAACAGATCGGCAGCCAGCAAGCCGGAACGCAGTTCGGCGCTATCGCGGCCCGCGGTATCGACAATCACATAGTCGTAATGGCGATCCAGCTCCAGCAGCGTTTCTTTGATTTTGCCTGAGGCGGCGACCACAGGGATATGCGGCAGGCCTTCAACATTCTGGCGGTCGTTATACCAGGTCATGATTGATTTCTGATCGTCAGCATCAACGATGATGGCCGTTTTCCCCTGTTTAAGAATCAGATACCCGGCGATATTGACCGCCTTGGTTGATTTTCCTACGCCACCTTTTTGCGAGCCAATCAAAACAATCATGCTGCCATCTCTTAATTTATTAAGCTGATAACTTATTAAGTTAATATGCTTGTTAGGTTGATAATTAAACAGGTTAACAACAATAACGCCTGAACAATATGCACCAACTGCGGCGGCTTGCCAAGCCGTATGCGGTTAACTTTACAGCCTATTTTGCTGGTAATTGAGTCAGTGGGTAAGTAGGAATGTTCTGGGAAGATGTGGGAGGTAGGGGGATTATTTTAATTTGGTAGCTTAATAAGTTATTAAGCTACCAGTAATGAAGAGCCTTGGGCGCTACTTTTTCAGCATCGACTTCAGATTGGCAAACGGGTTGTGGGTCGCGAGGCCGATGTCTTTTTGCGCGTCTTCACCGGCGATCACCGTTGAGCCATATTGGTCGGCTTCGGTATATTTTGAATGTTCATGATCGTGGCAGTACAGGCACAGCATTTCCCAGTTGCTGCCATCTTCCGGGTTATTGCTGTGGTCGTGATCGATATGGTGGACCGTTAGTTCGCGCAGATTTGAGTAAACAAACTCGCGCGAGCAACGCCCGCAAACCCAAGGGAAGATTTTCAACGCTTTTTCGCGGTAGCCGGTCTCCAGCCTCGCGTAGTTTTTTGGGATATATGCCATGGTCGGTGCCTGTCGGGTGATAACAATAATGCGTCTAATAATATCACAAAGCGCCGGGTTACAGCGTGCGGTACTTCATTGTCAGCGACGGTTATCGGCTATTTAAACGTCTCGACGGCCCAATCGATAAACACGCGCATCTTGGCGCTGAGATGGCGGTTGGAGGGATAGACTACATACATCTGTTCGTTTGGTGGCTGCCAATCCTGCAGCAGGCTGACCAGCTCGCCGCTGTCGAGATGCTGCTGCGCCATAAAGCGGAAGGTCTGGATGATACCCAGGCCGGCCAGCGACGCTGCCAGCAGGGCATTGCCCTCGTTAACGCTGACGTGATAGCGATGTTGAATATCAATCTCCTTGCCCCGATCGACAAAGTGCAGCGGCTGGATGCGATCGTTCAGCGCATGGCGGTAGTGTGCCAGCGGATAGCCCTGCTCCAGGTCGCAAGGGTGCTGTGGCGTACCGTAGCGTGCCAGGTAGGCCGGGGTTGCGCAGGTCACCCATTCAAGCGCGAACAACCGGCGGGCAATCAGGCTGGAATCTGCCAGCGGACCGCTGCGGATCACGCAGTCGGCGCTGTCGTTAATCAGATCGATGAGCCGGTCGCCTACGCCCAGATCGATCTGGATTTCCGGGTAACGTGCGATAAAGTCCGGCAGCGCGGGCAGCAGCAGTTGGCGTGCGGTCGAGCCACCGGCGTCAATGCGCAGCACCCCCTGCGGCGCGCTTTGCGACTCGGTCATGCTGCCTTCCATTTGTTCCAGTTCAGCCAACCACTTAACCGTGCGTTGGTAATAGCATTCGCCTTCGGGCGTCACCGACACGCTGCGGGTGGTGCGTTGGAACAACTTGGTTTGCAGATGATCTTCCAGGTTTTGAACCAGCTTGGTGACGGTGGCCTTGGGCATCCGCAGCGAATCCGCGGCGCGAGTGAAACCGCCGGTTTCGACTACGCGGTTAAATACCCGGATAGCGAGTAAATGATGATCCATAACGCTCTCAGTGCAAAACCCCGACCAATGCCGGGGTGTATTTCTGCGGATGAACAATGATTATGACTGTTTAGCGCCAATCATGCCGGAGCGCAAGGTCAGACCGAAAACCAGCGCGGCGGACAGGGTGAGCGCGCCACCGAACAGCATCGCGCTGCTGACGCCTTGCCAGTCGACCACTTCTCCACCCAGCAGTGCGCCAGAGGCTAAAGCAATCTGAATCACGCAGACCAATAATGCCTGGCCCGCCTCCGGGGCTTGGGGTACGGCGGCGAACATCCAGTTGGTTGCGCAGACCGGCACCGCGCCAAACGCCAGCCCCCATACCATCACCATCAATGTGGCACCCGCGATACCGCTGAGGAACGGTGAGACGATCAGGATCGCGGCCAGCATCGCGGCAATCAGGATAAAGGTGGCTCGTAGGCTGCGTTCAGCCAGCCGCTCGCCAAGGAAAGTACCGAGTAAACCAATGGCACCGTAGGCCAGCAGCTGCAGTGAAATCGCCGATGGGCTGAGAACAAACACCTGTTGCAGCAGCGGTTTCAGGTAGGTATAGGCGGCAAAGTGGCCGATAAACAACAGAACGATGGCGATAAGCCCGGTACGTGCCATCGGCAGACGCAGCGGGAGCAGCAGATCGCGTGGGGTCACAGGGCGGGTAGGGGGGACCGACGTCAACAGGCGTAGTTGCGCCAACAATACCCCGACCGCCAGTACGGCACTGCCAAAGAAGGCTGCGCGCCAGCCGAACAGGTCACCGATCAATGCGCCGGCGGGAACACCGCACACGGCGCCCACTGAAATGCCGCTCAGGATCAGGGCAGTGGCGCGGCCCTGGCTGGCTTCAGGGACCAGATGGCGGCCGTAGTTGGCGGCGAAAGCCCAGAAGCCACCGACGCAAATGCCCAGTAGCACACGGCCCAGCAGCATCATCGGGAAGTTAACCGCCAGGGCAGAGACCAGATTGGAGACCGTGAGCAGCACGCTCAGCGCCAACATCAGCAGGCGACGATCAAGTCGACCGGCCGCCAGGCTCAATGCGGGCGCAGCGATGGCTGCGACGATACCGGGTACGGTCACCATGAGGCCGGCCTTGCCGGTGCTGACATCCAGGGAAGGGGCAATGTTGGTCAGCAGGCCGATCGGCAGAAATTCGGTGGTGACCATCACGAAACAGGCGACGGTGAGCGAAAAAATCGCCAGCCAGGGTGATGGTGCAGGTTTATCATTATTATTCAGCATAGTACCGTTCGTCCCAAGTGTAAGTGTAAACCGCGCGGCCAGCGCGGAGTGACAGAGATCACAATTTACGCAGGCATCTGCGGCGGATAAATCCGCTTTCGGTGGTTACACTGTTTCTGTGGGGGAATAATCACGGGAAGCGAGTGGGGCGGCGGCTGGCGCTGGGGCGTCAGGCCAACGATGTAATCGGCATAAGATTATGCAAAGGGCGCAGCTGGCCGCGCCCGAGTGAAGATTATAACCCCGGCGCTTTCCACATCGAGGTGGTCAGCCCGTGATCAACCAGAGTGAGTTGATCGGCGTAGACCTGTTGCCAGGTCTCTTTTTGCCGCTGATACAGCGCATGATTGGCCATATTCGGCTGATATTCGCGCTCCCAGCGCACCAGTTTTTCGCCGGTTTGTGCCAGTGATTCATACAGCCCGGCGCCCACGCCGGCAGCAATTGCGCAGCCTAGCGCCGTCGCTTCTTTCACCACGGGGACGCGTACCGTCAGGCCAGTGACGTCGCTGAGGATCTGGCTCCATAATTTGCCCTTTGAACCACCGCCGGCGAATACCAGTGAGCCCGCCTGCACGCCGGAGAAACGGGCGATCTGCTCCAGATTACACGCCGACACAATGGCGGCGTTTTCTTCCAGCGCCCGGAACAGCGTCTGCTTATTACAACGCTCGGGGTCGAGCGACAGGTTGATAAACGACGGTGCGGCGTGGTACCAGGTTTTAAAATGCATGGCATCGGAAAATATCGGCATCACGCCGTAGGCTCCGGGTGGTACTCGCGCCGCCATCTCTTCCAATAAGCTGTAGGCGTCTACGCCGAGCCTTTCCGCCATCAGCTTTTCTTCGGCACAGAAGGCGTCGCGGAACCAGCGCATGGTCAACCCGGTGAAGAAGCTGATCGATTCTGCCTGTGCCATACCGGGGATCACGTGTGGATTGATGCGGATGTTCATCTCTGGATCGGTTGCCGGTTCCGGCAGATTGACGATCTGTTGCCAGAAGGTACCGCCCAGCACCGCGGTCTGCCCGGCGTGCACGATCCCCAGCCCCAGGCTACCCAGTTGCACATCCCCACCGCCCATCACGACCGGGGTACCGCGCAGCAACCCGCTTTGTTCTGCCGCCAGTTCAGTGATATACCCCAGCACGCTGCCCGTCTCTTTCACCGGGGAAAGCATGTCGGCACGCAGCCCTGCCATGTCGAGCAATGCAGGACGCCAGTCGCGGCTGACTAAATCCAGCATGCCGGTGGTACCGGCATTAGAGGGATCCACCGCCAGTTCGCCGCTTAGCATATTCGCCAGCCAGTCGCTGATCATGGTCAGCGTCGCCGCTTGTCGGTAAATATCCGGCCGGTGATGCGCCAGCCACAGCAGGCGTGGTATGGCGCTCAACGCCAGCGTTTGGCCTGAATACTGGTAAACCTCACGTTCGAAATTATGGTTGTGCAGTTCTTTCAGTTCGCTGACTTCCTGGCTGGCACGTGCATCAACGTTGGCGCAGGCCCAGATAGGTGCGCCGTTACGATCGTAGAGCACAATGCCTTCGCGCATGGAACAGCAGGCTACGGAACGGATCGCCTGGCCAGTCAGGCCGGCGTTTTGCAGCGCCTGGCGGATGCACTGGCAGGTTAATTGCCAGTTGTGGGTGAGATCAAACTCCATTGAGCCGGGTACGTCAGGTACCGCCAAATGCCGCCACTCGGCCTGGCCCTGGGCTATCTGGTTGCCTGCCAAGTCGAAAATTACCGCGCGAATGCTACCGGTGCCGGCGTCCAGCGCCATCAAATAGTTATCCATAGCTCACACTCTCTGGGGTTTGAATCTTAACTATAGATGTCGCTTCCCTCACGCTTGTGGGGGAAGTGAAGGGGGGCGCGGGATTTGTGAACTGCGCAGCAAAATTGCCGCTGCGGGGGGTAAATCGGCGGGAATAAATCTATGGTTGGAAAGCACATTGACCTTCAAAGTGAATCAAGGAGCAGTCATGCACGTCACTCTGGTAGAAATTAACGTTAAACAGGACAAAATCGACGAGTTTATTGAGGTCTTTCGCGCCAATCACTTGGGGGCGATCGAGGAGCCGGGTAATCTGCGTTTTGACGTGCTGCAGGATGAAACTATCCCAACGCGTTTTTATATCTATGAGGCTTATCGAGACGAGCAGGCCGTCGCCGCGCACAAAAAAACGCCACACTATCTGCAATGCGTGGAAAAGCTTGAAGCGCTGATGACAGGCCCACGTAAGAAAACGACTTTCATCGGCTTAATGCCGGGTTAGGGCGTAACGCTAGGGTAATTTTGTTCAATACAGCGCGCGCCCGAATCGTCAGGCTGGCATCTGTGAACTCTTTCTCAGGTGCCCGTAATGAATATCTATCTTTCGATGGCCGCTTTTGCGCTGGCCGCCTCGATTACCCCCGGTCCGGTCAATATTGTTGCGCTGAGCGCCGGGGCACACTTCGGTTTTCGCGCCACCCTGCGCCATGTCTCTGGCGCCACACTGGGGTTTACTCTGTTGTTAATCCTGATAGGGCTCGGGCTGCACAAGTTGTTGCTGTTGTGGCCGGTGCTGACGCAGGTGCTCCAGTGGGCTGGCATCGCATTTTTGCTGTTTATGGCCTATCAATTGGCGTTTGATGACGGGCGGCTGGGTAACGGCAGCCAGGCGCAAGCGCCGTCTTTTTGGTATGGCGCACTGTTGCAGTGGCTAAATCCCAAGGCTTGGCTGGCTTCGGTGGCAAGCTTGGGGGCCTTTGTCGCCGACGGCGATCGGTTGCTGTTGTGGCAGTTCGCGGTGATTTACTTTGTGATTTGTTATGCGTCGGTGGCTTGCTGGGCCTATGTGGGTGCCATGCTCACGGGCCTGCTGCAACAGGCCCGTAATGTGCGGCGTTTTAATCGTTTGATGGCGTTGTTGTTGGCGGCCAGCGCCTGCTATCTGTTGGCCGACGGTGTTTAGCGTGGGTTTTGATACTGGCCGGGGGTTGCGGCCAACAGCAGTTTGAAGGTGCGCTGAAAGTGCGCCTGATCGGCGAAGCCGCTTTCGCTGGCGGCTGCGGCAATGGGGTATCCACGTTTTAGTAGCCGGTGGCCGAATTGAATACGTCGATTAACCAGATAGGCGTGTGGTGTCATACCGTAACGCTGTTTAAAAGCGCGAATCAGGTAAGACGGTGACAGTGAGGCGGCCTGACAAATGGCTTCTAACGTCAGCGGCTGAGTGCAATGCGTGCTGATAAACGCCGCCGCGGTTTCCAGCCTGGGGTGCTCGGTTGTTGGCGTGCGAGCGTTGCCCTGATGGATTTGCAGTTCAGAGAAATACTCTATCAGGGCAATGTGTTTTTCCAGATGGCCGCGCTGTGGGTCAATCAAGAGCGCATAAAGCCGATTCAGGCCATTGAACAGGGCAGGATCACGGCTGAGCACCGGGTTGAACGGGATAAACCCCCCTTCGCCCCCGCTGATTTCCTGCTGCAATTTACCCAGCCAAACGGCGTCGATATAAAACATGATGTACGACCATCGCTGGTCACCGATTGGGTTGCAGGCATGGGCTTGCTGCGGGTTAATTATCACCACATCCCCGGTACTGACCTGCAACTGTTGGCTACCGTTAATATAAATGCTGGTGCCATCGGTGATGGCACCGATGGAAAAGATCTCATGGCTGTGCAGGGCGTAGCAGACCTTGCGGCCATCTTCAATGGCACGGGCTTCCACGAACGGGAGCCGTGGGTCACGCCAGAACTGCGGTACATTTTCGGTCATTGGCTTTCCTTTCTGGCGCGAGGGGCTAGCTTGTTATAGCGTAAAATATGCGCTGGAGGGAGTGCGATGATGATTTTTAACGTGTTCGGTCGCCTGCTGGGCGTCAAACGGGTGGGGGCAGAATGGCAGCTCTTTCGCGTGACCTTGCCGGAGCGAAAATATGCGCGTAGCCACGACATCGTGTTGCCAGATGAATTGGCCGAGGATGACATTGCCGGTTATCTGGGGGACATTTACCATGAGGCAGCGACGGAGCGCCATCCTGACGTCTTCAGAATTGAATAGCCCTCGGTCACGGGGACATGACCGGGGCAGCGTTTAATCTTCTTCGTTGCGGGCCATCAGCTGGCGCTGGTGTTCTTCGCTTGCCGCCTGGATTTCTTCCAGAACTGAGCCGACATCCGCGCGTTTATTGCTTTCGATAAACTTGCCTGTCAGCACGCTTGCCGGCGTTAGATTGCCTTCTTGATACAACGCCCAAATCTCTTTAGCGTACTTGCTGCCAAGCAGTTCGGGCGCGTACTGGCCGTAATAATGCGACATGTTATTGATATCGCGTTCGAACATACTTTTGGCGTGGTTATTGGCGGCGGCGTCCACGACCTGCGGCAGATCGATAATCACTGGCCCGTTTTTGTCCATCAGCACGTTGAATTCCGACAGGTCGCCATGTACCAGCCCGGCGCACAGCATGCGCACGGCGTAGTTCATCATCAGTGCGTGATCGGCCCTTGCCTGTTCCGGCGTCAGGGTCACATCGCTTAAACGCGGGGCCACCAGGCCTTCTTCATCGGTAATGAGTTCCATCAACAACACGCCATCCAGACAGATGTCTGGTTGCGGCACGCGCACGCCTGCTTTGGCGAGCAAATACAGCGCATCGACCTCCGTATTCTGCCAGGCTTCTTCTTGCTGCTGGCGACCGAACTTAGAGCCTTTGCTCATGGCGCGTGCATCGCGGCTGTTACGTACTTTACGGCCTTCCTGGTAGTTCACGGCCTGCTTGAAGTTACGCTTGTCTGCTTCTTTGTAAACTTTGGCGCAGCGGATCTCTTCGCCGCAGCGCACGATAAACACGTCGGCTTCTTTGCCACTTTTCAAACGGCGGATGACGTCGTCGATTAAACCATCATCTACCAATGGCTGGAGTCGTTTTGGAATTTTCATGCAGCCTTGTACCCTATTTAGGCTCCGGTGTGAATGGTTTGCTAAGGTGTTACCCTCATTTAGACCCGAAAGGCAAAATTTAGTTTGTCGCCGCTGCGACACATTGCCGCAACGGCGCATTCTCTACAGGGTTTCTGCCAAAACCCAAACGCTGACGCTGCCGCCGTTAACCGGAAAAGTCGCCTTCCCGTTTTCATCGGTGGTGACCTCATCCTGCCGATTATCAAGCAGATCGCGCCAGTTTTTATGTGCCAGTTCAGCACCCAGCGCAACCGTTTTGCCGCTTTCAGCCCCATTGGTCAGCACCACGACGCAACCAGGAGCGTCGGCGGTACCGCTTCGGCTGAAAGCCACGCAGTTTTTATCATCAAAATAATCGGTTTGCACGCCGTTGGCAAAGCGTTGTCGCGCCTGAATCAACTTTTCGAGTTCAGGGATGATCGGCATATCAATTTGGTATTCCTGGCCGTCGCTGCCTTTGTCTTTATAGCTGGCACCGTACAGGTCGGGATAGAACACGCAAGGCACGCCCTGTTCGCGCAACAGGATCAAGGCGTAAGCCAGTGGCTTGAACCAGGGTTCGACTGGCGCTTCCAGCGACTGTAGCGGTTGAGTGTCGTGGTTGGCGACCAGCGTGACCGAATGTGCGGGATCGGCGGCAGTCAGGGTGTCGGTGAAAATTTGTGCCATGTCGAACCCGTCCCCCTGTTTCGATGCCTGGTGAAACTTTAGGTGCAAGGCTACGTCGAACAACATCACTTTGCCATCGACCAGGTCAATATACTGCTGAAGGGCGGTCAAATCGTGCGACCAGTATTCGGCAACGATAAACAGATCACGTTGTGCGCTGTCACGTATGTGGTCAGCCCACTCTTTAAAGAACCAGGCCGGAATGTGTTTGGCGGCATCCAGACGGAAGCCATCGCACGGCAAGGTTTCCATCAGCCAGCGTGCCCAGTATTTCAGTTCTTCCACCACAGCCGGATTGCGGAATTCAACGTCGGCGCCCATCAGATAATCGTAATTGCCTTTCTCGTCGCCGACCTGATCGTTCCAGCCGTCGTCGCCGTAGTCATTGGCAATTTTAAATACGCCTTTCTCATCAGGCTGTTCGACGTAATCAACGCCACCAAAGCAGGTGTAATTCCAAATGAACTGAGAGTAGGTGCCTTGTCGGCCGGGGAAGGTGAAGCGGGTGTAGGCCAGTGCATCGAAGCCCTGATCGTTAATATCATTGCGGTTATTGGCGTCCGCCTTATACACGTGCACCTGTTCTTTCTCGTCGGCGCCGAGTTTATGGTTGAATACCACGTCATAAATTACCCGCACGCCGTTGTCGCGTAACGTCGTGGCGGCTTGGGCCAGCGCCTCCTTGTCACCGTATTTGGTCGCGCGGCTGCCTTTTTGATCGAACTCGCCTAAATCGAACAGGTCGTAGCTGTCGTAACCGACCGAATAGCCGCCGGAAGCGCCCTTGTACGCGGGAGGGAGCCACAGATCGGTAATGCCCAATTCGGCAATATGTGCGGCGCGTTCGGCGGCTTCCTGCCATAACGTTCCGCCGTCGGGATAATACCAATGGAAAAACTGCAGCAACGTGGTTTTTTTCGTCATGAGCAAGCCGCCCTAATTGGCCAAAAGGAGGTGCAAGATGAGCCGCAACCCATCCTATCCTGTTACAGCATGGGCTACTTTTGGCAAAAGGGAAACTCGATTCGGGCGGCTGGATGCGCCGCCCTGAGGGTTAACGCTGACTGGCGTAATGCGGCGAGCGCGGGCCATACAAAATGGCACCATTATTACCGTTTGCCGACAGTAGGCGCGTATTGGCAATGGCGCCAATATCGAAGCCTTTGTCGCTGATGGTGTCGGCAATTTGCGCGATGGCCGCGCTGATCACCATACCCAGCAGACCGCCGCCGGCATTGTTGTTATTTTCGCTGCTGGAGGCAGTTGCGCTGCCAGCCCAGAGCTGTTTGCCGTTACGCAGATCGACCAACCTGGCGTTTACGGTAACGCGCGTTTCACTGTTAATCACGATATAGCTGGTGCCATATTGAACGACGTCCAGATACAGCACCGCGTCGGCACCGAAGATCTTATGCAACTTTTGAATGCTAACGGCGCGTATATCGTTGGCGTTAGTCAGGCCATTTTGCTGGAACGTCTCCTCGACCACGGCGACGGGCAGGACATAGTAACCTGCTTCTGCAAGCGGCAGCGTAGTACTGGCAAGCACGCTGTGGCTGGCTTTGACATCCGGCGACTGATTGACCGGCGGCAGTACCAGGATTGATTTTGGCTTACTCTCGTGGAACGCCGCATAATCATATGGAGCCTGTTTGGCGCAACCGCTCAGCAGCAAAGTGACAGCGATGCTGAAGAAACCTAATGCACGGTTCATTTAAAGCTCCCCTTATCCTTGGCCATCAGGAAATTCATAAACGGCGCCGATTCCGGGAACAGCGTTTTTTCCGTATTGAATTCGGCCATGGCTTGCCCGGTATTACCGGTTTTGCTGTACAGCAGGCCCAGTTGCGCATGCAGGCCTGGCGGCACGGCTTTATCCTTGGCGCGGGATTTTTCCACGATTTCCTTTAGTGTCAAAATCTGTTGCTCAGGGCTGAGGCCATCCTGCTGGTAATATTGATAAATCGAGGTTTGGTAGCC
>NZ_JBXWKI010000008.1:113077-245665 GCF_058190535.1 Serratia sp. CoH_134_PS_4
TAAGGTCATTATTCTTATCTTATCCGTTTTACTTTATTGGCTGTTTTTTAACTGATTAATTCTTTATTTAACCTAAATCCTTTAGTGTCAAAATCTGTTGCTCAGGGCTGAGGCCATCCTGCTGGTAATATTGATAAATCGAGGTTTGGTAGCCATCCCAGTTATAGAGCGTTTTTGGCGCGGCACAGCCGGCCAGCAGGGTTGCTGCAACCAGCACCCCACCCATTCTTTTAGTTATCATTTTTCTGCTTCTATTCCGTTAGTTAGCAGGGCGCCATGCGCCACTTTCGATACCGGCAACCAGGTTATTGACCGCTTCACGGACTGCCAGATCCAGAACTTTGCCGTTGAGGGTGGAATCGTAGCTGGCGGTGCCACCGAAGCCGATGATTTCACGGTTGGAGAGCTGGTACTCACCGGCACCCTGAGTGGAGTAAACCACTTCTGAGGTCTGTACGTTGACCACGTTCAGGTTGACCTTGGCATAGGCCACCTGTGTTTTACCGCGTCCCAGAATGCCCCACAGCTGGTGATCGCCCACTTCTTTGCGGCCGAACTCGGTAACATCACCGGTGATCACGTAATTGGCGCCTTTCAGCGTCTGGGTTTTGCCCTGAATGCCCGCTTCGGTTTTCAGTTCATCCATATTGGCGCGATCCAGGACGTTGAAACGACCGGTCTGCTGCAGATGAGTGATCAGGATAGTTTTGGACTGGTTACCTAAACGGTCGACACCATCAGAGAAAATGCCGTTCATATAGCTGGAACGGTTATCGAATTTGCCGACGGAGATAGGGCTGCGTTGACCTTGGTAGCTGGTGTTGTAAGACGCCACTTTTGGGACGTCCAGAGAACGCGAGGATTCTGTGGCACACCCGGCCAGCAGGCTGACAGAAAGGGCGACTGAACAGATAACGAGTGATTTATTCATTGAGGTGCAATCTCTCCATGATGATAAAACAGCGCAAGACAAACCGCCTTACGCCCAGGGTTTAAACAGGCGGGGGAATCACTGCGACTATTTAAACGCCGTGATCCTGCCATGGATGTGTAACAAAATACAACTTAATATCGACATATTGGTTGTCATCGTAATTTTAATAACTCATTTAAATACAATGAATTGAGTAAGGTCATTATTCTTATCTTATCCGTTTTACTTTATTGGCTGTTTTTTAACTGATTAATTCTTTATTTAACCTAAATTAATTGGCTTTTTATTTTTTCAATTTAGCTAAATGAAGAAGGTAATTCTGCTGACGCTATCCTCTGGCCCTTGCCGTCGTGCCTGATCGATATTTATCCCCGAACAAATATCCGTTATGGTAGTGAAAATTAGATAACACTATCAACTAAGCGGTGGGTTTCACTGCCCGCCGAGACAGGAAGATTGACTATGGACATCAGAGATTTCAGGGCATTGTCACGCAGTCTGGTCAGAGAGCTGGGCATGTTGAATAAACAAAGTAATGGGACGCGTTTTTCGCCGTTGCAGATCCACATTCTTATTGAGATCAGCACGTTGCCGCTGGGCGTTACCTGCCTGGCAACCCGGCTGTGTATTGATAAGGCCAGTGCCAGCCGCGCAGTGCGCAGTCTGGTTGCTGCCGGCATGATTGAGGCCGTGGATTATCCCCATGATAAACGGCATAACCTGAACCAACTCACCAAACTGGGGCGCAAAACGCTGGCGTCGATTGATGCCAATGCCGACGGTTTTATGCAGGACGCCTTGGCACAGCTGGACGACGATGAGCTGGCAGACACGACCGCGACGATGAAAAAGATGGCTGCGGCATTACGCAGTGCTCGTAAACAGCGTGATGCCGCTTTACGGGTTCGCCCGATAACCGAGGCAGATGATGCAGCGATGGCGGGTATTATTTGCGCCGTATTCCGTGAATACGGCATGGACAAAATGGACGGTGTAAGCCTGCACGATCCCGATCTGGATCGTTTGACGGGCGTTTACCGGGATAACGGTGGCAAGTATTGGGTGCTGGAACAAGAGGGGGAAGTGGTTGGCGGGGTTGGCATCGCACCTTTGGCGGGGGGAGATGTGGGTTACTGTGAGTTGCAAAAGCTGTTTTTCAAACCCAGCGTACGTGGGTTGGGTATGGCGCGCTATATGGTGGTACAGGCGCTGAAAGCCGCGCGAGCAGCAGGGTTCCGTTATTGCTATCTGGAAACCACGGAACAACTGAAGGAAGCACTGGGATTATATCATGCGCTGGGTTTCACCTTGTTGACGGAGAAACGCGGTAACACGGGCCATCACGGCTGCAATATCTATATGCTCAAGAACCTGCAAAGCGACTGATGTTCGCATTATCCGTAACGTGTTTCAGCGCAGTGCATTTTCGCCGCCGACAAAGCAGTCTTCGTCCAGCGTCACGCTGGCGATTTTATGCACCGGCCCGAGCATGGTGACGTCAAAGTCGTCGCTGATCCCAATCTGTAGCTGGCCGCCGGGCATATGTACGCTAACTTTATCGCCAACCTGATTCAGTTTGCGCATCACGCTGGCGGCGGCACAACTGCTGCTGCCAGAGGCCATGGTAAACCCGGCGCCACGTTCCCAAATGCCGATGCGCAGCGTATTGCGATCTATCACTTCCACCAATTGCACGTTGGTTCGCTTGGGAAACAGCGGATGATGTTCGATCTGTGGCCCCAGTCGGTGAACCTGAGCCAGATCAAGCCGGGCGACGGGAACCACGCAGTGCGGGTTGCCCATCGACACCAAAGAAACCTTGACGCTTTCGTCAGCTAATTGCAGCGGGTAGTTGAGAACTTCAGGCAAGTCGATCAGTGCCGGCAAGGCTGCCGGTGCAAAATTGGCTCGGCCCATTTCCACTCGAACCTGGTGTTTATCCTCGCTGACCTGGCAGCGTACGTCGCCGCCTGCAGTGTGTACCAAAAACGGCAGGTGGCTGACGCGACCAATATCGAAAAGATAACGGGCGTAAATACGCAGGCCATTGCCACTTTTTTCCGCTTCGGAACCGTCCGGATTAATAATGCGCAGCGTAGGATTTATGCGGTCTCCGCTGTCTATGAGCAAACCGTCCGAGCCTATACCGTAATGGCGATGGCACAGTATACGTATCTGTTGGTCAGTCAGCCGTGCGGCAACTGAATGATGACATACCAAATAGTCATTACCCAGGCCCTGATATTTGTGGAATAGCAATGGTGTCATGGACGTTGTTGGGAGGTTGTTATGGGGGCGTGTTTACAGACTACAACAGATCTTGAAAGCAGGGGGAAAAAACAAAAGGCGGCCAAGGCCGCCTCTTTGCACAATTGCCGAATCAGCAATTAATTGTAGATGATCGCAGTACCGTGCAGTTTGTTGTCGCCGGTTGTTGAGATGATCTGGAATGATTTAGCGCCGGCTTCATCTGCTTTGGCTGCCAGCTTGTTTTCCAGGCTGGTCAGGTCGGAAGCACCACTGACGGTAACCACCCCGACTTTTTGCAGATCTGTCGGTTGAGCGTTAACCAGGTCGGCGGCGAAGCTGCCGAAAGAGGCAGAAGCAAGTGCGATAGCAGCGATGGTGATTTTCAGGTTTTTCATGGTCTTATTTCCTATCTCAATATTCTGTACGATGTTTTTTCGTTGGGTCGTTAAATTAGTTAACGATCGATAATTTAATGTTAGACGCCTGTTCGGCGATTTGCAACTATTTTTTTAATGTTCGTTAATTAATTTTTTTTTAGGCTTCTTCCGCCAAGAGGTCGGTTACGATCGTCTTGGCAGTGAATTACGTCTAACTTGCTGTTATTGATAGATTACTGCGGTTCCGTGAAGTTGGTTATTACCCCCGGCACCAATGATGCGGAATGATTTAGCGCCAGCTGCATCCGCTTTGGCCGCCAAACTGGCTTCCAGTGAGCTGAGATCGGAAGCGCCGCTGACGGTAATCACACCGGATTTTTGCTGATCCGCCGGCTGGTTATGGACCAGGTCAGCGGCGAAGCTACCGAAAGAAACCGAGGCCAGAGCAAGAGCTGTAAGAGTCATTTTTAAGTTTTTCATGATGTTATTTCCTATTCTAGGTGCGTAAACTGGGTTGATTACTCTGTGTCGTTATGATTACTTAACGATCGATAATTAAATGTTAATCGCTTCTCGACGGGAGCGCAATATTTTTTTATAATGATCGTTAATTTAATTCGTAAGCCCTGCTGCGGGGCAGGATAAGAGAGGGTCTATGAGTATCAATGAAGACGTCTGTGCCAAAAAAACGCGTGGCAGACCGAAACAGTTTGATCGTGACCGTGCGCTCGATAGCGCACTCGATCTATTCTGGCGGCATGGTTATGAATCGACGTCGCTGTCCGATCTGGTTGAAGTGACCGGGGCCAAAGCGCCGACGCTCTATGCGGAGTTCGGCAACAAAGAAGGGCTGTTCCGCGCGGCAGTGGAACGTTATCTGCAAAAATACACCACTTGCACCAATCAGCTGTTGGAGCGGGATCTGCCGGTCGCTGAAATCGTTGAAGCCTATGTGCGTTCTTCGGCTGAAGTATTTACCGACCCGGATACGCCTTCCGGCTGCTTTATGGTGTGTGCGTCTGCGGCACTGTCGTCGTCGTCTGATGACGTCGCCGAGATGCTGCGTAAAAAACATCATTCGAATGAAGCCAGCCTGCGCGCGTGCTTTGACCGCAAGGTGCAGCAGGGGGAGTTGTTGGCGAAAACCGATACCGCGTTGTTGGCCAAATATATCGTTTGTACTGTCGAAGGGATGTCCGTTCAGGCGCGTGAAGGGGCAAGCCGTGAGGATTTATTCCGTTTGCTGGATGCATTGATGCTGGTGTGGCCGCGCCTGAGTCAGGTGGGCAATAAAGTCTAGGGCAGGGCGGGTGTCATTCAACAAGGCGAAAGGCCGCATTACTGCGGCCTTTGTGTGTATTACTGGTTAACGGGGATCACGGCGCCTTGGTATTTTTGGCGGATGAAGTCCTGAATCGCTTTGGAATGCAGCACGTTTACCAGTGCCACAATCTCTGGTTTGTTAACGTCGGCTTTATGTACGGTGATGATGTTGGCATAAGGATTGTTTTCACCGCTTTCGACCGCGATTGGATCTTTGGTCGGATTCAGCCCGGCATCGATGGCGTAGTTGGCGTTAATCACTACCGCATCCCCTTCATCGTTGTTGTACATCTGCGGCAGCAGCGCCCCTTCCACGTTTGCCAGGAACTTCAGATGTTTTGGGTTTTCCACCACGTCGGAGATACGCGCATCCACCTTGCTCACGCCCGGCTTCAGCTTAATCACGCCTTCCTTCTCAAAGATTGACAGAATTCGCCCCTCTTCTGCCACGGCGTCACGCATGATGATTTTGCCGTTGTCTGGCAGATCCTTCAGGCTTTTATACTTCTTGGAGTAGATGCCGATAGGTTCGATATGGATGGCACCGGCGCTGACAAAGTCGTAGCTTTTATCACCGGCATGGTCCTTCAGCACCGAATTCAGATAAGGCACATGCTGGAAATAGTTGGCGTCAATGTCGTGGCTGGCCAGCGCGGTGTTTGGCAGGATGTAATCCTGGAAAGGTTTGATCACCAGATCAATGCCTTCCTTCGCCAAAATCGGCTTCGCTTGCTCGAGGATTTCCGCGTGGGGCACATTGGATGCGCCGACCACCAGCTTGGTTTCCGCCGCTGCACCAAAAGACGCCAGTGCGGTCAGAGAGGCGAAAGCCAGCATCATCATTTGCTTTTTCATCATCATTATTCCCTGGTTATTTATCGTTTATCGAGCGTTGTTGTAATGGTGTCGCCGATGAATTGGATAACGAAAACGATCAGCAGGATCGTCAGCGTTGCCACCAGCGTTACGTCACCGTGATTGCGTTGAAAACCTTCCAGATAGGCCAAATTACCCAGACCGCCTGCACCAATCACCCCTGCCATCGCGGTATAGCTCACCAGCGCTATCAGTGTGACGGTAATGCCGGAAACCAATGCCGGAGAGGATTCCGGCAGCAGCACGCGGAAGATAATGGTGCTGGTTTTAGCGCCCATGGAGCGGGCCGCTTCGACGACCCCTTTATCCACTTCGCGCAGGCCAATCTCAACCAGCCGCGCGTAGAATGGCGCTGCGCCAACAATCAGCGCCGGCAGCGCAGCATCGGCCCCCAAAATGGTACCGATCAGCGTCTTGGTAAATGGGATCAGCAACACGATTAAAATGATGAATGGGATAGAGCGGAACACGTTGACCAGTACTGAGATTAGCGAGTAGACGACGCGGTTTTGCAGCAGTTGCCCACGAGAGGTCAGGAACAAAAGCACGCCCAATACAATCCCAAGCACCAGCGTTGCCAACCCGGCAATGCCCGTCATGTACAGCGTTTCCCAGGTGGCGCTCAGCAGTTGGTCAATACGCAGGTGAGGGAACAGTGATTCAATCATGTTTAATGACCTCAACGGCGATTTCTTGTGTCTTCAGTAAGTTCAACATGCTGTCGATTTGCAGACAGTTGCCTTCGGCGTGGATATACAGCTCGCCAAAGGACCCATTCAGGGTTTGGCTAATTTTGCCGTGCAGGATGTTAATGCTCACCCTGTAGCGCAGGATCACCTCTGAAATCACGGCCTGATGGGTTTGTACGCCGACAAACGTCAATTTGAAGATTGCGCCTGGCAGATGTTTAGCGAGCAGGGGATTGAAGCTTTCCTCGGTCTCCTGATACTGCGAAACCTGCCTGACGAACTGTTGGGTAATCAACTGCTGTGGACGGGTGAAAACATCGATCACTGGGCCTTCTTCGACGATGCGGCCATTTTCCATGACGGCTACGCGGTGGCAGATTTTTCGTACCACGTGCATTTCATGGGTGATCAGCACAATAGTCAGGTTGAGTTTGCGGTTGATATCCAACAGCAACTCAAGAATCGCATCGGTAGTCTGGGGATCGAGCGCCGAGGTGGCCTCATCGCACAATAAGACCCCTGGGTTATTGGCCAATGCGCGGGCAATGCCGACCCGCTGTTTTTGTCCGCCGCTCAGCTGTGACGGGTAGGCATCTTCACGGCCTTGCAGACCCACCAGCGCAATCAGTTCTGCCACACGCGGCTTAATCTGTGCCTTGGGCACGCCGGCAATTTGCATTGAGAACGCGATGTTCTGGCTAACGGTGCGCGACCACAACAGATTGAAGTGCTGAAACACCATACTGATTTTCAGCCGCGCCTCGCGTAACGCGTTGCCTCTGGCACCGGCGATATCGAAACCGTCGACCTGAATACTGCCACTGGTGGGGGATTCCAACCCGTTAAGCAAACGGATGAGGGTGCTTTTACCTGCACCGCTATAGCCAATAATGCCGTAGATTTGCCCGGCTTCTACCGCAAGGCTCACATCATCCACCGCGACAACGCGGCCCTGTGTGCTATCAAAAGTTTTGCAAACGTTCGAAAGAACGATCATAGAGAAGCGAATCCTTATTAATACATCACAGCATTCCGCCTGGAACGCGTAACACCGGACAGGGTTCGGTTTCTGGGGATAAGGGCAGGCGGGACGTCTGTTGCTGGTGAATACAGGGCAATCCTACCGGGGGTTGATAGTGACAGGAAGAATGTAAATTCTATTAGTTATTCTGATTTGATATATAAAATGATGAGCAGAAGTGATGGGAAAATGGCGGCCAGAACGCACGCTGACCGCTTGGAGTTATTTAACGTTTGGTCAGTTTCATGTGCAGTAACGGGAAAGGATTACCCTGACCGTCGAGCGCAGAGCGACCGGTAATTTCAAAACCGTAGTGGCGGTAAAATCCGCTGGCCTGCGGGTTTTGCTCATTGACGTCCAACTGCAATTCGTTATGCAACGATTCCGCGTGTGTCAGCAGCGCTTTACCAACGCCTTTGCCACGCTGCTCGGCATCGATAAACAGCATCTCTACCTTGTTGCCATCAAGCCCAATAAAGCCGCAAGGATGGCCTGGCCTATCTTCCGCCACCCAAACGTTGACCGAGGGCAGATAGTCGTTGAGTACCAACGGGTAAAGTTGAGCGATGTTTTCTTCAGTGAGAAAATGGTGAGTGGCGCGCACCGACCGCTGCCAAATCTCCGCCAGTTGCGCATTATCTTCCGCTGCGCGTGCTCTGATAGTGATCATAGAAATCCCCATGATTGAACCCACTTATTTTAAACGCGCCCCCACAGTTTGGCGACGGTCAGGGCGATAAAAGCTTCCAGTTTGGCTGACTGCCGCCGTTCCGGCAGATAGACCAAATGCATCGATCGCGGGTGTGGCCAATAGTCGGGTAACACCTGTATTAATCGGCCGGCGGCGATATCGTCATCCAGCAACATGTTGGCATGTAACACGACGCCAAAACCGGCTAACGCAGCGCGGCGCACCCCTTCGCCAGAGTCCATCCGCAGACGTGGCCTGACCGGCACGCTGACTTCCCCGTGTGGCCCCTGTAATCGCCAAACGTGGTTGCCCTCCCACTGGCTGAAACCGAAACAGCTGTGCGTACTAAGCTGTTCAGGCCGCGTTGGTACGCCGTGCTGTGCCAAATAGTCTGGCGAAGCTGCCAATGTCATGCGGTAATCGGGCAAGGCTCGTGCGACCAGGCCGTCATCCGCTACTGGCCCAATGCGAAACGCGGCTTCGTAACCTTCCTCAATCAAGTCCACTTTGCGATCTGATAGCACCACTTCGGCTTCTACTTCCGGGTGCTGCTGGAGGAATTCGGTCAGGATTGGCGTTAAAACGCGGTTGCCAAAGGTGACGGGGGCACTGATGCGCAGCAGGCCACTCGGGGAACTCAACAGGGCTCGTGCACTTGCTTCGGCGGCGTCGGCATCGGCCAGCAGGCGACGGCAGCGTTCATAGAACACCCGGCCGGCCTCGGTCAGCCCTTGCCGGCGGGTGGTACGGTTGAGCAGCGGTGCATTCAGCCGTTGTTCCAGGTGGCGGATATGTTTGCCTACCATGGTTGGGGAGATAGCCATCTCCTCGGCGGCGGCGACAAAACTGCCTTTTTCCACGACGCGAACAAACACCGCCATGCTGGTTAACCGGTCCATTATAAACCTCGGGTGTTTTCTGAATGCGCTGTGGGCCACTGTGCTTGATTATAGCGCTTTGCGATAATCATTCTATCGACCGTCAGTGCGTTATTGGCGGAAATTTCCCGGAGCAGCAACATGCATGCATTAGCGTTTGAACAATTTGGCGGGCCAGACGTGCTCGAATACCTTGAACTGCCGACGCCTGCGGTACCGGCGGGTGCTGTCCAGGTGCGAATGGGGGCTGCCGGGTTGAATTTTGCTGACATCTACCGTCGCAAGGGCAATTACGTGCTGCACGGCAATCCGCCACATATTGGCGGTTACGAAGGTGTGGGCACCATTATTGCCGTGGGTGAGGGTGTCGAAGGTTGGCAGATCGGCGAGCGAATCGGTTTTGCCGATGTGCCTTTCTGCCATGCTACGCGCATCAATGTGCCGGTAGAACATGCATTACGGCTGCCGCAGGCGCTAAGCGACGTAGAAGCCGCGTCTATTTTGTTGCAGGGACTCACGGCGCAGTATCTGATAAATGACAGCGTGCAGGTTAAGGCAGGCGATCGCGCGCTGGTGCATGCAGCGGCGGGGGGCGTTGGGCAGATCCTGACTCGCATGCTGGTTGCACGCGGCGCGCAGGTTTACGCCCTGGTGTCTTCAGCACATAAGCAACAGATTGCGATGAATAACGGCGCAGCGGCGGCCTTCACCTATCAGCAAGACTGGGTTGCACAAATTGCCGCATTGAGCGACGGCGGCGTGGAGTACGGTTTTGACTCGGTGGGTATCACGTTGCAACAGAGCATTGACGCACTGCGCCCCGGTGGCCGAGTGGTGACTTTTGGCATGGCGGGCGGCGAGGCACCGGCAATTTCGGCTTACAGCTTGATGATGGACTCCAAAGGCGTGGTCGGTGGCGATCTTTGGACATATCTCAACAGTGGCGAAGCGCGGCGTGAACGTGCCGAGCGCTTGTTCAGCAGTTGGCAGAACGGCGAATTTGCTGTGCCGCATATCGAAACCTTCCCACTGAGCGACGGGGCCGCGGCTCATCGCCGTCTGGAGGACCGTAGCTTTGCCGGCAAAATTGTCTTGCTCAACGATCGCGACCCGCAGAGTTAAAAGCGCCTCCCCACGACGTGCTACACTGACCGCCGAAACGTAAGCGGGGTCAGCGGAATGGAAGTCATACGCGCAGCAATAGAAAAGCAGGTAATCAGTCTGACCGGGCTGGCACTCGGCGGTATCGATTTTGAGAATCCGCCGGGCGATCCGGGCCTGTTTGGGCCACAGTCGGTCATCTGGCGGGTGCACAGTGATTTCACCTCAATGCTGTGCGGCGGCGTCAGCGCCTTATTGTTGCAGATGCTGCACCCCTTGGCGCTGGCCGGGGTGTGGGATCATTCCAACTTCCGTGACGATATGCTTGGACGTTTGCGCCGCACCAGCCAGTTTGTTTCCGTCACCACCTTTGGCCCTACCGCAGAGGCCGAACGGCTGATCGCCAAAGTGAAAGCGATTCATCTGAAGGTCAACGGAATTAGCAGCGATGGCAGGCCCTATGCCGCCAGCGATCCTGACTTGCTCACGTGGGTACACGTGGTGGAAAGCAGCTGCTTTTTGGCCAGCCATTTGCGCTACCGCAACCCTCATCTTCCTCGCGATCAGCAAGACCGTTATTACGGTGAAACGGCGCGCGTAGCCGCTGCCTTGGGTGCACGCGATATTCCAACCACCTGTGTGGCGGTGGAGGACTACCTGCAACGGATGCGGCCTCAGTTGGTGTGCGATGAACGCACGCGGGAAGTGGCGCGCATTCTGCTGGCCGCCCCGGCACCGAGCACGCTGGCACGGCCTTTTGGTGCCCTGGTGATGCAGGCAGGCATCGATCTATTGCCGGATTGGGCGCAACGGCAGTTTGGTTTTGAACCCGGTGTATTGCGCCAGCGGTTGGTGCGCGTCGGTACCGCGGGCGTCGGTAAAGTGCTGCGGTCCTCAATGCGCAACGGGTCCTATCAGCGAGCATTACGCCGAATTGGCCGGTCTGTCTGAGCCATCACACCCTATAATTGTCATCAAGAATCCCAGGTTTAGGACCACTTTTGAGACTTTTACGGGTGATCCGGCCGTTAATGCGCTTTACACTGGGCATAAGCCAATTTCCATTTTATTTAGCGTGCAGCAATTATTCTGCACCTCGACCCTATTTGAGGTTATATGAACGAGTCACACGTACTTGCTGAAGTCAGTAATGAGAACCAGACGCTGGTGGCGGTGGTTCAGCAAGATCATCGGGCTGCCTATTTTTATATTTATCCCTCAGAACAAGAAAGCGAACGTTTTCAGGTGCGTGCGTGCTGGTTACGTAACCTGGCGGCGGCCCCGCAGCAAGAAGACAGCGCAGCGCTGGCGCTGGGTCAGCCACCGATGCTGGCGGCCGAGTTTTGCCGTAATCTGGAAGGCGAAGCGCCATTGAATCCAGAAGGATTGATGGTGGTCTGGACAGAGAGTGATGACGGTGCGGCGCTGTGGTATTACGGTCAATTGTTGGCGGTGATCCCCGGCTGGAGTCTGTATATCGACCATTCGGTGTGTTATTCCGCCAGCTGTATCAAAGAGAGCCCGTTGGCTTATCCACTTGGCTCCGCGTCGACCAATACTCAGTATGCGCTGGCGGAAAATACCCGTCAGTTCTGGCGTAGCTGGCAGCGTGAAGAAGGCAATCCGTGGCCAAAAATGCAGAGCGATTATCAGGCGCGTTACGAGCAGCATTTTGGCCCTTCGGTGAAATACTATGCCATCGATCAGGGCAAATGGCCGCCGATGGCCATTACTCAGCATGAACGTGAGGGTATCTACTATTTTCTCACCATGGGCGTCAGCATCCGGCCGATGCCGTGGGTGGAAATCCTGTTTAATGACGACGCGTCCCGCTATCGCCGTATGGAAATGGGCATCGCCATCGATGGTCAATACATGAACGAAGAGAATGCGGTACAGATGGCCAGCGCATTGGCCGGGTTTGCTCATGCGCCTTGGGCGAAAATTACCTGGTTTGGTGAAGGGCATACTCTGGAGTCTGACGTCGCGCCGCAGGGTTATGAGGGCTACGTGCTGTCTTCGTCGTTTTATCCGTACAGCGAGCATCTGAGTTTGCCTAAGCAGTATGGTGACCCGGTCAATATTTTCTGGGCCAGCCCGGTCTTTGAGGCGGAGCGTTTGTTGGCGCATGCCACGCCGAATGGGGGCCATGAGTTGGTGAATAAGCTGCGTGAGCAGGGGGTTGACCATATCTTCCGCCCGCGCCAACCGGTATGCTAACTTCCGATTCTATTCACGGGGGTTATCATGAAGTCAGCGCTGTTGATTATTGATGTGCAGAAAGGGCTGTTTACGCCGCCGCCGGCAGATGCCGAGGCCACGATCGATCGTATTAACACCTTAAGCGCCAGTGCCCGCCAGGCTGGCGTCCCGGTTATTTTCATTCAGCATCAGACCGCAGGCGATGAATTGGCTCATGGCAGTGAAGCCTGGCAGGTTGACCCGCGCTTGCAGGTGAACGACGCCGACCATCGGGTGGCAAAAACCACGCCGGACTCATTCCTGCGCACCGGGCTTGGCCCACTGTTGGTTGCCAATGGCGTGTCGCATCTGGTTATCTGCGGTTATTCCACCGAGTTTTGCGTAGATACCACCACCCGCCGCGCGGCAGGATTGGGGTATCCCGTTACCCTGGCGGCCGATGCGCATACCAGCCATGACAAAGCGCATGCCACCGGCCAGCAGATTCGCGATCATCACAATGCCACCCTGTCTGGCATCAAAAGTTTCGGCGTACTGATCGACGCACTGCCGACGGCAGAAATTCGTTTCTGACTGCTTTTAAGCTCCCTGGCATGCTTCGGTTATTGACAACATTTATACCGGGGCGTACCGTAAAAACATGAATATACCGATGCACTCTACTTGCAGCCAGTCCTGGTGGCGCCTCTTCTAAAGGCGGCACGGGTATTCACACCTCTTTTAAATGCCGCCGGTTCTGGCGGCATTTTTATTGCGTTGATCCGGTGGTGTCTTTACTTTCAGGAGCAATGCAATGAGCTACACCATTCTGACCGGCGACCGCCCAACCGGATCTCTACATTTAGGCCACTATGTCGGATCGCTGCGCCAACGCGTTGAGCTGCAACATCAGCATCAGCAAACGGTATTGGTAGCCGATTTACAGGGGCTGACCGATAACGGCAGCGATCCGCAAAAAATCAGCACCAACGTGCTTAATCTGGTGGCTGATTACCTGGCTGTCGGTATCGACCCGCACAAAACCACGATTTGCCTGCAATCTGCACTGCCGGCGCTGGCCGAATTAACGATGTATTACCTCAATCTGGTCAGCGTGGCGCGGCTGGAACGCAACCCGACAGTAAAAAGTGAAATTATCGAAAAAGACTTTTCCCGTAGCCTGCCCGCGGGCTTTCTGGTTTATCCGGTCAGTCAGGCGGCAGATATCACGGCTTTTGGCGCCACCCATGTTCCCGTCGGCGAAGATCAACTGCCTATGCTGGAGCAGACCAACGAAATTGTGCGGCGTTTCAATCGTATTGTCGGCCGAGCGGTATTGACGGAATGCCAGCCTTTGCTGAGTAATGTGAGCCGCCTGCCGGGCTTGGACGGGCAGGGCAAGATGTCAAAATCGCGTGGCAATACCATCACCCTGGGTGCCGATGCCGACCAGGTGCATAAGGCGGTAATGAGCATGTTTACCGATCCAGGCCACCTGAACGTCAAGGATCCTGGCCGGGTTGAAGGCAATATGGTGTTCACCTACCTGGATGCTTTCTGTGAAGATACGGCGTTGGTGGCAGAGCTGAAAGCGCATTACCGCCGTGGTGGGTTGGGGGACATGAAAATCAAACGCCTGTTGGAAGATTGTCTGCAAAGCCTGCTGGAGCCGATCCGCACCCGACGCGCAGAATACATGGCCGACAAGGGGGAGTTGCTGCGCATTCTGCAACAGGGCACCCAACGTGCCGACCAGGCCAGCCGACAAACGCTGGGACAGGTGAAGGCCGCGTTGGGGCTGGATTTCTTTACGCTGAATTGAACATTCCCCCCTCGACAATAAGAGGGGGGGTCAGGCTGCCTCCTCAACAATCGGGTGTTTAACCACGAAGATATAAGACAGTGCACCGATGACGGTGAAGCAGGAACACAGCGTGAGCGCCAGACTGAAAGAGTGAGTGGTATCCAGGATCCAGCCGGTGACGACCGGCGCGAACGAGGCAAAGATAAAGCTGGCGAAGTTTTGAATGCTACCCACTGAGGCGGTCATACGTGAAGTGACCGCGACGTGGATCAGGCCCCAGCAGGAGGTACCGGCAAAGTGGATGCAGAACAGCGCCATGCCGATTAATAACACCGCACTGTAGGTCGTGGTGGCTTGAGCAACGACGGCGGTAAAGGAAGCGGAAAGCAGCATGCCTGCGACGATGCATATTTTACGGCTTTTAAGCGGAACCATGCCGCGGCGCACCAGAAAATCGGTGACGAAACCATTCGACAACATACCGGCGGCACCAAACAGAAAAGGGATGGCACTCATCAGCCCGGTGCTTTTTAGATCCAGATGATAGGTGGTTTGCAGATAGCCCGGCAGCCAGGCCAGGTATAGCCAAGCGGTATAGTTGATGCCGCTAAAGCCAATCATCATGCCCCACATGGTGCGGTTCCTGAATAGCGCCCGCCATTCGCGGAAGTTCATCGGCTCAGGCCGTGTTCTGACGCTGCCGGCGTTCAGATAGGCCTGTTCTTGAGCGCTCAGACTGACGTCCTGTCGGTTGCGGTACAACATGTACCAGCCTATCGACAGTGCGATCCCCAGCACGCCGATAGTGATAAACATGCCGCGCCAGCCGAAGGCCAACATCATGGCTGTCAGGATCGGCGGGCTCACAGCCAGCCCAATGGTTGAGGCGGCATTGAAAATCCCCATGGGCATACCGCGATCTTTGATGTTGAACCAGTCATTGATCACTTTCACCCCACAGGGGTTCATCGGCGCTTCACCTATCCCCAACCCGATACGCACCCAGATAAACTGCGTGAAGTTATGGATCATGCCGGACAGCGTTTGGAACACCGACCAGACAAACATGCCAATGCCCAGCATGATACGCGGGCCTTTTCGGTCCAGTAAGAGGCCGCAGGGCAACTGGGCGATACCGTAGGCCAAGGAAAATGCCGATAGCAGTAAACCAATTTCGGTCCCGCTCAGGCCCATTTCTTCCCGGATGGTGGAGTTCGCCACTGAGAGCGAACTGCGGTCAAGAAAGTTTATTATTGCGGCCATAAATAACAGGATCATGGCCGTGGTTTGAATTTTTTTTATTTTTGCTGAGCGAACCAGCATTCCTTCAGGTGGCATCGGAATTATGTGGTCGGAATAGGTTTCGGGCTGTTCCTTTCCGGTAGTTATCGTATTACTTCTTTCCATTCAGTCCTCCAGAATTTCGCATTAATAATATTTATTATTCCGGGTGTTCCCCTGGACAGTATTTTAATGAAGGCATTAGCAGGTGGTCGGCAGTAAGCCTAGAGGGCGAAATATTTTGGTGGGCTGTTTTGTCACGGTTCCGTGCTGCAGTTACTACTTTGCTGTTCTTTATCGGTTCTAAATGGCGTAGTGATGCTTTTTATTAATAAAAAACATCACGGTTTGTCATGGGAACGTTTGATTGATTGAACGGATCATCGACTGCTTGGCCGTATCCAGATGGCGATGCAGGCCGTTGATCGCCTCTTGATCATTGCGGCAGATAAGTGCACTGAGAATGGTCATATGTTCTTCAATCGCCACGATATTGCGTTGTTTAAGATCGGTTTCATCCCATTGATAATGGAAGTGGAAAATCACCGAAATGATCTCCAAAGATTGATTGAAGAACGGATTATTAGCGGCTGAGAGAATCAAGCCGTGAAAATCGCGATCCAATTGGGAGAACAGGCGGTAGTTGTCGCTGATGTTTTCCCGCAGCTGGCGGTGGCGGCTCAGCAGCTCTTTCGCCTGCAACCAGCGAGCATCCTGTGCCGGAAGGTTGATAAAGTGGGACAGAGCGTGCGTTTCCAGCATCTGCCGTAGTTCAAAAAGTTGCTCGGCATAGCGCTGGTCAAACTTCTTCATGCTCCATTGCCCGCGCTTGACGCTATCGATCAGATTATACCGACTAAAATGCAGCAAAAATTCCCGCACCACCACAGGACTCACGTTGACTGCACGCGATAGCTGGAGTTCGGTGAAGGTATCTCCGGCACGGAGTTGTTTCTGATTGATCATCTGATAAAACGCTTTTTCGAACCTTTGGCCTTGTTCGTCCAGAGAGGCTCTTTGGCAGTCGAAACCGTCCTCTGCTGCAGGTTGGCGCAAAATGACGTAGTCATCGCCCACCTTTTCCAGTACGCCGCGCTGGAAAAAATGCGTTAGCGTATGGCGCACCGTGGTGCGGCTGATGTTGTACATTTCGGCCAGGGCTGCCTGAGAAGGAAGCGGAGAGCGCAGGTGACCATTATTGATACCGTCGATCATCTGGTTAACGACATTGTGGCGCAGGTTTTGGGTTCTGCTCATGGTGAGTCTCGGATGTTTTTTATCTATTTAAAACCAATTTAAAGCGGTTTATTTTGTACTGCCTCACAGATTTTCTTTCCGGCTTAATATCGCAGGGGCTTTTTGTTTAATAACGTTCCCAACGATCTAAGGGGACGCCATGAAAACAATGAAGGTATTAGTGTGTGAACAGCCCAAAAAATTAATTTATCAACAACGCCAGACACCCGTACCTGCGGATACGGAGGCGGTGATAAAAATGATTACCGTCGGTATTTGTGGAACGGATATTCATGCCTGGTCTGGTCATCAGCCCTTCTTTAGCTATCCGCGGGTTTTGGGCCACGAAATATGCGGTGAAATTGTTAGCTTGGGGAATAAAACCACAGGTTGGCGACTGGGGCAGCGTGTCGCGGTAATACCGTATCTTTCGTGTCATCATTGCGGTGCTTGCCTGAGCGGCAAAACCAACTGCTGTGAGAATATTTCGGTGATTGGGGTGCATCAGGATGGTGGTTTCAGCGAATACCTCAGCGTGCCGGTAAATAATCTGCTGGCGGTGGATGACGTAGCGCCAGAGGCGGCAGCGCTTATCGAGCCGTTTGCTATCAGTGCGCACGCGGTGCGTCGTGCCACTGTGGCGCCGGGTGATCATCTGCTGGTGGTGGGGGCCGGGCCTATCGGGTTGGGGGTGGCGGCGATTGCCAAAGCCGACGGTGCACGGGTGGTGGTCGCCGATACCCGCGATGAACGGCGCCAGCATGTCGAACAAGCATTGCAACTGCCCACATTGAACCCGCTGGATGAGCGGTTTGAAACGGCATTGCGCGCGCAGTTCGGCGGTATGCTGGCGGCTAAAGTGATTGATGCGACCGGGAGCCAACAGGCAATGAATAATGCCGTTAACCTTATTCGCCACGGTGGCAGCATCATCTTTGTCGGATTGTTCAAAGGGGACCTGCAGTTCCCAGATCCTGAGTTCCATAAAAAGGAAGCCACCCTGATGGGCAGCCGCAATGCGACCGAAGAGGATTTCGTCAAAGTCGGCCGCCTGATGGCGGCAGGGAAGATCACCGCTGAAATGATGTTGTCCCATCACTTTGATTTTGACGGCCTGGCACAGGCTTACGAAGCGCAGGTGATCAACAACCCTCAGCTCATTAAGGGGGTCATTCACTTTTAATCGTCCAATCGGGAAATGGCGTTATGCGTCATTTCCTAGCCATAAAACCATCATCCCGTTGTCACAAAGTTATTCGTTAATAGGTGCCCATAATGATTAGCCACTGAAACCAGAGAAATCATATGGCTCAGGCACTGTTAAAACTTGCACCGACTGACTTTCCAGGGCAACAACCGATCCCCTCTCGCAAGGTGTTATCGGTAAAAGGCTTAGGTAAAGCGTATAAATCTCAGCAACAGGTGCTGGACGATATCAACTTCGACCTGCACGCGGGTGAGTTTGTGGCGGTGATCGGGCGTTCCGGCGCCGGTAAATCCACGTTGCTTCATACCCTGAACGGGACGATCCCTTCGAGCTGTGGTGAGATGCTGCACTTTGAAGACGACGGCATCGCGCAGGATATCGCTCAGCTTTCCGCCCGTCAGATGCGTCAGTGGCGCGCCCGTTGCGGCATGATCTTCCAGGACTTCTGCCTGGTACCGCGGTTGGATGTAATGACCAACGTGTTGTTGGGCCGTCTGAGCCACACCTCTACCCTGAAATCCTTCTTTAAAGTGTTTGATGACGCCGACCGTGCACGCGCTATCGAACTGTTGCAATGGCTCAATATGCTGCCGCATGCATTACAGCGTGCCGAGAACCTGTCAGGTGGCCAGATGCAGCGCGTGGCTATCTGTCGTGCGCTGATGCAAAACCCCAAAATTCTGCTGGCCGATGAGCCGGTGGCGTCACTCGATCCGAAAAACACCCGTCGCATTATGGATGCGCTGCAAAAAGTCAGTGAAAACGACATTGCGGTCATGGTGAACCTGCATTCGGTCGAGCTGGTGAAAGAATATTGCACCCGGGTGATCGGCATTGCCCAGGGCAAGATCGTGTTTGACGGGCACCCTTCGCAATTGAACGAACGGATACTGCACCAGTTGTATGGCGAGGACGCCAATCAGATCCATTGAGTATTTATTCACTTTTACCTTTACCTTTACACACACAAGGCATCGTAATGAAAAAAGTATTGAGTCTGACCACCCTGATGGCCGGCGCGATGATGGTCTTTAATGCGACGGCAGCGGACGCCCCTAAAGTACTGAACCTGGGGATTCTCGGCGGGCAAAACGCCACTCAGCAGATCGGTGATAACCAATGCGTGAAGCAGTTCCTGGATAAGGAACTGAACGTGGATACCAAGCTGCGCAACTCTTCTGACTATTCCGGTGTGATTCAGGGCCTGCTGGGCGGCAAGATTGACCTGGTGCTGAGCATGTCACCGTCGTCATTTGCGTCGGTGTATATCAAAGATCCGAAAGCGGTGGACATTGTCGGCATCGCGGTTGATGACGTTGATCAGTCACGCGGTTACCACTCGGTTGTGATCGTTAAAGCGGGCAGCCCGTATAAAAAACTGGAAGACCTGAAAGGTAAGGCGGTGGGGTTCGCCGACCCGGATTCCACGTCCGGCTTCCTGATCCCAAACCAGGAATTCAAGAAACTGTTCGGCGGCACGGTCGACAACAAATACAACAACACGTTCTCTAGCGTCACCTTCTCTGGCGGCCATGAGCAAGACGTTCTCGGTGTGTTGAATGGTCAGTTCGAAGGCGCAGTGACCTGGGCGTCGATGATCGGCGACTACAACACCGGTTACACCAGCGGTGCATTCACTCGCATGATCCGTATGGATCATCCAGACCTGATGAAACAGATCCGGATTATCTGGCAGTCGCCGTTGATCCCCAATGGCCCGATCCTGGTCAGCAACGCGCTGCCGGCTGAATTCAAAGCCAAAGTTGTTACTGCGATCAAGAAGCTGGATAAAGACGACCACCAGTGCTTTATCAAAGCGATGGGCGGCAAACAGCACATCGGCGACACCACGCTGGCGGAATACCAGAACATCATCGATATGAAGCGTGAGCTGACTAAAGGCGACCGTTAATACTGCCGGGGTTCGGCCTGTCTGAACCCCGTTGAATAACTCACGTCGGAAGCCAATACCCAATAGATTTCACATCGCAGGTAGGCGGCAACTGAGTGAGGCCTCAGGAGCTTGGCCTCACCAAGTGACTGGGGTGAGTGAAGGCAGTCAACACCCCTGCGATTTGAAAGATGAAGGGTATATTTTGAATAAAGATTTTGCGCACTATTACCAGCAAGTCCGCAGTAAACAAAAACGCGAGACGTTGATCTGGTCGCTCGGTCTGGTGGTGCTCTATCTGGGTGCCGGCAATATCGCCGAGTTCAATTTGCACACCGTCTGGGTGTCTATCCCTCATTTCTTTGATTACCTGGCAGAAACTATTCCAACATTGCATTGGTCGTCGCTGTTTGCCGATAGCCATACCGAAGGGTCATTTGCCTACTGGGGCTATCGACTGAACATCCAATTGCCGCTGATTTGGGAAACGTTGCAACTGGCACTGGCGGCGACCATCCTTTCCGTACTGGTGGCCGGCGTATTGGCATTTCTGGCGGCCAATAACACCCATAGCCCAGCAACGTTGCGCATGGCGATCCGTACGCTGGTGGCATTTTTGCGCACCATGCCAGAATTAGCCTGGGCGGTTATGTTTGTCATGGCCTTCGGCATCGGTGCCATTCCGGGCTTTTTGGCTTTGGCGCTGCATACTATCGGTAGCCTGACCAAACTGTTTTATGAGTCGATTGAAACGGCATCCAACAAACCCGTACGCGGTCTGGCAGCCTGCGGCGCGACGCCGCTGCAACGCATGCGTTTCGGCATGTGGCCACAGGTGAAGCCGGTATTCCTGTCTTACAGTTTTATGCGGCTGGAGGTTAACTTCCGTCAGTCGACCATTCTTGGACTCGTGGGGGCGGGCGGCATCGGTCAGGAACTGATGACCAATATCAAACTCGATCGCTATGACCAGGTCAGTATGACGCTGTTGCTGATTATCGTGGTGGTTTCGTTGCTGGATTACGCCTCCGGTGAGCTACGCAAACGGGTCGTGGAGGGGAAAAAATGATGTCAGCACCAAGCATCTCGGCTGAAAAGCTGCAGACACTCAAACAAGAACACCCAGAGATTTTCTCACAGCAACGCCGTTACCTGCGTACTGTTGGTATCATCGCTGCGGCTATCGTTTTGTATTATCTATTTTTCTTCCAGTTTTTTGGGATCTCCTGGCCGCAGTTTATTAACGGTTGCCAACAGCTCGGCCGCTACTTTATGCGTATGTTCGTTTGGCATGATTTTGTTAATTGGCCGTTTATGTACTATTTCCAGCAAATCTTCATCACTATCGGCATTGTGTTCGCCGGGACGATTACCGCGTCATTGATAGCCTTGCCGCTGTCGTTCTTTGCTGCGCGTAACGTGATGTCGACGCCATTGCTGCGGCCGCTCTCCGTGGTGGTACGTCGTCTGCTGGATATTCTGCGCGGTATCGACATGGCAATTTGGGGGCTGATTTTTGTACGCGCCGTCGGCATGGGGCCGTTGGCCGGGGTGCTCGCGATCGTGATGCAGGACGTTGGGTTACTCGGCAAGCTGTATGCTGAAGGCCATGAAGCTGTGGAGAAATCCCCAAGCCGGGGCCTGACGGCAGTCGGTGCCAACGGTCTGCAGAAACACCGTTACGGTATCTTTACCCAGTCGTTTCCCACTTTCCTGGCGCTCAGCCTGTATCAGATTGAATCCAATACCCGCTCCGCAGCGGTACTGGGGTTCGTTGGGGCAGGGGGTATTGGTCTGGTGTATGCGGAGAACATGCGCTTGTGGAACTGGGATGTCGTGATGTTCATCACCTTGATCCTGGTGGTCGTGGTGATGATTATGGATAAAGTGTCCTCGATTCTGCGTAATAAATACATCATTGGCGAAGATATTCCGCTGTATCAGCAAAAAAGCCAAATCGATTGAGAAACCCCGCTCTGATCCCTATACTGCCGCACATATTCAACTGTGCGGCGCTACCCGTCATACTTGAAGCTGCCTCTTTGTGGCTGCATTTGTGCGCCCCAGTCACATAGTTATCTATGCTCCTGGGGACTTACAAACTTGCCGCCGCGATGCAACTCCAATTATTTTGGGTATAGGTGTATTTTCATTTCACACTGCGCGCAGTTCTTCCGGTTTACAAGCTAAAGGCAATTCTATGATCAACAATGACGTGCTGCGCAGCGTGCGCTACATGCTGAGTATTAACGACGCGAAAATGGTTGAGATTATCAAATTGGATAATTTCGACGTTGCTGTCTCGGCGATGGGTGCTTACGTCATCAAGGAAGGTGAGCCCGGTTTTGAAAACTGCCCGGACGACGTCATGGCGCATTTCCTGAACGGTCTGGTGTACTTCAAGCGCGGTAAAGATGACAAATTCCCTGCGCCGGAGGTTGAACTGCCGATTACCAACAATTTGGTGTTGAAAAAGCTGCGCGTGGCGTTTGAGTTGAAAGATACCGACATGCATGAGATCTTTACCGCCGTTGATTTCCGCATCTCCAAGCCGGAACTGAGCGCGCTGTTCCGTAAAGAAGGCACCAAAAACTTCCGCCCGTGCGGCGATCAGATGCTGCGTTACTTCCTTAAAGGCTTAGCGCAACGCCTTCGCAGCGTATAATCCTGCCCTGGCTTGCCGATCCCCAGGCAAGGCAGGGGCGCTGCCTATCGCGCCCGCATTCCAACGCCAACAATCTGTTGGCGTTGTGGTTTTAAACAGACACTTAAATGCGCTTTAGTGCCTTAAAAGCTGCTCCAATTTTCATCATTATCCTCAGCAATCGCTTTTACCTTAGGTGCGACAATCGCCTGTGGCTGAATGCGAGTCACTGAAGGGGTAGGCGTAGAGAGTTTGAAAAGAGACACGGTTTGGTTTAATTGATTGGCTTGATCTTCCAGTGCGCTGGCAGCGGATGCCGATTGTTCAACCAGCGCGGCGTTCTGTTGAGTCACCTTATCCATTTCGTTAACTGCCTGCGCAATTTGCGCGATTCCACGGCTCTGCTCCTCAGACGCATTTGAGATTTCCTGCATGGTTTCTGTCACTTGACCAATGGCAGTAACAATTTCCGTCATGGCGCCACTGACGTTCTCCACCAGATCGTTGCCTTGATCGACGCGTAGCACGGAGGTGTCAATCAGTGTTTTAATCTCTTTGGCAGCCTGGGCACTGCGTTGTGCAAGGTTACGAACTTCGCCGGCAACAACGGCAAAACCGCGGCCTTGTTCACCCGCACGAGCCGCTTCGACTGCCGCATTGAGTGCCAAAATATTGGTTTGGAAGGCGATGCCGTCTATGACGCTGGTGATATCGCCAATTTTGCGTGAGCTGTCGGCAATATCGCTCATGGTGACGACCATTTTACGGGTGATCTCGCCGCCATTGACCGCACTTTGCGAAGCGCGTTTCACTAGCGAGGTGGCAGCGCCGGCACTCTCTGCGTTGTTCTTCACCGTAGCAGAGAGTTGTTCCATGCTGGCTGCCGTTTCTTCCAGTGAACTTGCCTGTTCTTCAGTACGGCTTGAAAGATCGTTGTTACCGGCGGCAATTTCTTGCACACCGGTATAAATGTTTTGCGTTCCTGCACGGACGGCACTGACCGTATTTGCCAGCTCGTTACGCATATTGACAAGACCCTGCATCAGAGTGCCAATTTCGTTATTTCCACTGGCATTGATTTTAATTGCCAAATTACCCCGTGCAATTTCGGCCTGGTAATCGATAATCTGATTAATTTTGTTCAGTACATATTTTCTGATCCAGACCAATACAGCCCCGGTCAGCAGAATAAAAATTAAAATAAACGTAAGCGATAAAGGCACCATTTGGCGGTAGCTGGCCTGTGCCGCCGCAGCTGCCGGCGTAATAATATCGTTGGCCACGTAGGCAGACGTATCGTCAAGTGCGGACATAAAGTGCGTCGCCGAGCTATTGTGCATAACGGACTGGAAACGGGTGAGATCACCGGCTTCCAGACTGATAATTAATTGAAGCAGATCGTCGCGCGCTTTGTCATACAGTGTCTTTACGTTTTTGGTCCGCTCGCGATCGCTCTGGTCAGAAAGGGGGAGCTGATAAAACTGCTCCATCAGTTTATCAACGTCTGTAAGACGTTGACGCAGTTGGCCAAGGGATTTTTTTGCATTGCTGTTTTGCGGTTGCATACTGAGCATCAGTGCGTCTTTAAGCACCTCTTCGCGGATCTCGGTAACGGATGCGTAGACATTATCCATTGCCATAATTTGATTAAAGCCAGAAGATATTTGCGTAAGGCGATTATTTGTACCTGAAGCATCCAGAATGCTCCACACGCCGGAAAATATCTGAATAATACAGAATAGGGTTAAAATTCCCATTAATCCGTGGGAGATTTTTAATCGTTCAAACATAGCACAACCTGAAAATTTCAATTGAATGTCAGTGCAGCAAATAGCGTTCTTTTGCCGCGGAAAGTGCTGTTTGTTTTCGGCAGGCTGAGATAAAACTTTAACGATTAATCATATTCTGATTCTGGCAATGTTTTTAACTTTCCGTTTTTAATTGAAACATAAATATAACACCTCTTGGCGTGAGACCTATTATCCAAAAAAAATATGTGCAAGTGGCAGTGATATCACGCAGAAAACGGCACTGAAATGCGGCGAAAGCGCGTGTCCCTTGATCCTTCACCGTTATTAATCCTGTTTCTATTTCTGTACGGGTCATTCGGGGAAAGCGTCAGACATTTTCCCCTTATAACAGGCTAGTCAGGGGCGGTGGGGGCAGCTGTAGACCCCCCCAGTAACTGCTGCGCCAGCGCTTGTGCATGTTGTGCCACTTGGGGTAACCCCATCAGCTCACCGAAACGGCCACGGGCGGCGGGGCCGACGACGTAAAGACGATCGTTGCTCTGATGCTGGCGGTTAATCGGCCGGGAGCAGGCATCGACCCAAATGCCTAATGCCAGCGGATCGGGCTGGATGACCCCTTCAGTGGTGAGCTGCTTTAGCAAAGCATCACTTTGCAACAGCGCGCCGTGCGCCGGGCCGGTTGTGACAATCAGCTTATCCACCACGCGCGTTTGTGTTGTTACATGGCCACGCGCTTTTAGGGTCAGGGCAAGGGCAGCGTTATCCACGGAGACGTGTTTTAGGTTGGCGGCCAGCACCTCGAGTTGCCCTTTTTGCTGCATGCCTGTCAGCACATCGCTGACCTGTGGCGCGATGCGATAACGATGCACGTCCCACCATGGGCGCAGATGGCGCAGAAAACGCCGTTGCTCTTGCAGTGACCACTGCTGCCAAATCTGCTGACCGTTAAGGCGAATGTCATCCAGCACCAATTGCCAGGGCTGATGGTCTGCATTGGCCAGCATGACTTCCTGCCGGACTCGTCGCAACCACCCACGGGCCGTCGCTGCTTGCAGACGTCGGTAATCAAGTTGGCGAGCGGCATAGTCACCGCTCAGGTTTGGACGGGGGAGCTGACCGCGGCGTGAGAAAGCCAGAATCGGTCCACGATGCCCCTGCCGATGCAGCGAGGCAACCACATCGGACATGGTCAAACCGGTGCCGATGATCGCGACCCGGTCATTGTTTTTCACCTCCGCCAGGGCTTCCGTCAACCACGGATTGGCGATCAATCCTGGATGATCTTTCAGCGCCTGTTGAAGCTGTTTCGGTACGGCAGGTGGTGGGTGGCTGATGGCCAGCACCACGTCATCCGCAGGATAGGTATTCCCGGAAGCCGTCAGCACGACACCATGACGCAATGCCACCGCGTACTCCTGGACGTGGACGATCTCTACCGCAGAGCGGGTTAGCGCGCTGGCCAGTTTTTCGGCGATGTAACGGCCAAACTGCCCCCGCTGCGGATAGACGCTGCCGTCCGGTCTGAGCGCCTTTACATCCTGCGTGAAGGCCTCAGAAGCACGGAACCAGCGATCGAAATCGCCTTCTTCCTCGGCGGAAAGCTGCATGCGCGCGGCGGGGACGTTGATGCGGTGTGCCGGATCGCGGGTGCCGTAAGCAACCCCCTGTGCCAACTGGGCGCGAGGCTCAATAATCACCACCTTTAGCCCGGCCGTCCCCTGGCGCACCAGATGGATCGCCAGCGCGGTACCGCTAAAACCGCCACCGATGATAACGATGTGTCGATCAGCCATGACTGGGCACCGGATGCTGTTGGCGCTCCAACTCACGCACCAGCGGGATCACTTCACGGCCAAAGAACGCCACCTCTTCCTGGAAGTGCAAAAACCCCAGTAGCATCAGATCTACACCCGACTGTTTCAGTTCGATGATCCGTTCTGCAATTTGCTGTGGTGTGCCAATCAGGTTGGTTTTGAATCCATCGTTATACTGCACCAGATCCTCCAGCGTTGATTTAGCCCAGTTACCTTCTCCCTCTGGCGAGGCGCTACCGGCATTTTTAACCTCGGATTGAAAACCTTTCACCGCTTCGGGATTGGCATGATCCAGGATGTCGCGCAGTACGCTGTGTGCTTCCTGCTCAGTTTGGCGGGCAATAACAAACCCATTCACGCCGATCCTCACCTTGTGGTGGTTTTCTGCGGCCTTGAGCTGAATATCCTCAACCTGCAGGCGGATAGCCTCTGGCGTATTGCCATTGGTAAAATACCAGTCAGAGACCCGTGCCGCCATATCGCGCGCGGCTCTTGAGCTACCACCCTGGAAAATTTCCGGTTGTGGGTCAAGCGGTTTCGGTTTCAATGAATAGTCGCGAAAGCGGTAAAAGTCGCCGGCAAAGGTGAAGCTCTCTTCCTGCCAGATGCCCTGCAGGCAACGGATAAACTCCTCAGAACGCAGATAGCGTTCTTCATGATCCAGCCAGGGTTCACCAATGGCTTTGAATTCGCCGCGGAACCATCCACTCACAACATTAATCGCAATACGCGCGTTGGACAGGTGGCTGATGGTCGCGATCTGCTTGGCCGCCAGCGTCGGATTCCACGGCCCTGGCAGCAGCGCGGCAATCACCTTGAGCTTCTCGGTCGCGGCCAGCAAATCTTGGGAAAACGTCACCGACTCATGTTGGTTATCGGCGCCATAACCGGCGGTAAAGCGGATCTGCGTCAGGGCATAGTCAAACCCGGCGTGCTCGGCAATTTGTGCAAGCTTACGGTTATAGGCGGCATCCCAGTGGGTGCGCTGAGGGATCTGGCTGATCACCAGCCCGCCTGACACGTTAGGTACCCAGTAGGCGAACTTAATTGGCTCATTACTCATAGTTTGCTCCTCAGTTTCACTGTTTCACCGGACGACGATCGCCACCGATGGTCTCGCCAAATGGCCCGGTGTTGACCCTGCGCTGACGTTTCGCGCTGTTGCCTGCCAGGGGTAATAGCGGCATCACCAGTTCGGCAAATCGATGCGCTTCTTCCAGGTGCGGGTAGCCCGAGAAAATAAAATGGGTGATGCCCAATGCCTGATATTCACGGATGCGCTCTGCAACCTGTTGTGGATTACCGACCAGTGCTGTACCAGCGCCGCCCCTTACCAGTCCTACACCAGCCCACAAATTGGGCGCGATACGTAAACTCTCTTTCGAACCGCCGTGCAGAGCACTCATTCTGGCCTGCCCGGTAGAATCCATGCGTGAGAAGATTTTCTGCGCGGCTGCGATGGTGTCATCATCCAAATGGGCAATCAGTTTGTCGGCCGCTGCCCAGGCTTCCTCTTCGGTTTCCCGTACAATGACGTGCAGACGAATGCCATACTCCAGCGTACGGCCCCGCGCTTGTGCCCGTTGACGGACCACGGCAATTTTCTCTGCCACTTGCTCAACCGGCTCTCCCCAGGTCAGATAGGTATCAATCTGGTTCGCCGCGACTTCCAGTGCGTCTTCAGAAGAACCGCCAAAAAACAGCGGCGGCCCGTTTTCTTGCACCGGCGGGAACAACACCTCAGCACCTTCTACCCGCAGATGCTCCCCCTGGAAATCGACTTTTTCTCCCTTTAGCAGGCGGGAGTAAACCGACAAAAACTCACGGGTAACCTGATAACGTTCGGCGTGGCTTAGGAAGATGCCATCGCCTTTGTTCTCCACGGGATCGCCACCGGTGACCACATTGATCAACAGACGGCCTTCTGAAAGGCGATCCAGCGTGGCGGCCATGCGTGCGGCCAGGCTCGGGGGTTGCAACCCAGGGCGCACGGCGACCAGATAGCGTAGGCGTTTGGTGAGAGGGGCGAGTGCGGCAGCGACCAGCCAGGCATCCTCGCAGCTTTTGCCGGTGGGGATCAGCACGCCGTAATAGCCCAGACTGTCGGCGGCCAGCGCAACCTGCTGTAAATAAGGTAAATCTACTGCTCTTCCGCCTTCTGTTGTTCCCAGATAGCGGCCGTCACCGTGGGTGGGTAAAAACCAGAATACGTTGATGTTGTTCGCCAGCTCTTCGCGCATTATCCATTTCCTATATAACGATATCTCAATTTATTTCATAGAATGTTTAATCTTGGTTATAAACAGATAAGCAGGAAGCATGCCAAAAACAGATTCCTATTTTTGTGTTATTTATCAGATTGTTAATTTTTTCATTGGGCCGGAATTATGCTGCAAATGCAGCAGTGGTTGGCGCTTTGCTGCTGCATTTGCAGCAAAGCGGGCATTTCACCCCTCGTTATCCCTGGCGTCTGAGGGTATGGTTTCCATTCAACTTCCTTAAAGGTCACCAGCATGCAAGCCTCCGGCCCGCGGTTAATCGATCCTGCTTCTATCGCCTTCCAAAATGTTTTGGATCGATTGGCTCCGACAGATGCCACAGTGCTTATCGTTGGCGAAACCGGCACGGGCAAAGAGGGGGTGGCGCGTTATCTTCATCATCACAGCCCGAGACGTGATGGCCCCTTTCTGGCGGTGAACTGTGGGGCCCTGACCGAGAGCCTTGCCGAGTCGGAACTGTTTGGCCATGAGAAAGGGGCTTTTACAGGGGCCGTTGACCGCCATCAAGGGTGGTTTGAGGCGGCGGAAGGCGGCACGCTGCTGCTGGATGAAATCGGTGAATTGAGTCTGCCGTTGCAGGTAAAACTGCTGCGTGTTTTGCAAGAACGGGAGGTGACCCGTGTCGGCTCTCGCCGGCCGGTAAAGGTCAATGTCCGGGTCGTGGCCGCCACGCATGTGGATCTGACTAACGCCATCCGCGAACGCCGCTTTCGTGAAGATCTCTATTATCGGCTGAATGTGGCTGCGGTTGCTCTGCCGCCATTACGCCAGCGGCGCGGGGATATTCCACTGTTGGCTGAGCATTTCCTGACGCTATACGCACGGCGGCTGGGGCGGCTTCAATTGCGGCTCAGTGAAGAGGCACTGGCAACCTTAATGAACTATTCATGGCCAGGGAATATCCGCGAGCTGGAAAACACCCTGCACAATGCGGTCCTGCTAAGCAAAGAGCCACTGATTACGCCACAGCAGCTAAGGCTGAGTGCTGAAAACGTCGGTTCACAGATTTATGGTGATGATTCACTGGATGTGTTTCTTCGCCAGCAGCTTGAGGGCAATGACAGCTCTCTCTATCAGAAGGTGCTGGATTCGCTGGTGCGCAATGCTTTTGAACTGAGCCAGGGCAATCAGTTGCAAGCGGCGACGCTGTTGGGGATAAGTCGTAATACGTTGCGTACCCATTTAGGGCATCTTGGTCTGATTAAGGCCAGGCGTAGTGCAAAAGGCGGGCGACCAAGCCCCGCCCCGCGTGCCGGTAGCAATGAACGCGAGCTGCGTATTGGCTATCAGAAATTTGGAAACCTGGGGATCCTCAAAGCACGCCAGTCGCTGGAGGCCCAGTTTGCTGACAGTGGAGTGAGTGTGTTGTGGAGTGAGTTTCCTGCCGGCCCTCAGTTGCTGCATGCCCTGGCTAACCGCGACATCGACTTTGGCACCACCGGTGAGGTTCCGCCGTTATTTGCGCAGGCCGGCAACAACCCGTTGTTATATGTTGCCTGGGAACCCGCAGCGCCACAAAGCGTGGCATTGCTGGTGGCTCACGATAGCCCGATCCAGACTCTGGACGATCTGCGCGGGAAGCGGATTGCGGTCAACAAAGGCTCCAACGTCCATTATCTTTTGCTGCAACTGCTTGATGAGGCAGGGTTGACGCTGGAAGACGTGCGGGTGGTCTACGCACCGCCTAAATACCCGCTAACCCCCAGCGATCATCATGCTGTGGATGCCTGGATGATGTGGGATCCCTTGTTGAGTGATGCCGAGCATGGTGGCCAGTTTAGGGTTATCGCCAATGGCGTTGGGCGGGTGAGCAACTATCAGTTTTATCTCGCGCACCGTGACTTTGTCAGGCACTCTGCCGATCTACTGCATGGGCTGATGGCCGCGTTGGAACACACCGGCCACTATATTGACGCCCACCGTGATGAGGCGGCGGCACTGTTATCGGTTGAATTGGGGTTGGCGACGTCTTCGCTCACCCATGCTTTGGCCCGTCGTAGCCATCAAACCCGTCGGATGGATTTGAATATTATTCGCCAGCAGCAGGCCATCGCCGACCGTTTTTATGCTCTGGGGTTGCTGCCACGGGCAATTAACGTTCGCGAGGCCGTCTGGCAATGATGTGGTCATGCTTATCAGAAGAAAAGACGCAAAATGACGTTCAGTTTTACACTGTCTCTCTCTGGTTTTATTGAGGCTAATGTTATTCATTTATACTGAAGCGCAGGGATATATTATCAACAATACGTCTGTTTTTGTTGTGTGGTGGCTCAGCCATGCCTCGCTGTTCGTTCTTACGATAATTCCCGGTTAATTTCTCATGGTCAGTGATATGAAAAACCACTGTGAGGAATTAAAAAATGCCAACTATCGCGCAATCAAAATCACTTTATACGTTGCCAAGACCGGAATGGTTAGATGCAGCGGGAATGAGTAAAGGGATTGGTCACGATCGTCAGCATCTGGGGATTATTCTCCCTGCGGGGCAGGTGTTGCGCGTACGCCAGACTAATACTGCATTTACCGCGAAGCTAAAGCTGCGTTTGTTAAATGATGATAATAAAACGGAGGCCGAATTCAACGTGGGTAGCGAGTGGGTTGAAGCACGTGTCAATGCCGTCTCGGTGCCTTTTATTGATACGCCTTATGTCGCGGGCGCGCCCGCCGTGGAGTTCGACTCCCCAGAGACGGCCAAAGCCTTACCAGTCTACCGCAAAGGTGAAAATGAAGCGGCATTTTTTGCGCGTTGGGATGCGCAGGATGCCGAATTTTCGCTCGTTGATTCCGAATATGCCACGCTCTTGGTCCCTAAAGTCAGTAAAAATGATTTGAAGTCGTTGGGAGAAGCAAAAAATATTGACGGCCTGATCGCCTATGACGAACGTATCTTCACATTTTATAATGCGCTGGCAGGCATTTCTTTTGAGGCTGAAGAAGATTCGAGTCGTAATATAAAAAACAGATATTTTATTAAGGCTGATAAAAATGGAGCAGGCGCAGCGTATTATGGGGGCAGTTGGACCGCAGAAAGTACCCCGTCAGTCAGCAGCTTCTGGTTGACGGCGAAAGATAATAACTGGGGTAGCCTGCATGAAATTGCCCACGGCTACCAGGGGCACTTTAAGGGCGATAAATTTTTTCCCACCGGTGAAGTGTGGAACAATATTTATGCCGCCTGTTTTCAAAGTGTGATGTTGGGTGTACGTAAATACCAAGAAGGCTGGCTGTATAATTACGGCAATATTCTTTCTGTTGAATAGCAAATTACCGACTATATCATTCAGGCTAAACCGCTCAATCAGTGGGATCTGCGTTCTAAACTGTATTTTATCGTATTGATGGTTGAGAGGGCCGGGCACAACGCCTTCGCCGCATAAAATAAATAACACAGTGCTGTTGATTAAGGCGTAATCGCAAGATTGCGCCTTTTTTCTTTCTGTCCCTGCAGCATGTTGTTGTATGGGCCACCAGCCATCAGCATCAGATTGTGATCGCACCGCCTGCCCAGTTACTTTGTCATGGTTCGTTCAATGTTGATTATAACGTAAACCATAAGGAGTCACTCAATGACTAGAATTTCAAGAGAAGAACTATTGGTTAAAGCAAGCACTGCTGCTATTGACGATAATAACGTCAGCCAATCTGATTCAATACAGGGGACAATTGATTCGTATAAACAAACTGAAGCAGCAACCAATAAGAATGAAGAAATGTTAGGAGATAATATGAAATTAGTAAGTGATGACAGTGGATTACCTGATGAAATTTTAGAGTATACGCCTGAACAGTTTGGTGCTGTAGGTGATGGTGCGTCTGATGATAGTATCCCTTTAAAAACGTTGTTAGCTAAAGTTGCTATTGAATCTGCTAAATCTATAAACAAGATCCAGATTAGAATGGCAAATACTTATAGATTGACTTTGGGGGATTTGTGGCAACCATTACAGATTCCAAGTAACTGTCATATTTATGGTGGTGGTGAAATTCATCTAGATGATGATACACCTCAAATAAGTATTTTTAACACGGTTGAACAATCTAATTTTATTGTGGAGGATTTAAGAGTAACGAGAAAGATTACAGAGAAAGATGCTGATCCTATTTGGTGGTATGCTACTCGTGCTTGTACAGGTATGGCTTTCTTGAAATGTGAAAATTTCACTGTGAGAAATTGTGTTATCAGTATGCATACTGATGCCTTAGGTCTTTCTGATTGTACTTCTGTTACCATCGAAAATAACCTTTTTAAAGATTTAGGCGAAGAGCCTATGGCTATTCGTGGAGGTCGCTACATCACGGTGCAGAATAATGAAATGACTAATCACCAAGGTGATGGCATTCTTCTTAAAACTGGTGTTAATAGAGATGCATACGACATTTTTATTATAAATAATCACATTCATGATGGGCATAAGCCATCTAAACCAGCAGGTGCTGGACATACTCAAAGAGGCGGTGGGGTGACTTTAAATAATGAAGTTACTGGAACGCTTTATTCATTTACTAATCTGACAATTGCTAATAATCATATTGTTAATACTAGCTATGGTGTTTCACTATGCGGTATTAGTGATGTTAGTATCTCTAATAATTACATAAAAACTATTGAGAGGTTTGGTATTCAAATTGATTACTCTCTAGTAAATAACCCGACAAAAATTAAAACTCAGAACTCTAGGATTGTTGGGAACCATATTGAAGATACCATTGAAAATGGTATAGACTATCATGGTGACTCTAATATTTCTGTAACTGAATCTGTTATTTCTAATAACTTCTTGAGCTCTTGTGGTACGTCGGGTACTTCATCTTTTAATGGTATTGCAGCAACTGAAGCTACTATTACTGGTAATGTTATTAATAACTGTAAGGTTGCTTTGTTTACAAATAGTTGTGTTATCACCGGAAACAAGATTACAGACTCCGGTCTGACCACGACTCAGATATGGATTAAACTATATGGCGAACGCACAGTATTCTCAGGAAATAAAATTTCTGACTCTGGATTTGGTTATATCAGGTTCTTAAATGGGGCAAATTCCATTATTGAAGGGAATGTTATCCAACTAGCTTCGCCTATAAGAGCACTTGAATTAGGTGGTGCTTTTAACGAAACGACTATCATTGGCAAGAACTCTTGGGATTGTGCTTTTAAATCTATCACTTCTACCATAGCGGGAGTGGTTGGCAATAGACTAATTCAATATACATTTCCGAATGAGGGGGTTACTCAAATTACTCCTCAGATGTTCGGAGCTAAGGGGGATTGGGATGATACAACGGGCGTAGGGACAGATGATACTCAAGCATTTAAAGATGCTATCACATACGCAATTAATCGAGGCTACAAGAAAATCTATGTTCCTGCTGGTAATTATTATATTACAGATACTTTAAATCTGGGTGGTAGTAATTATACTGGAGACAAAGGGGTCGCAGTAGAAGGTGAAAATTGGATTAGTACAAAATTCTTCTTTAAGCCTACGTCCAACGATCACGCTTGTTTTGAGGCTAAAGGCGGCTCAGGTATTCACACAAATAGATATATAAGTGATTTAACTATTACACCGATTAAAGGTTATTTATATACGGGCATTGGTTATAGAATCAATGGTTCTTGCTTTATGAGGCATGAAAGGCTTCTTATTATGAAGTTTTTTGTTAATTTACATCTGTTGAATGGTTATGCTAGAGCATTCACTGAATTTGTAAGCTTCCATTCTTGTAGGTTCCATAGAGGTCTATCTAATATATTAATGGAGAGTAATGGAGGCGATGCATCCTTCCACGGAGTAGGTTTCCATGAAATTCAGTGTCAGATTAAAATTTCTGGTGATCCGGGTGATGGTGGTATAAACACAGATGCTGGTGTTGGTTTGGAGTTGAAAGGAAACACAAACAGAGCTAGATGGTACAATGGTTTCTGTTATATACATATGTTTGGTGGAGTTGGAGCTACAGCAATAAAAGTCACCAAGACTAACACAGATAATCTATTAGGTCAGTTTACTTGTGAAGGCGATACCATTCTTCAGAGTGATGGAAGTACCTTTGAGTTTAGAGGCGGTTACTATAATGTTAACAACACAACTTATAACGTAGCGGCAGAGCCGGAAAACGGTATTGCCGCGGCATTTGTGTTTGATAACATGATGAGCAATACTTTAAAGTTTACAAACTCATCAATCTCTGACATTGCCCCAAGGCAACTTCCTTGGTCTTTAGCCGATAGGGCCAGTAATGGCTCTTTTCCTGCTATTTTTCATGGGATAAAGGCTGACTCAGATAGCTTATTCTATGCGGCAAGGGGAGGTAATACTAACTATCATTACTTTGGGGGGATCTCTCCGGGGAATAACCTTCAAGGATTTGAACCAGGGATCAGGTTGGCTCAGGATGGGGCTTCTTTAATCAGCTTTGCTCCTAAGTTTACCCTCGGTGCTAATAACAATACTACCGCCAGTGGCGTGAATATTTCTCCTGCGGATATATCACCGCAGAAAGATATTGCTACTTCTTTAGGACAGCCTTTATTCAAATGGAATGGCTTATACACAAAGCAACTAACGGTCTCTGATACTGGTGTTTATCCGTCGGGAAATGGAGTTTACCCTATTGGTGGGGTAACTAATCAGTTCTCTTCTGGTCATATAAAGGTATTAAATATTTATGACTCTGCGAATGTTAACGGTAATCCAGTTGGCGTAAGAGTTGCGATTCCTGCGTCTTCGACAGCAAATGGTAAAGTGGGGCAATGGTCTGCCGACTCAGCGTTTTTCTATGTATGTACTGCGGAAAATACCTGGAGGCGAATTGCTTTAACTACTTGGTAAGGATATTTAACTAGATATGAATTAATAGGTGAGTGTTTGTTAAAATAACTCAGGTATAGCAGTTCACGATTGTATTAGTGATGTCTTAAATAAGTGATTAGGTTATGTGTGGATTCTATGCCTTGGACATGTACTCGATGTTGTGAAAATTATCACGAGGAATGCAATATGCCGACTTCCACCAAACCTGAGAAATGTTCTATATTGCCCCGGTCGGTATGGCTGGATACGGCAGGAATGAATAAGAGTATTGTCTACGAACGTCAAACTTGGGTGCAATGTTTACCGTCGACCTGATTAAGAAGAACCTTACCGTGATGTTGGGAGCAGGGATTGCCCACCATTATATCCTCAGACAGCGATTCCTTCACCAGCCTTGCAGATGAAGGAGGTATTGCGCAGGCAAGGCTAAAGCAAATCGCTGATTAAAAAACGGTGCAGTGGCAAAGATCACTGCACCGTTGTTCATATTATTCACCAGCAGCAGGCGATAGCCGATCGTTTTATGCCTTTGGACTATTGCCACCCGCGATGAAAGTCCGCGAGATAGTATGGCAGTAAGATTTTCCCTTTAGGCTCTATACCCTGAGGTCTAACCTAGGATGCATCACGTACCAGAATATTTGTTGGCGGATGCAGACTGATGCAGATCTGCTTTCCTACTGGTGTTTGCCGGTATTCGTTGAGTATGGTGCGGATGTCGTCGTCCAGATAATTAATCCCTTCGCAATCGATAATCACCGTGCTGTTGGACTGCCCAACTGCGGTTTTGACCAACAAATGATTAAGTGATGTCATGGTATGGCTCCTTGGAAGGGGGTTAGCAGCGAAACAGAACGGTACTGACGCGCAGGCCACCGCCGTTACCGCCGCCGCAAGTCAGTAAGTTAATGGCTTGCGTCGTGTTGTTTGGCAAGGGCATCCAGTTGGCTTGTCTCATCGTCGGGAGATACAACGTTGCGTGACAATGAAACAGAACAATTTTGTGGTTAATTCAACGCGCTCAGGTTGCGACACAACAAACACTAAAATAGAAGCGTTGCTGCACCTTTTTTGCTCGCCAGTTGTGCGTCGTTGGTGCAGGTTTTTTAATCTTTAGCCATAAGTTTCAATTATAACTTATTGGAATCAGCCAATTAAAAATTGGCACGCCAGTTGCTCTGGTGAATCCCATCTTGTGTACTAGATGGAATTCAGCCAATGACCCAGTCTGTTAACCTGCGCGGTTTCACCCTTACTGAATGGCAGCATCATTATCACACCCACTCGGCTGGCGAGCGGATGGCTTGTGTGCGAGCCACGTTGGCCGCATTGGTTGCGGGCCTGCCGACAGAGGATAACGCCTGGCTGTATCTTGCCGATGCGGCACAACGCGAGGCGCAATGCCAACGATTGGCGCAGCAGCTTGAAGCCGTTGCCGGCGATATTAGCCGCCTGCCGCTGTTTGGTGTGCCGTTTGCTGTCAAAGACAATATCGACGTTGGCGGCTGGCCGACGACCGCAGCCTGCCCGGAGTTCGCTTATCAGGCGGCAGCTGACGCTACCGTCGTCGCCAATCTGTGCGCAGCGGGTGCCATTGTTATCGGCAAAACCAATCTTGATCAGTTTGCTACAGGCCTGGTAGGCACCCGCTCACCGCATGGCGCGGTGGTTAACAGTTTCGATAGCCGCTATGTCAGCGGTGGCTCCAGTTCCGGGTCGGCCTCGGTGGTGGCTCGCGGTTTGCTGCCGTTCTCACTGGGTACCGACACGGCGGGTTCCGGGCGTGTGCCGGCAGGGTTCAACAATATTGTTGGCCTAAAACCCACCAAGGGATGGTTGTCGAACCGTGGCGTCGTCCCCGCGTGTCGGTTGAATGACACCGTCTCGGTATTTGCCCTGACAGTGGCGGACGCCGCGCTGGTGGCTGAACTGGCGGGGGGTTATGACCCTGCCGATGCTTACTCTCGCACTCATCCCCAGACCGCCCCGGCGGATCTTCCCGCTGCCCCCCGTTTTGCGGTGCCTGCCCAGCTTGAGTTTTTCGGCGATGTACAAGCCGAGCAGGCATTTCAACGGGCGTTGGTGCAGTTGCAACGCTGCGGTGTAACGCTGGAAAGGCTCGATTTTACGCCGTTTCGTGTCCTGGCAGAGCAGCTGTATTACGGCCCCTGGGTGGCGGAACGTACCGTCGCGGTCGAAGCCATGCTGAGCGCTGACCCGCAGGCCATCAACCCGGTGGTTCGCGGTATCGTCAATAACGGCCTGAAGTACAGCGCCTGTGATGCTTACAAAGCGGAGTATCTCCGTGCTGAATTAGCACGGCAGATCGGGCAACGGCTTGCCGCCTTCGACGCGCTAGTGGTGCCGACTTCACCGACCATCCGCACCTTAGCGGAAATGGAACAAGAACCGGTGTTGTTCAATTCGCAATTCGGGACCTACACCAATTTCACCAACCTGGCCGATCTGAGCGCACTGGCACTGCCAGCACCGATGCGTGATGACGGTTTGCCTGCGGGAATCACACTGGTCGCGCCTGCCTGGCACGACCGGGCGCTGGCAGCGTTCGGCCTGCGCTGGCAGCAGGCACAGGATCTGCCGCTTGGTGCGACAGATCGCTTGTTGTCTCCTTCTCAACCTTTGGCGTCATCGAGCCAGCATGTGCGTGTGGCGGTGGTCGGTGCGCACCTTAGCGATATGCCCCTGAATTTCCAGCTCACGCAGCGATCGGCGACCTTCGTAGAGCACACCACCACCGCACCTTGCTACCGCCTCTACGCGCTGGCCAATACTCAGCCGCCCAAACCGGGGTTGGTTAAGGCTGAGCAGGGGGCGGCCATCCGCGTCGAGCTGTGGGATATCCCGTTGGCACGCTTTGGCGAGTTCGTGGCGGAGATCCCCGCACCGCTGGGCATTGGCACGCTACTGCTGGCGGACGGACGTCGGGTGAAAGGCTTTATCTGCGAACCCTGGGCGCTGCAGGGCGCCATGGACATCACTGAATTCGGCGGTTGGCGCAACTATACCCTTCATCTTTCAAACCGTGGCGTTGTTGGCTGCGCAGACACACCCCAGTCACTTCCCTGAGTGAGCGTCTGGGGGATGTCCCTGTTTGCGCCTGGCCACAGCCTGAAAGCTATTGGGTATCGCTCTTTGGTCCTATGAGGAATACATCATGTTTACTACCGTATTAATCGCCAACCGCGGTGAAATTGCCTGCCGCGCGATCCGCACCCTGAAGCGTTTGGGGGTCATCAGCGTAGCGGTATACTCCGACGCCGATCGCAATGCGCCGCACGTAACAGAAGCCGATCTGGCGGTGCCACTCGGCGGCGAAAAGGCGAATGACAGTTACCTGTGCATCGACAAGATCCTGACGGCGGCGAGAGAAACTGGCGCGCAGGCGATCTACCCCGGCTACGGCTTTCTGTCTGAAAGCGCGGAGTTTGCCGAGGCTTGCGAAGCGGCGGGCATCGCGTTCATTGGCCCAACTGCGGCGCAAATTCGCGAGTTTGGCCTGAAACACCGGGCGCGTGAATTGGCGGCGGTGGCACAGGTGCCGATGACGCCAGGTACCGGTTTGTTGGGCAGTATTGAAGAGGCGATTAACGCCGCCAGAGATATTGGCTATCCGGTGATGCTGAAAAGCACCGCGGGAGGGGGCGGTATCGGCTTGACGCGCTGCGATGATGAAACTGCGTTGCGTGAAGCCTACGACAGTGTGAAGCGGCTGGGCGAGCAATTCTTCCGTGACTCTGGGGCGTTTATCGAACGCTTTGTCGATCAGGCACGCCATGTCGAAGTACAGATCTTTGGCGACGGCCAGGGCTGGGTGGTGGCACTCGGCGAGCGCGACTGTTCTTTGCAGCGACGCAACCAGAAGGTGGTGGAGGAAACCCCCGCACCGAACCTGCCGGCGGCGACCCGTCAGGCGTTACATCAGGCGGCGGTGGCACTGGGGGCCTCGGTCAATTACCGCAGCGCAGGCACCGTAGAGTTTATCTACGACGGTGCGCGCGACGAGTTTTATTTCCTTGAGGTGAACACCCGTTTGCAGGTGGAGCATCCCGTCACCGAGATGGTGACCGGGCTGGATCTGATTGAGTGCATGTTGCAGGTGGCAGCGGGTGACGCGCTGGATTGGGCGGCGCTGCAACGACCACCGCAGGGCGCGTCTATTGAGGTCCGTATTTATGCGGAAGATCCGCTGAAGAACTTCCAGCCTAGCCCAGGGGTTTTGACCGACGTGTATTTCCCGGCGTCTGTGCGGGTTGACGGCTGGGTGGCTACCGGCAGTGAGGTGTCAGCCTTTTACGATCCGATGATCGCCAAGTTGATTGTTCATGGGGACGATCGCCAACAGGCGCTGGAGAAAATGCGGGTAGCGCTGGATGCCACCCGGTTGCACGGCATTGCCACCAATTTGGATTACCTGCGGCAGGTGATCGCGACGGCCGAATTCCAAACCGGCAGCGTGTGGACCCGAATGCTGGACAGCTTCCGCTTCCAGCCCAGCAGTATTGAAGTGTTGCAACCGGGCACCTACAGCAGCGTGCAGGATTACCCAGGACGCCTCGGTTATTGGGATATCGGCGTACCGCCATCGGGGCCGATGGACGATTTTGCCTTCCGGTTGGCGAACCGCATCGTTGGCAACCACCCCAGTGCTGCCGGGTTGGAGTTTACCCTGCAGGGCCCAACCCTACGCTTCCATTGTGACGCCACCATTGCCTTGACCGGTGCCGACTGCCCGGCAGATTTGGACGGTGAAGCCTTGCCCTATTGGCAGCCGATAACCGTTAGGGCGGGGCAAGTGTTACGGCTTGGTCGTGCTCAGCACGGATGCCGCAGTTATCTGGCGGTACGCAACGGCTTTGACGTGCCGGTGTATTTAGGGAGCCGTTCGACATTCGCACTGGGGCAGTTTGGTGGGCACGCCGGGCGCACCTTGCGCGTGGCAGATATGCTGACGGTATCTCAGCCGGCGCTGGCGGCCTCTACCACTCCGGCACCGATCGCCGCACCGCAGGCAATGGATGACAGCCTGATCCCGCAGTACGGCAACGTGTGGAACATTGGCGTGCTGTATGGTCCTCACGGCGCACCGGACTTCTTTACCCCAGAATCTATCGACAACTTCTTTGCTGCCGAATGGCAGGTGCATTACAACTCCAACCGACTGGGCGTGCGCCTGTCCGGGCCGAAACCCGACTGGGCACGACAAGACGGCGGCGAAGCCGGGTTACACCCGTCCAACGTACACGACTGCGAATACGCTATTGGCGCGATTAACTTCACCGGCGATTTTCCAGTGATCCTGACCCGTGACGGGCCCAGCCTCGGGGGATTTGTCTGTCCGGTGACTATTGCCAAGGCTGAGTTGTGGAAGGTCGGTCAGGTGAAGCCGGGCGACCGCATCCGTTTTCATCCGATCGGTTTCAAACAGGCGCAATCATTGGAGCAGGCACAGCTCGGCAGTATCGAAGCGTTGGCCGCAGTGAAGGCCATTACTCTGGCACCGCCGGATCTGACACCGGGTATCACCGCGTCCGCCACGATTCTGGCGGCGTTACCGTCCACCGACAGCCGTCCCGCAGTGGTTTATCGTCAAGCCGGGGATGGCTACATTTTGCTGGAGTACGGTGACAACGTGCTCGATCTGGCACTGAGGCTGCGCATTCATCTGCTGATGCAGTCGCTTAAGCAGGACGCGATCCCCGGCGTCGAGGAACTGTCACCCGGCGTACGATCGCTGCAAATTCGTTACGACAGCCGCACCCTTGGCCAAGCCGATTTACTCCAGCGCTTGTTGGCGCGTGAAGAGACTCTGGGTGATATCAGCCAGTTGAAGGTACCGACGCGCACGGTTTATCTGCCGATGGCGTTTGAAGATTCTGCCACGCTGGGGGCGGTGGAGCGCTATCAGCAGACGGTGCGTTCATCCGCGCCCTGGCTACCCAACAACGTCGATTTCATTCAGCGCATTAATGGGCTTGGCACCCGTGAACAGGTGCGCGACATCATCTTTGACGCCAGCTACCTGATCCTCGGGCTGGGTGACGTTTACCTCGGTGCGCCGTGCGCGGTCCCGATCGACCCGCGCCACCGCTTGCTCAGTTCCAAGTACAACCCCGCGCGTACCCATACCGCCGAGGGCACGGTCGGCATCGGCGGCATGTACATGTGCATCTATGGCATGGACTCACCGGGCGGCTATCAACTGGTTGGCCGCACGCTGCCGATCTGGAACAAATTCCTCAAAAACCCTCAGTTCAACCCTGGTGAACCCTGGCTGCTGCACTTCTTCGACCAGGTGCGCTTTTACCCGGTCAGCGAACAGCAACTGGATGAACAACGCGAGGCTTTCCGTGAAGGGCGCGCTCAGATCCGCATCGAAGACAGCGTGTTTGATTTTGCCGAGTATCGCCGTTTCCTGGCGGATAACGCCGCGGATATCAGCGCCTTCCAACAGCGCCAGCAGCAGGCGTTTAACCACGAGGTGACGCGGTGGCAGGCTGAGGAAGGGGAAGCCGAGGCACAGCTGCTGCCGCCACAGGACGATGAAGAAGAGGTCGATGGGTATCTGGTGAGCGCCGATCTGAACGGCAACGTGTGGAAAATTTTGGTGGAGCCGGGCCAAACCGTGGAAGCCGGCCAGCCGCTGATTGTGGTTGAGGCAATGAAGATGGAGCTGGCGGTCACTGCCCCGCGTGCCGGCGTCATTAAGCGCATCAGTTGCCGGCAGGGACGGCCGGTGGGGCCGGGTGATGCACTGCTGTGGTTGGAGCATGCCAGCTAGCCATCTTTATTGATCGCGGGGCGTGGCACGCTGCGCCCGCAGAGAGGAATGTGATGCAAATCATTAATAGCCGCAGTAAGGCGCGACCAGAAGGGTTGGCGGAGCGCATCTATCTCCAGCTCAAGGACGATATTTTCGATTTCCACCTGCTGCCGGGGGACCGCTTTAGCGAAAACGAGGTTGCACAACGGATGGACGTCAGCCGTACGCCGGTGCGGCAGGCCCTGTTTTGGCTGGAGCGTGAGGGGTATGTCGAGGTGCATTTCCGCAGTGGTTGGCAGGTGCGGCCGTTCGATTTTGCTTACTTCGAAGAGCTGTATGACCTGCGCATTGTGCTGGAGTGTGAGGCAGTCAAACGCCTGTGCGCGAGACCTGCGGGGACAATGCCGCTGCAACTGGAGGGGCTCACCCGCTTCTGGATCGACGAGCCGCGGCTGGAAGACGGCAAGACGGTTTCGTTGCACGACGAGCAATTTCATATGGCGCTGGTGGACGCGGCGGGCAATGGCGAAATGGCGCGTATTCATCGCGACCTGACCGAGAAGATCCGCATTATCCGCCGGCTGGACTTCACCCAGACAAGCCGGGTTGAAGCGACCTACAACGAACATGCCGCCATTTTACGGGCGATCCTGCAACACCATACCGGGGAGGCGCAAATGCTGCTCACTAATCATATCGCCGTCAGCAAGGCTGAGGTACGAAAAATAACGCTGCACATGCTGCATCAGGCAAGGCTTCAGCAATAACCCCTCAGTCTTTCGTGCTGCGGCGGGTCATGCTGCAACTCGACATCAAGAGGGGCGTTTTTCTTAAAGAAGGTTGGTTTTCTAACATTCACCGGGAGTTTGAATATGAAACGTCGTCACTTTATAAAAGCGTTTGCGCTGTCTGCCACCATGGTCGGAATGGGAATGGCCTGGAGCGCACAAGCCGCCGACACCATTAAGGTCGGTATCCTCAGTTCGCTGTCCGGCACCATGGCCATTTCTGAAACGCCGCTCAAGGACGTGGCACTGATGACCATTGATGACATCAATGCCAAAGGCGGCGTTTTGGGTAAAAAACTGGAAGCGGTGGTGGTTGATCCGGCCTCCAATTGGCCGTTGTTTGCCGAAAAGGCACGTCAGTTGCTGAGCCAGGATAAGGTGGCGGCGGTGTTTGGCTGTTGGACCTCGGTGTCGCGCAAATCCGTGCTGCCGGTATTCGAAGAGCTCAATGGCCTGCTGTTCTACCCGGTGCAGTACGAAGGGGAAGAGATGTCGCCCAACGTGTTCTACACCGGTGCGGCGCCTAACCAGCAGGCGATTCCTGCGGTGGAATACCTGCTGAGCGAAGATGGCGGCTCAGCCAAACGCTTCTTCTTGTTGGGTACCGACTATGTGTATCCGCGTACCACCAATAAGATCCTGCGTGCCTTCCTGCATTCGAAAGGCATTCAAGATAAAGATATCGAAGAGGTTTATACGCCGTTCGGCTATAGCGACTACCAAACCATTGTCGCCAACATCAAGAAATTCTCTGCCGGTGGCAAAACGGCGGTGATCTCCACCATCAACGGGGACTCCAACGTCCCGTTCTACAAAGAATTGGCTAATCAGGGGATTAAGGCCACCGATGTGCCGGTGATTGCATTCTCGGTCGGGGAGGAAGAGCTGCGCGGTATCGACACCAAACCGCTGGTCGGCAACCTGGCAGCCTGGAACTACTTTGAATCAGTGGATAACCCGACCAACAAGCAATTCGTCAGCGAATGGCGTGCCTATGCCAAGGCACACAATCTGCCGAACTACGCGACCGCGGTGACCAACGATCCGATGGAAGCCACCTATGTCGGCATCCATATGTGGGCACAGGCGGTTGAGAAGGCCGGCACGACTGACGTTGACAAGGTGCGAGCCGCCATGGCCGGACAGACTTTCGCCGCGCCGTCGGGCTTTACCCTGACCATGGATGCCACCAACCACCATCTGCACAAGCCGGTGATGATCGGTGAGATCGAGGGCAACGGTCAGTTCAACGTGGTATGGCAGACCGATGCTCCGGTACGTGCCCAGCCGTGGAGCCCGTACATTCCCGGCAATGACAAAAAACCGGATTACCCCGTAAAAGGCGGTAAGTAATGCCTGGCCCCCCGTGATGGCGGGGGGCTGACTGAGCTATGCCCCATTGCGACGAGACATCTGATGAAACCTTTATCTTCAAACCCACTCAGGCATCTGTGGTTATTGCTGTGCTGCCTGCCCATGTTCGCGCAGGCGGGCCCAGCCGATGATTTTGTTGCGGCCAGCCGCACGCAGCAGGCCAAATTATTGCAGGCCTGGGCGATCGCGCCGGACGCTTCGCGCTTGCCGTTACTGCAGGCGCTGAAGCAGGAAAACGTGGTGGTCGACGAGGCTAAACATGCCTTTGCTCAGCAGGGCGATCGTTATCAGCCGTTGGACGGCTCCGCGGCCCCGACCGGTGTGCCAAAGAAAGTGTGGCTGAATAACCGCCTGCGCATTCTGATCGCCAACGCGCTGTCGGCCCACCGGTTGGTCAGCGAGGATCCTGCGCTGCGTTTGCAGGCGGCCCAGGCCTTGCAGCGTGAAGCGCAAAACGATCAGCTGCCGTTGCTGAGCCAGAGACTGGCACAGGAGAAAGACAGCCGGGTGCACGAGGCGTTAAGCATTGCGTTGGCTAATCTGCAACTTGCCGATAGCGATGCCGGGGTGCGCCTTAATGCGGTTCGGTTGCTCGGCAGTTCGGGCGATCCGGAAACCCAGACGCGGTTACAGGTAATGACTGACGCCACCCATGAGCCGGATGCCGCCGTGCGTGCCGAAGCGCTGAAAAGCCTGAGCAGCGTGAAACATCGGCTGATGTTAGGCGATCTGATCGGCCAGGCGTTTACCGGGCTGTCACTGGGGTCGATCCTGTTGCTGGCGGCGCTCGGATTGGCGATCACCTATGGCTTGCTGGGGGTGATCAATATGGCGCACGGCGAAATGCTGATGCTCGGCGCTTACTCGGCTTATCTGGTACAGGGGGCGTTTCAACAGTTCGCACCGCAGTGGCTGGCGCTGTATCCGCTGGTGGCCTTGCCGGTGGCGTTCGCTATCACCGCCGGTATAGGTATGGTGCTGGAACGCACGGTGATCCGCCATCTTTATGGTCGGCCGTTGGAAACCCTGCTGGCGACCTGGGGGATCAGTCTGGTGTTGATCCAAGGGGTTCGGGTGTTGTTTGGCGCACAGAACGTAGAGGTTGCCAACCCGGCCTGGCTGTCGGGGGGCATTCAGCTGTTGCCGAACCTGGTGCTGCCCTGGAATCGCATTGCCGTGATCCTGTTCGTGGTACTGGTGTTGGTACTCACCTGGCTATTACTGAATAAAACTCGCCTTGGCATGAACGTGCGCGCCGTGACGCAAAATCGCGCGATGGCGGCTTGCTGCGGCGTGCCCACCGGTCGTGTCGATATGCTGGCATTCGGTTTGGGTTCCGGTATCGCCGGATTGGGGGGCGTCGCACTGTCGCAGCTGGGCAATGTCGGGCCCGAGCTGGGGCAGGGTTACATCATCGACTCGTTCCTGGTGGTGGTGCTCGGTGGCGTCGGCCAACTGGCGGGTACCGTGGTGGCGGCCTTTGGTCTCGGTATCGTCAACAAAATTCTTGAACCGGAGATTGGCGCTGTGCTGGGTAAGATCCTGATCCTGGTGCTGATTATTCTGTTTATTCAAAAACGTCCTCAAGGGCTATTCGCCTTCAAAGGCAGGGTGATCGACTGATGAGCCAACCATTGACTGTAACCGGCGTGCAAAAGGCACCCCGGCTGGCGCTGGGCATCGGCGGGCTGGTATTACTGGCGCTGTTAATCATGCCGTTTCTTGCGCTACTGCCGGCGGATAATCCGCTGGCAATGTCCACCTATACCCTGACCCTGGTGGGCAAAATTCTGTGCTATGCCGTGGTGGCCGTGGCGCTTGATCTGGTCTGGGGTTATGCCGGGCTACTGTCGCTAGGGCATGGGCTGTTTTTTGCCCTCGGCGGTTATGCCATGGGCATGTACCTGATGCGTCAGGCTGCGGGCGATGGCCTGCCGGGGTTTATGGCGTTCTTATCATGGAATGAGCTGCCGTGGTTTTGGAGCGGTACGCAGTATTTCGCCTGGGCATTGTGCCTGGTCGTGCTGGTGCCTGGAGTACTCGCCTTCGTTTTTGGTTACTTCGCTTTTCGTTCAAAAATCAAAGGGGTGTATTTCTCCATCATGACCCAGGCGTTGACCTACGCCGGTATGTTGCTGTTTTTCCGTAACGAAACCGGCTTTGGCGGCAACAACGGCTTTACCGGGTTTACTACGTTATTGGGCTTTCCGATCACGGCGACCGGCACGCGGGTGGCGCTGTTTCTGACGACGGTGGTGCTGCTGGTGGCCAGTCTGGCGATCGGCTTTGCCCTGGCGCGCAGTAAGTTTGGCCGGGTATTGACGGCGGTGCGCGATGCGGAAAACCGCCTGACGTTTTGTGGTTACGATCCAAAGGGCTTCAAGCTGTTTGTCTGGACGCTGTCGGCGGTGTTGTGCGGGTTGGCCGGGGCATTGTACGTACCGCAGGTGGGGATTATCAATCCGGGCGAAATGTCGCCGACCAACTCAATCGAAGCCGCCATCTGGGTGGCGCTCGGCGGGCGCGGTACCTTGGTGGGACCCTTGCTGGGGGCCGGTATTGTCAACGGCGCCAAGAGCTGGTTCACCATGGCGATTCCCGAGTATTGGCAGTTCTTCCTTGGCCTGATGTTTATCGTCGTCACCTTGTTCCTGCCCAAAGGGGTTATCGGGTTACTGCGCAGAGGTAAGTCACAATGAATTCACTGCAAATGACTGACGAACTCTTTACCCAAGCGCTACCGGCAGATAAATACCGCCAGCAAACCGACCCGGTGCTGCTGCTCGACAAGATCAACGTCAGCTTTGATGGTTTTCGTGCGCTGAGCGACCTGTCGTTGCAGATTGGCGTGGGGGAATTGCGTTGCGTGATCGGGCCTAACGGTGCGGGGAAAACTACGCTGATGGACGTGATCACCGGCAAGACCCGCCCGGACAGCGGTAAGGTATTTTATGATCAAACCGTCGATCTGACCGCGCTGGATCCGATGCAGATCGCTCAGGCAGGCATCGGTCGCAAGTTCCAAAAACCCACGGTGTTTGAGGCGCTGACGGTGTTTGAAAATCTGGAAATTGCGCAGAAAACCCAAAAGTCGGTATGGGCCTGCCTGCGTGCCAGACTGAGCAGCGAACAGCGCGATCGTATCGACGACATGCTGAAAACCCTGCGGCTAGGCCACGAGCGGCACCGTCTCGCCGGGCTCTTGTCCCACGGGCAAAAGCAGTTTCTCGAGATCGGCATGTTGTTGGTACAGGAGCCGCATCTGCTGCTGCTCGACGAGCCGGCGGCGGGCATGACCGATGCGGAAACCGAGTATACCGCCGAACTGTTCCGCACGTTGGCGGGCAAGCATTCGCTGATGGTGGTGGAACACGACATGGGGTTTGTCGAAACCATTGCCGACCACGTGACGGTGCTGCATCAGGGCAGGGTCTTGGCGGAAGGTTCATTGGCGCAGGTACAGGCCGACGAGCAAGTGATCGACGTCTATTTGGGGCGCTAGGAGCAGCTATGTTGCAAGTAAACGAACTGAATCAATATTACGGCGGCAGCCACATTTTGCGTGGCCTGTCGTTTGACGCTCATGTCGGCGAAGTCACCTGCTTACTCGGGCGTAATGGCGTGGGTAAAACCACGCTGTTGAAGTGCCTGATGGGCTTGATCCCAGCCAAGAACGGCAGCATAAGCTGGCAGGGCGAGAACCTCAACGGCAAGAAGCCGCATCAACGGGTGCAGGCCGGCATCGCCTATGTCCCGCAAGGGCGGGAGATCTTTGGCCGTCTTACGGTGGAGGAAAATCTGTTGATGGGCTTAGCGCGTTTTTCTGGCGCTGAGGCGCGCAAGGTGCCGGATCACATCTATGAACTGTTTCCGGTGTTGTTGCAGATGAAAGATCGGCGCGGTGGCGATCTCTCTGGCGGGCAACAACAGCAGTTGGCGATTGGCCGCGCGTTGGCCTGTCGGCCACAGCTATTGATCCTCGATGAACCGACGGAGGGGATCCAGCCTTCGGTGATCAAAGAGATCGGCGCGGTGATAAAGCAGTTGGCGGCGCGGGGCGATATGGCGATCCTGTTGGTAGAACAGTTTTATGATTTTGCCGCCGAGCTGGCGGACCGCTATTTGGTGATGTCACGCGGCAGCATCGTACAACGTGGCACAGGCAGCGCGATGGAACATGACGGCGTCCGCGGGCTGGTGGCGATCTGAACGTCGGGGTTATTCGGGTTGGGTCACGGGAATGATGCAATATCCTGATGATCCTTACCGGCTGAGCATTATCCCGGAAATAGATAACATGTTTTCCTGTCGGTAGAGCGCAGAGGTCACTCGCTATTGATTCTATGCGCCTGCCAATTTCAGGTTATCGAATACATCGTGAATATGACTTAGGTCGTCTTCGGCGGCGGCTAACCCGTACCGGGTCAAACCATACACATAAATATCTTCCATATCGGCCAATGCTTTTGGCCTGATCGTTATTTTTCTGCACATCCTTTTGCTTTGCTTCGTATTCTTTCCATGAACACATCAGGATCCCATTCCACTGCGTGCCCGCTGTTTTCACCTTCGGCGATTAAACGACGCAGCTCTTCCAGCGTTGAGGCGGCGGTACGTTCACGCAGGGTGCGTACCGATTCACGGATAACTTCGCTGGGGGTACGGTAGTCGCCGCTAGCGACCAGACCTTCAACAAAATTACGCAGCTCTTCGCCCAGGTCCACTGTTAATGTTCTGCCCATGTTTTTCCCTCCGTTATTCTCTCAATCATTGCAAGATTAGTTCTTACAATATGCACGTTAAACCTGGAGAGCCTAAACTGCGGCAATACAAGGAACTCTTGGTTTTATAACCTCAGAAATTAAGGATAATGATGAACGAAATCACTGTGTCACGCCTGTCTTGCATCCTTCTGTCACTGTTCCCGGCTCTGTGGGGCATCTTCAGCCTGCTGAATAATACTGCGGGTTTCACCGATACGGCCCGCCATGCCGTGGGGCCGTTGCTTACCATGCAGGATACCTACCAGGTGCCCGGCCTGATGTGGCGTGCCGTCACTGCTCCCTGGGCCGGAATGCTCGGGTTGGTGTTTATCACGTTGCTCGAATCCCTGGCCGGGATAACGGCAACATTGGGCATTGTGTTGATGGTGAAACATCTGGGCCATTCTTATGCCGCTTTCGCCAAGGGTAAAGCCTGGGCGATGCTGGGCGCGTTGTGTGCCATTGCGGTGTGGGGGATCGGCTTTATGGTGGTCGCCGGCGACTGGTTTATGGCCTGGCAGGCTAAAGACAGCCCGCTGGCGGTGCAACTGGGTGCCTTGCTGTATATGGTGCCCAATACGTTGGCGTTGATGCTGCTGATGCTGCAACGTGATGCGCGTTAACCGGCGGGGGTGATTAAAACTGCGGCGAAATGCGCGAAAGTGTTGCCAAATGCTAACCTGCCGCAGGTTGTCACATTTCGTTCATAATTCTGTCCTAGCATAATAAACCTTAAATAAATTTATAATAAATCAACAAGTTAATTTTTAAGGGGTTACACATGAGCGATAAACCGCATAACGATCTGCCGCCGTCGGCAGAAGAGCAGGAGCAGCAACCGAGCAACCCGGCGCGTCGCCGTTTTCTTGCCGGCGCCACGGCGTTAGGGGTGGGGGCTTCTATTGCGCCGCTCGCCAGAGCGGCGGCTGACGGCAACAAAAACGTGCTGTTAAACACGCTACCCACCAATGCGCAAAACGCGCTGTTGCGACGACATGTGAAAAATGTGGTGGTGATCTACGCCGAAAACCGCAGCTTCAATAATCTGTTCGCCAATTTTCCTGGGGTAGAAAAACCGTTGTCGGCGCTCAAGCCTGAAGACTACCAGCAGCGTGATCGCGATGGTCGCCTGTTGGATTCGCTGCCGCCAATTTGGAAAGGATTGGTGCCAAAAGCGCAGGAGGTTGGGCATGTTAACTACAAAATCGACGAAAATGCGGTATTTACAACGCAATTGCCGAATCAGCCGTTTGTGCTGATCGGGCCGCAGGGCGAAAACCTGCCGCACGGTGTGGTGACGCGCGACCTGTGGCATGTGTTTTATCAGAACCAGATGCAAATCAACGGGGGCAAAAACGACAAGTTTGTCGCTTGGGCCGATTCTGGCGCCTTAACCATGGGCTATTACGGAGACGGTGCATACAACCTGCGGCTGTGGACCTTGGCTCAGGAATTTACCCTGTGTGATAACTTTTTCCAGGGTGCGTTTGGCGGCTCGTTCCTTAATCATCAGTATCTGATCTGCGCTCGCCCGCCGTTTTACCCCGAAGTGCAAAACTCGGTCGCCAAAGGGGGGGTTGCCCAGCTCGAAAGTGATGATGTGACGGACCCGCGTCTGAAACCGCTGAGTGATTCACCGGTCAGCGCCTCGTTTGGTATCCCCCTGTTTGGCAAGAGCCTGCTGACGCCGGACGGTTATGCGGTCAATACCATGGCGCCGCCGTACTGGCCATCCTGGACTCAAGACGAGAAAGACCCGACGCTGGCGGATGCCACGATGCCGAACGTCATGCCACCGCAGAAACACCCCCATATTGGCGACTTGCTGAGCCAAAAAGGGATCGACTGGGCATGGTATGCCGGCGGCTGGCAGTACGCGTTGGATAACCGTAAGGATCAGGGCGATTTCCCCGGTGCACCGGATTTTCAGTATCACCATCAGCCGTTCAACTATTTTGAAAACCTGGGGCCAGCTAACCCTCAGGCTCGCGAAGCGCATCTGCGTGACGGTGGTATTGGCGATTCTGTTGCCAGCAATAAATTTTTAGCCGCGGTGGAAGCGGGTACGTTACCGCCAGTGGCGTTCTACAAGCCCCAGGGCAACCTGAATATGCACGCCGGTTATTCTGACGTGGAAGCGGGCGATCGCCATATTGCCCATATCATCAACAGCTTGCGTAATGGCCCGCAGTGGGACAACAGCGTGGTGGTGATTACCTTTGATGAGAATGGTGGCTGGTGGGATCATGTGGCACCGCCGCAGGGCGATCGCTGGGGGCCTGGATCACGTATTCCGGCATTGGTGGTCTCACCGTTTTCCCGCAAGGGGTATGTCGATCATGAGGTGTACGATACCGGATCTATCCTGCGTTTAATCAGCCGGGTGTTCGATTTGCCGTCGCTCGATGGGCTGACCGAACGCGATAAGGCGATGGCAGCGCGCAGCCAAAAACCCTTGGGGGATCTGACCAGCGCGCTGGCGTTTCCTGGCTAGTCGTTACAGCGCTTTCGACATATACCAGATGCCAATGGAACCTTGGGCGCTGGTGTAACAGGTCTCGCCGCAAATGCTCAGCCCCTGGCGTTGGTAAAAACGCTGGGCGCTGGTATTGCGCTTTAGCACTTCCAGCCAGAACGTTTCTTGCTTACGTTCTCGCGCCCGTTGCTGAACCTGTTCAAAAAAACGCTGGCCATAACCCCGCCCGGCATATTCCGGCAAGAAATAGATCTTCTGTAGCTCTGCGCCAAGGGCTTGGGTAGGGGTCAGCAGGCTGTCGAAATTCAACCGCGCATAGCCCACCAGGTTTTCGCCTTCATACCCCAGCAGCCAGCACACATCCGGATCCTGTAGCGTTTTTTCGAGGGTTTCAACCGCAAAATCTTGCGCCAGAAAAGCGTCTAACTCCTCTTTGTGGTGCCAAAGTTCGCCAAAGTGGGCCTGATAAGTGCGGATACCCACGTCGCGAACCTGTGCTAAATCACCGCTCAACGCCTGGCGGATGCTGAACATGTAGACCTCTTTTGGGGAAATGAGTAACGGTTGCTGCCCTGAAGGGAACGGACTGCTCCTGATGAATATTTTGCCAACGTAAAACACGGGAGATATTTTTATCCCGCAGCGAGTATGACGTGAAAGGTCAAACACAACAAAAATTATTCAAGGTTAAGCGGGCGTTGCGAGCGTCAGACGCCATGTCCAACCGCAGCACGCCCGATGGGAAGACAATCACTCAGCAAGATGTTTCGGTGTTTCCCGCCTGAACCCCAGACCAATAATCCGCCCAAATAACCGCGGCAACCAGCGGCTATTACCGACGCGCATCATCAGGTTTTTCCCACCCTGCGCGCGGCGTTTTTTGGGCCTGCGTTGGCTCATTTTAATTTGCAGGAACTGTGTGGCTTTGGTGGGGAAATTGCGGCGGCGTTGCACACGCAGCAGGTGTTTTAACTGCAAGTTCTGATTGCGTAGCGGAGGAATAATGGCGTTGGCGGTAGCGACCGCATCCTGAATCGCCAAATTCACCCCGACACCGCCAATGGGGGACATGGCATGTGCGGCGTCACCAATACACAGTACGCCCGGTTTGGCCCACCGATCCAGCCGATCAATACGGATGCTCAAGAGTTTCACCTGATCCCAACTGAGGATCTCTTGCAAACGAAGGTCCTGGAAAGGGGCAACTTCGGCGATATGCAGCAAAAACTTGTCCAGTCCGTCCTGCTGGATCGTCTCAAAACTGCCTTTGTCGATTGAATAACCGCACTGCCAGTAGTCGCCTCGGTCGATCATGATGAAGTTTTGTTTTGGCCCGGTATGGCCCATCGACCAGGCGGGGTCACCGGGTTTTTTATCAAGCTTCATCCACAAGACGTCGCGCGGCGAGCCAAAAGAACGGCTGCTGAGAGCCGCCTGTTCGCGCACCACTGAATTGCGCCCGTCGGTACCTACCACTAACTGGCAACGCACACGGATCGGGCCATCCGGCGTCTCTGCCAGTACGCCGCAGACCTGGCCACGGTCGTACAACAGTTGGTGTACCTGAGCCGATGTGATCAGCGTGAACGTCGGAAACGCGGCGGCCTTTTCGGCCAGAAAATTGAGAAACTCCCATTGCGGCATAAAGGCGATAAATTTGCAGCGCGTCGGCAGGCGCGTGAAGTCCGCAAGTCGAATATCGCGCCCGGCGATTTCGGCGTGCAATGTTTCTGCACGTTGGTGAGGCAGTGCCAGCAGTTCTTCCAGCAGGCCGAGCTGGTGCATGATTTCTAACGTTGAGGGGTGAATGGTGTCACCGCGAAAATCACGCAAGAAGTCGGGGTGCTTTTCCAGCACCATCACGTTTATCCCTGCCCGTGCCAACAGATAGCCAAGCATCAGCCCAGCGGGGCCGCCGCCAACGATACAGCAGCGGGTGACATAAGGTGTAATCAGTGATGATGACATAGTGGCTGACCTCAAGGGCGGCATCGGGCAGGCCCTCATTGAAAACTTATCATTGATAATGATTATCAATATCAAATCTGGCTGTCAACCCGTGGCACAGTGTGGTCAAAGGGCATGGCAAGTATCACGATTCTCCTCAAAGCGGTTGACCGGGCGAGTATCCCACGCCATCTTTATCAGTGAAATCGGCATTACTTTGATTCATGGTTCTGAAAAACGGGATGGTCATGATGGGACGAGTCACCTTCGATCTCGACGATCTGCGCAGTTACGTCACGGGCATTGAGCTGGGCAGTTTCGCTAAGGCGGCGGAGCGGCTGGGGCGTTCAACCTCTGCGGTCAGCGCACATCTGAAAAAGCTGGAGCAGCAGATCGGCACGCCGATCCTGACAAAGGCCGGGCGCGGTATGGTAATGACGGAAGCCGGTGAAACATTACTGGGCTACGCCCGCCGATTGCTGGAGCTTAACGATGAAGCCGCCGCGGCGGTACGCGGGCTGGACCTGCAGGGGACGGTACGCCTGGGACTGCAGGAGGACTTCGGCGAAACCTTTTTGCCCCAGGTTTTGGGCAGTTTTGCCCGGGCGCATCCACGAGTGCGTATCGAAGCGCGCATTGCCCGCAATGCCGAGCTGATCGACTGGGTGCTGAAAGGGCAGTTAGATTTGTCGCTGGCCTGGGACGGGGGGATCAGCACGCCGTACCATCAGATGCTGGGGCAGCGGCAGATGCATTGGATAACGTCGCCCCATTTCGAACTGGCATCCTGGCGTCAGGGAGACGAGCCATTGCCGTTGGTGATGTTTGATGCCCCTTGTCTGCTGCGCAGCGCGGCGACGCAGGCCTTGGATCGCGCCGGCATTGCGTGGCGTATTGTCTTTACCAGCCGTAGCCTGAACGGTATCTGGGCGGCAGTCAGCGCAGGATTGGGGGTGACGGTACGCACCGATGCCGGGCTGCCGTCGGGTTTATCCCGTTTGCCAGCCGGTACGTTACCGTCATTAAACGCGCTAGGTGTGGTACTGCACCGTGCGGAAGATCACCCCTCGGGGGCAATCCAGCGCTTAGCGCAGATCGTGGCCGATCGGATCCAGAATTAGTCCTGTTCGATCGGCTGTTTGCCACTCAGTGCGCCCCATTCACTCCAGGCGCCGTCATACAGCTTCACCTGCGGTGCATTGAGCGATAACAAGCCGAAAGCCAGCACCGCCGCAGTGACGCCGGAACCGCAGCTGGTGATGATTGGGCCATTGATATTCACCCCTTTGTCGGTGAAGGTCTTGTTGAGGGCTTCCAGCGATTTGAAACGGCCATTTTCCAGCAGTTCCCCGTAAGGAATGTTGATGCTGCCGGGAATATGACCGCGGTGCAGGCCTGGGCGGGGTTCTGGCGCTTCGGCGTAAAAACGGGGGGCGGCGCGCGCATCAAGGATTTGCACTTCCGTGTTCAGCGCTTGCTCCACCTGCTGCATATTGACGACCGCATCGGCATTAAAACGGGCGTTGAACGTGTGCGGCGAACGCTGTGCAGCGCCGGTTTCCAGTGGCTGGCCTTGCGCTATCCAACCGTTTAAGCCTTCGTCCAGCACATAAACCTGTTGTGCGCCAAAGTTGCGGAAAGTCCACCAACCGCGCGGAGCAGAAAATTGATTGCCCTCGTCATAAAACACAATGGTCTGTTGTTCGTTGATGCCCAACTTGCCGACGGCAGCGCCGAATTCATCGGCTGTCGGCAGCATATGCGGTAAGTCGGTATGTTTGTCCGCGACGTTATCAATATCAAAATACACCGCGCCCGGTATATGGCCGCGTTCAAACTCGGCGAGCATGTCTTTTTTCGGCACCAGACCGACAGGAGACATTCTGACATCAACGACGATCAGATTTTCATCGTTGATGTGCTGCGCAAGCCATTGTGGAGTAACCAGAAACGGAGAGTTCATCGTTATTGTTCGCCTGTGGTGAAAACGGTTTTTCACTATACCCTAAATCATTGGCGTTGCATTGCGGCGCACAAACGCAGCCAACAAGCATGCAGCGGGGATAGACACCAGCCGCTTTGACGATGTGATCTATCAGTAAAAATTATCAGGCTGCCTCAGTGCGTAACGCGGCGACAATGGTGGCCAGCGTTGCATGGGAAGTCTCGCCGAGTGGGCCCTTCGCTTCGGCAACCCCATTCTCAGCCAGCAGCGTCTGGAGGCCGATCAGCCAATCGTAAATATAAAATGCCGTATTTCTTGCCGGCGTGGGCGCCAGCTTGGCTAGCCGCTGTTGGCTACCCCAGTTAACCGCCGGCTGCGGCGGTGGGGAAAAGATCGGCTGGCCGTGATTAATCCGGCTGACAGGGCGTAAAGCGGCCTCGCGCTGCTGGAAACCCAACCAGGTGACGAAATCCCCCAATATTGCTAACGCCTGGCTCACCTGCCGATCTTCGCCTTGTTCGGGTAGGGACCCGGCAGACAGCGCGCGTTCCAGCGATTCAGCAATTCCCAGCCGACAAGCGGCGGTGATCAATGCATCAACCAGTATCTCCAGATGCTGTTTCCCGACGCCCAGCAATATCCGCAATTGAGGATTATCGGGCAGGGTGCGCAGGTGGTTGACCCAATCGGCAAACACCCGTTGGGCAAAGGGGGAACCGCTAAGTTCTGTTGGCGCGGCGGGGGGGATATTCCCGTCGCCAAACAGATCGATCTCCTCATCGAACGGCGAAGCTGAGGTCACGGGTGCAGGTAAGATATGCTGTTGTTGCACGTACAGCTGACGCAGCGTGTTGGACTGCGGCAGCAGCCATTCGAGTAACTCGCCGTGAACCCCGGCTTGTGCCTGTAGCGCACGCAGTAGGTGTTGGGCGCGCTGATGCGTTAACTGCGGGTCTGTCTTGCGCAGCCAGTTGCCCAGCAAACTTTCCGTGAGTTCGCGTTGCAGCTCCTGCCGTTGTTCCAGGGCGCGGTCATGCTTCAATGTCGGACGTGCCTGTGCGGCCAGATAGGCCACCATGCGATGGCAGTCGCTCTCATCCACCGCCAGCAATGTGGCCCAGCTTTCGCCCGGCTCACCGACATAGCGTTGAACGGCATCATCTGGGCGTGGTTTTCCCTCTTGGCGTGAGTCGAAGGCTGTGATCGCCCAGATTAAGCCCGGCTTTCTGCGGGTGCGGACCTCTGTGTTTTCACCCTGGGTTTGTCTGACCCAGTAGGCCAGCGCGTTGCCCGCACGGCTGGCATCTTGCGGCGTGCTGGCGGCATCGGTAACCAGCAGCAGGTTGGCGTGCAGGCTATCGGCAGCGAGAATCAGCAGGCTGGCACGCTTTGCCTGCTGCATGCGTTCAGTCACCCCAGCACCAGGGCATCGGCTGCTGGTCGGCAGGTCAAGCAGTTCTACGTCGTCTGGCAACCCGGCGCCTTTCCTCAGCGGTAATGTTGTTGTCACTTCTGCTGCCAACCAGGCCAGACTCTTGAGTGCAATGCCCACGGTGTCACCCTTCTCCGTCAGTACGGTAAGTTTGTCCTCCGTGGGGGCTGTCATCATACCGGCATGCAGAATGCCGCTGTCTGGATCCAATACCTGACGAGATGCCTGTACTCGCTGACAGTGACCCAGATCGTGCAACGCATGCGCCAACTGCCGATAGTTGGCAGTCAGAACCGGATCCTCACCCCAAAGCGGCGCAAACAGCCTGGCACGTTCATCCACACTCAGATAGGGCGCCAGCAAGATGGCCTGTGGCCAGAAGTGTCTTTCCAGCGCCTGTTGCGCTTTGCCACCCTGGTGACGCAGGCTGTCCCACAGCGCAACCACCGCGTTGCTGTCCAGACCGTCGATAGCCATAGGCTGGCGGTGGCGCTCCAATGCAGCAAGGTGCGCGGCCATTGCACGCGTGTCCCCGTCTGCATGAAAACCGCCCATCACGGCGGTGCCGATCATCATGGCAATCAACTGCGCTTCATCAAGTAAGGAGATGGCAACAGGATAAGCAGGGGGCGTCTGGGTGCCGGAAGCGCTGTAACGCACCGTCAACGTAGCAGCGTCGGTCAAGGGGCTGGCGCCGGGAGCCAACGCCGCCAATAAATGGGCTTTGGCTGCGGCGTTGTGGCCATAAAGGCCGATGGCAACGCGATGATGCATAGCGCTGTCCAGTTGTCTGGCCCGGTTGTAACTGCGGCGTAGACGAACCGTCAGATTATCGGCTTCTCTGCTCAGCCGCGTGGATTGCTGCCGCGTGCTGGCAACCCAGTCAATCGCCTGAATGATGCTGTTACCCAGGCTGTTTATCGGCTCTGCTGCGCCGGAGGTGATAGGTTTCATCGTTGATAAATGCTCCCGCTGTCGATCCAATAATGGGTTGCGCCAGAGGCGCTGGCAGCCAAGGTATTAAGTTTTAATTGCAGATGATGAGCGGGAATAGGCGTTCCATCGGCTAAATGCGCCTGGGCGATGCTGACCCCTTCAGCGCCCTGTTCATCGCTGCCGGTAATTGCCAAGCGTAGGCTGATGACGGCATCGCCCGCCAGTTTACGCGCCAGCTGAGGGTCGGTGATGGTGAGGGTATACAGTGGCGACGCGGGCCAGCGTTCGTTATCCAACTGGCGGAACCCCAGGCGCAGGGGGCCACGAAGCTGGAAATACGTGTCGGGATCCAGCGAAAAGTCCGCGCAATCGAGATCGATATCGCGATAGTAAAGGTTATCGTCCGCCAGCATATTATTGCTATCCAGCATGCCCAGATGGCGAATGGTGGAATAGGGCTGGAAGTCCCCGACGTTAAAATAAAAACTCTCCAGACGCAGATCGATCGCAAGCAGGCACAGCATGGCCCCCACGGCGGCGGTTGATTTTGGGTTATCGATACGCCCACCCTTATTAAAGGGGTACCAACTGCGTGTGTGATATCCCTCGAGCGGCAAGATTCGGCTGGCAGGTAGCGGCTGCAGGTGACGCAATAATGTCTGAACCCCAGGGAAACGTGCCGGCCGGCCGGTCAGCAGCAACACATCGCAGGTGTATAACGCCACAACTTCGGCAAGCAGGCGCAGGCAGTGATTTATGCCGATCCTGTCAGACAGGAAGGCCGCGTGCAGGGCTCCCAGACGAATGACCAGTGGGGTGTGCAGAATATCGAAGTCAGTGGCCGAGGACTCGCGCTGAATCTCACCGTTGATAAAGGCCAGTACCTGTGGCGTCGGCATCTGTGGCAGCAACTCACCCAAACTGGTGGCGATTTCCGCATGGGCATCCAGGGGATCGTAATCCTCGTACGCACTAAGCAATGCACGCCCGGCAGGCATGAAAATTTGTAGCGTGGCCTGCTGACGCAGCGTGGAAAACCCATCTATACGGCCTTCATTGCCAAACAGCTTGTCCATTATTGCCGGTGTGGCGACGACGCCGGCATTTTCGACGGCCTGCTGTACAGCAGGCAAAATAAACAGCTGAATGATATCCAGCAAAATATCGTCACCGGCGATTTTAAATCCTTCGCGGAACAACAAACGCGGATTGATTTTAATGTTGTTGCCAACGCCATCATCCAGCGCGTATTGGGTGATGGCCAAATCGGTCGTGCCGCCACCGATATCAATGGAGGCGATACGCAGCATTTTTCCCGGTTGTGTTCCGGGTTCTGTTGGCCGGTCAGGCCTGGCCATTGCGGCAAAAAAGGCGTCGGTACGGCCGGCAAAATTCACCTGGGTTTCGTTATACAGATAAACCATCTGGCCACAGGTCGCCTCATCCCATTCCATGTGCACCTGAGGCACGGGGACACGGGTGTTGCCACCGTCGAATGGCGCATCCAGCGGGTGCCAACCCATGGCTTTCCATACCAGACCAATGGCTTCCTGCATGCGGCGACGGAAAATTTCACGCTCTGGTTTGGGCATCGCCGAAGGCAATGTCAGGATGATGCTACGCAACCGACGCGGTGCAGAGGTGTTCGGCATTTTAAGCCGCTGAGCGACGCTGTTGATTTGCATCAGCACCTGCGCCAGCAGTTCGGTCAGCATCAGGGTCATGACTGCACTGCGGCTATAATGGGCGGCAAATACCGGCAGCCGTGCCTCTACGGGCAACCCGGACAGCGGCAAACCTTCGTCGTTGATCAGTGACGTCAATGGCGCTGCGGCGGCCATGGGCTCTTGTTTGCCGTTAAAGCGCCAGCCGGGCGCATAGCGTTCTTCGTCCCACAGATAACGGCGCGGGCTGGATATTCCGGTGGTGCCTTCGGTACCTTCCCGTTGCTGCGCCAGTTGCATGGCTTCGTGGCCGACACGGGTAATCGAAGGCCAGATAAAGGCATCATCGCGTCCGCTTTGGAAGGAGAGATGCTGTTTGCCAAATGAGGCTTGGGCAAACTCGACCCGGCTTTCAAACAACGCGCTGTAAACGCAATGCGGCATGGACAATGAGCGCAATTGCAATTCATTGGTCTGCTTCAAACCGTTATTTTCCTGCGGATGATCTTCGACCAGCACCCCGCAGGTGTGGGAGTTCCCGACATCTAAAATCACGTCCACGTTAATCGCGGGCTGCTGTGGGGTTTCCCCGATGATTTTTATCCGTGGAACCGTTAGCTGGTTGCCCAGCATATTCAACACGTTGAGATAATGCGCCTGGTATTCGAAGGTTTTCAGCCCGGCGTATATCTCTGTTTCGGTGCGCGCCTCCAGGCTGGACGCACATTGCGTAAAGACCTCGCGCAGCCAACTGTCTACCCAGGTCAGATCGAGAAACTCGCCTAACTCATGGTTACGGTGGGTCAGTGAGAAGCTGAGCCCCGTATTGAGATCGCTTTCGCTTGGGCCAAGAGCCTCCTGTCCCGCCGGGACCAGTCGGGTATCAAAGGCAAACACGACCCGCAGCAGGTTGCCGTCCTGATCGGGCGCATCCAGTAAGACGATCTGCATCCGCGCCCAATTATCAGGCCCGGATAGAAATGCACCGGATGACGTGCAACGAGAGAAAGGCAGCGGCAGCCAGGTGTTATTCAGCAGTTGCAGCGATTGCTGCAGGGAAAAGCTGAACTCTGGACGTACCACCTCGGGAGCCTGCCCTGGCTGGGCGGGTAACAGGTATTTGCCCGTGTCGACATCCCATTGCAGGCGCAGAAGCGGGCCGCTTGCCGTCTGACGGACGAATTTGCCCGGAAAATCGGCATCCAATACCGGCGTCAGGGCAAAATCCATAAATTGGATGCCACTGTCCTGAATCAGCGTAATGGCTTGTTTGTAATCCACCAGGGGTGCCAACATCATTTACTCTCGCGCTTTAACGTCATGGGATAGACCGTGTCCGCATCGTAGCGGCCGGTGCACTCTGCAGGCCCGGTTTCGTTTTGCTTGCAGACGATTTCCGGTATTTGGTAGCGGCTGCCGTCGCTGCAGCGCGCTTTGGTGCGGCTATTGATTACCAGATTGCCAGACTGCATTAGCCCGGCTTCCACCGGTGTTCGGCAGGTGATGGCATCACCGTAGGTAATTCTCGCTGTCCCTTTGCCACCGTTCAGACGGTATTGCAGGCTAGGGCGTTTGCCTGTTAGGGGATCTTTCAATGCCACGGTGGCGCGCCACTGGCCATTGAGAAAACGCGTCGATCCGGCTTTGACGGCGTCAGCGGGCAGCACTAACGAATTCTTGTCTGCCGGCGGCAGGGCTACCGGGGCAGGCGGTGGCGGCATCAGCGTTGCATGGGCTAATGGGAGTTGCAGTTTGAACGCCGGGACGGCAGCGCGGACCGGCGATGCCGGTTGCTGCGCCACGGGAATGGGGCCGGGTAGGGCGCTCGGTGAGGTCATCCGATGGGCCAGCAGGGCAACCAGCATCAGCACAGGTAAAATCCACCCATAGCGGCGCCACTGGCGGCGTGGCTGTGCGGGTGTGACGGCCACCGATGGCACGACTTCTGGTGCAGGCACCGGCGTAGGTTTGGTTAGAGGTATCACTGTGGGTCGCGGTGTGGGGGCGATTGGCGTCGGTTTTTCTTCTGTCACGTCAACCGGGCGTAAGCATGCCAGAGGATCGTCCTGACACTGCGCGTGCGGCTTGATAAACCCCCAAAAGGTCAGCACCGGTTTACCCTCTACCAGATAGACATGCTGTGAGTCGGGGATTTGCATTGCTTTGGTCAGCAATGCGCCAAACAAACGGTGGCTTGGGTGCTCGGTGGCCTGTGTCTGGGCGATCAAGGTACGGAATGCTTCCAGGCTCTGTTCCAGTAGACGCACGGCCTGCGTACGTTGGGCATCACTCGCGGCCAGCCAAGACGTCACTTTCCCCGGAAAAGGAGAATACCAGTCAATGCGGGTGCCCGTTTCGTTCGGCTGCGGGATTGCCAGGCAATCGGCTGCTTGCTGCTGTTGGCGAATGCGCAATGTTTCTCGCAACTGCAATGCGCAGGCATAAACCGGTTGCCCATTCTCGCCCAATGCAAGCACATCATCTAAACTGCCACTGCGTAAAAAGGGTTTCACCACGGCAAAAAACCTTGTCCTGTTCTGCTAAAACGTGCAAACAGGCATGGTAACCCGCGGCGTGAGCGGTCAAACGGCTGAGGACAGGCGTAAAACTACGTTTCTTTTTCCTCTATCGCGCGAGTTCGCCGGTATTTACAGTGGTGGCCCCTTTTTTCTGCGGATCCGTTACGTCGACGATGATGGCACGGATCGTGGTTTTGCCTTGATTCACCATTGACTCCGGGGGAGACCGCGCTGAGGCTTATCCAGACAGAGGGAGAAATAATGTCACTGACTACCGACAACCACGACTTTGGCGGCGCCAAAATCGCGCTGCTATGCGGTGATAAGTTGCTCACTTACCAACGTGATGACAACGCGAATATTCCCTGGCCTGGCTGTTGGGATTTGCCCGGGGGTGGGCGTGAAGGCGATGAAACGCCATTGCAATGCGTGCAGCGGGAAACTCAGGAGGAATTTGGCCTACAGATTGATGCGCGGCAGGTGAAATGCCAGCAGTATTACGACGGCATTTTGGCTGGCTACCCTCCGACCTGGTTTATGTTGGGCGAAATTACCCCAGAAGACATTGCCGCCATTCGTTTTGGCGATGAAGGGCAACGTTGGCAGATGATGTGTATCGACACCTTCATCCATCACCCGCAGGGCATTTCGCATTTGCAGCAGCGATTAGCGCGGCATCTTCGGCGTTAAACCTGTTCCACCGCCTCAACGCGGGCGATCAATGCGTCGAGCTGATGCTCGGAAAACACCTCGATGCCATGTTGGCGTAGCAACTCGGCGGTGACGCCGCTACCGGGTTTGGTTTGCCCGCTGAAAGAGCCGTCGTAGATAAACTGACTGCCGCAGGATGGGCTGCCGTCCGTGAGTAAGGCAAAACGACAGCCGTGTCGCCGCGCCGTTTCCAACGCCAGATGCGCGCCAAGCAGATAGCTGTCGGTGACGTCCCCGCCGCTGACTTCCATGACCCGTGCTTGCTGAGCCAGCACCGTGGCACCTTCGGCAGCCGCCGTAATTTCTGCCGAGGGGCGCGGGGTCGAAAATCCCGCGGCCAGCTCTGGGCAGCAAACTACCAAGCGCCCTTCGCGCTGCCAGCGTTGCAGCGTGGAGTCGAATAAGGGTTTATTGGAACCGTTGTAGCGAACGTGAAAACCGGCCAGGCAGGCGCTGAATAAAATCTTTGACGGCATGCGATTTGTCTCTGTCACAGGGGCGAAAGCGCGGCACTGGCGGCCCACGCGCGCGGCTTTAACATAGCAGAATCTTCTCTCCGATGGCAGCGCCAACAAGACGTTCTCGGTTGCGCTTTTGACGCTGGCCGATCGTGCCACTGGCGCCCACGATGTACAGGCTCATTGCCTGTTCTCTTTGGCGTCGGCAACCCGTCGAGTGCGCCAGCGGTTGGGCGTTTGCTCTTCCCACTGCATAAAAGCGCGGCTGAACGAATTCAATTCTTCAAACCCCAGCACAAAGGCGATTTCACCCGGCTCCAGATCGGTCTCCGCCAGCAGTTGGCAGGCGGTACGGTGGCGGGTTTTGTCCAGCAGCTGTTGGTAGCTGTAACCCTGCTGTTGCAAGCGGCGCTGTAGCGTGCGCGCGCTGACATAGAGCTCCGCCGCCACACTGTTGACGCTGGGGCGCTGGCCACGCATGCTGCGGCCGAGTATCGCCATCACCTGTGTCGGCAAATCCTGCGCTTGCTGTGCCTGGCTCAGTTCGGCCTCGAGTCCGGGCAGCAATGTCGCCAGCATGTCCTGGTTATAGGTGATGAACGGCTGCTGCATGAGTGCACGATCAAACACCAACACATCCCGCGGCGCGTCGAAGTGAATGGGGCAGCCAAAGTAACGCGGCAGCGGTGAGGCCGCGTTGTGTCGCCGCGTCAGCTCGATGGATCGCGGGCGTATCAGCAGGCCGGTACCGCGGCGGCATAGGGTGATGATGGAGGCAAAGATGGCGTCAATCAACAGCGCCGGTGCGTGACCTTCGGCCATGATCCAGCGGATGTGCATACGCACACCGTCGCCATCTTCCGTCAAGGTCAGTTCCTCCGGGCACAGGAGTCGCTTGTAACGGGCGATTTTTTGTAATGCTTCCCCCAGCGTGGCGGAGTGCAGTGCAGCGGCAGAAGCAATATCATAATGCTCTGGCGCCACGTCGCCGCCGAGGCGCAGGCCGAATGAGTTGTCATCGGCCAACTGAGCGAGGGCGCGCCAAATATCAAAGAACTGTCGGGTGGACAGCTTTACCTTGTCACGTCGTGCGTTGAGCAGCCCAACCGGCAGGCGAGCCAGTTGGCACACCCTTTCGATATCGACGCCAAGAACCGCCAGACGGGCGAATAGCACGCTGGATAGGGGGATCTGATCGCTACTCATCGTTGCGGATGCCTTTTTGTTTTGGATGGTGCCACTTTAGAATAGGGTGGCACCGGGCGATAATCCGATGACGACATGGTTTAATCCGATCGCGCCAATGCAGTTTCAAGCATTGGAGAAGGTGCCAGCATCAGTTTTTGGATGGTGGCCCCTACCCGTTGTACGGCCTGCTCAATTTCTGCCGTCAGCTTGGGCGCATAGTTGAGACGTAGACAGTTACGGTATTTGCCGGAGGCAGAAAAAATACTGCCGACGGCGATCTGCACGCCCTGTTGCTCCAGATAGCGGTTCAGGCGCAGGGTATCAAAGTCTTCATCCAATTCGATCCACAACATAAAGCCACCGCGCGGTTGGCTGACGCGGGTACCGGGGGGGAAATACGCCATAATCCACGCGGTCATTACGTCGCGGTTTTGCTGATAACGCACGCGCATACGCCGCATGTGCTGCAAGTAGTGTCCATGACGGATAAAGTCGGCAATCGCCAACTGGGGCTGAGTGGCAGTGGAGCCGGTGCCGATGTATTTCAAGTGCAGCACGCGTTCCAGGTAGCGTCCGGGGGCAATCCAGCCAATGCGCAAACCCGGAGCCAAGGTTTTTGAGAACGAGCTGCACAGTAGCACCCGCTCGTCTTCATCGAAGGATTTCAGAGACGGCGGGCGCGGGTACTGATAGGCGAGATCGCCGTATACGTCGTCTTCAATAATCGTCACGTCATAACGCTGCGCTAACGTCAGTAAACGTTGCTTGCGTGCCTCAGGCATGATGTAGCCCAACGGGTTATTGCAGTTCGGTGTTAATAGAATGGCTTTCACCGGCCATTGTTCCAGCGCCAGTTCCAACGCCTCCAGACTGATGCCGGTGAGGGGGTCGGTAGGGATTTCCAGCGCCTTCATGCCTAACCCTTTCAGCGTTTGCATGGTGCCATGGAAGCAGGGGGAATCCACCGCCACAATCTCACCTGGCTGACACACGGCGCGTAAACCGGTGGAAAGGGCCTCATGGCAACCGGTGGTGATGACCAATTGGTCGGGGCTGATCTGACAGCCGGAATCCAGTAGCAGGCGGGCAATTTGTTCGCGCAGCTCCAGCACACCCTGAATGCTGTCGTAGAGCAGGCTGCGCAAATCGCCGTGGCGGCCCATGTGCCCCAAGGCTTTCATCAGCGGCTTCAGTGTCGGCTCACTGATATCCGGCATGCCGCGTCCGAGTTGTATCAAATCTTCGCGGGGCTTGTGACGGATCATTTCCAGCACCTGCTCCCATTGCGAAATATCCACGGGGCGTTGCACCGGGCGAGTGACGGCGGGCAATTCAGCTAATGTGCGGCGCCGGCGTACAAAATAGCCCGACTTGGGCCGCGCCTCCACCAGTTGGCTCTCTTCCAACAGGCGGTAGGCCTGTTGCACTGTACTGATGCTGACGCCGTGTTCCTGGCTCAGCGTGCGGACAGAGGGCAAGCGGTCGCCCGCCGGATAAAGACCCTGTTCAATGCGTTGGCTAAGGATCGCAGCCAGTGTGGCGTAGCGTGTCATACAGATGCCTAAAATAAGAATGGATGAGAAAAAACCGGTACAGATGACGTTAAATTAGACCATTCAGACAGACAGAGACAGCTTTTGTATGGAAAAAATACCGCGGACTTGAATCTGTATTGTTTTCTCCATGCCCAGCATCATGACTCCAGAGCAAACACGAAGGAGAATATGATGACGAGCTTGTCTGTTGACAGTATGCCAACCCACTCCCAGCCCCCTTTTTCCCGCTGGCGTCTGTATCTGCAACGCTATCGCACACGTCAGGCGCTATTGCTGTTGGACGACGTGCAGCTGGCGGACATCGGCCTGACACGTGCTGCGGCATGGCGAGAAGGCAGCAAGCCTTTCTGGCGGCGTTAGGTGCTGAAACTGCTCGGTAAGGCCTCATCGATTAACGTTCGCAAGGTGCTGTGGACCTGCCATGAACTGGCGTTACCTTTAACCCGGGAAGAGTGGGGAAGTGGTTTTCGCTCCACTCAGGAACCGGAATTTCTCGCACTGAACCCTAATGGGCTGGTGCCCGTGCTGATCGACGGTGAACAGGTGTTATGGGAGTCCAACACGGTTTGCCGTTATCTGGTGGGGCGAGAAGGGCGTCAGGATTTGCTGCCAGAGGCACCTGGTGCGCGTGCGGCTGTCGAAATGTGGATGGATTGGCAGGCGACGGATCTCAACAATGCATGGCGCTATGTGTTTATGTCACGGGTGCGCCAAGATCCCGGGTATCAGGATGCGGGTAGCCTTGCCGCCGCCGAACGGGAATGGAACCGGCTGATGGGCCTGCTGGATCAGCACCTGTCACGTGGCCGCCTTTATGCCGCCGGAGACGTTTTCACCCTGGCGGACATTGTGCTGGGGCTCTCTTTGAACCGGTGGTTAATGACGCCGTTTTCACGGCCGAGCTACCCGGCGTTGAATCGCTATTTTCAACGTTTGCAGCAGCGGCCTGGTTTTCTGCTGCACGGGGCCAACGGGCTGCCCTGATTCGGAATGAAAAGTTCATTTCAATCGGCCGGGTGAGTTTATGCTCACCCGGCTTTTCGTTGTTTCATCCCAGTCTGCAGCGTTTTATGAACGACATCACGATTATCATTTTTATTTTACCTCTCGCTTGTGATTGAAATTTATATTCCATATAAACGATTATCAGATGGTGCATTTCATTGTGTGCGCCGTCATATTATGGCTATGGATCATGGGAGAGGGCGATGAAACAGGTACGCGTTGGGTTAATTGGCACCGGCTACATTGGCCGCTGTCACGCTATTGCTTATGCGCAGGCTGCGACGGTATTTCCACTGAAAGGCGAATTGGTGCTGGAAATGCTGGCTGAGGTCACGCCGGCGCTGGCGCAGCAGCGCGCTGCGGAGTTTGGTTTCTCGCGTTCGACCGGCGACTGGCGGCAACTGGTGGCGGATCCGTCGATTGATGTGGTGGATATTTGCGCCCCTAACTTCCTGCACAAAGAGATGGCGCTGGAGGCCATCCGCCATGGCAAGCACGTCTATTCTGAAAAGCCGCTGGCACTGGATGCCGATGATGCCGCCGAAATGGTGCAGGCTGCCCGCGCCAAAGGTGTAAAAACGTTGGTGGGCTTTAACTACATGAAGAACCCGACCAGCCAACTGGCCCGGGAAATTATCGCCAGCGGTGAAATCGGTGAAGTGGTGCATTTTTATGGCACCCACAACGAAGATTATCTGGCCGATCCGCGTACGCCGATCGACTGGCATTGCCGCAAGGCCACTGCCGGGTTAGGGGCGCTGGGGGATTTGGCCGCACATATCGTCAATATGGCGCATTATCTGGTGGGCGACATTGTGGCGGTTTCCGGTGATATGCAAACCATTATCAGGCAGCGTCCGGATGCGAAAGACCCTTCGCTGATGCATGCGGTAGAAAATGAGGATCAGGCCAGTGCGTTGGTGCGTTTTGCCAGTGGTGCCATGGGCACGATCGAAACCTCACGTATAGCCTGCGGGCGTAAGATGGGGCTGACCTATGTGGTTACCGGCACCCAGGGGACGCTGAGTTACACTCAGGAACGCATGGCGGAATTAAAGCTGTATCGTCACGATGAACCAGCAGAACGCCAGGGGTTTAAAACATTGCTGGTCGGGCCCAAGCACCCGGATTATGCCGCCTTCTGTATTAGTGCCGGACACGGCATTGGGTTTAACGATCAAAAAACGGTAGAGATCCGCGATTTGGTTAATGGCATTGCTGCGGGTGATCCTATGTGGCCAGACTTTGAAGAGGGCTGGAAAGTCTCCTGCGTTTTAGATGCGATAGCCGCTTCTGCGGAACAGCGCCGTTGGCTGGACATTAACCGCGACTGATTGCCAGGCTCTGACGCTCACAGGTTGAGAGCGTCAGAGTTTATGAGGTTACTCAGTTAATTTGCTATCAACTTAATAAGCTATTAAGTTGATAGCTTATTGGCTTAGAAAGCAAAGCATGAGCAGCCAAGCGCCCCCCAGAAGGCATTCTCGTCTGAAATTGGAATGCTGGAACGGCGAGCCACGTCATGCTGATGTGCGTGCACACCGCATGGGCCACAGCATTGGTGCGCCTGGCTCAACACGCCGACTCGGCTTGCAGCGGACGGTGGCGCAGAACGATAATGCCCTGGCACCTGCGTTACCGGTGACCAGTCCGGCAATACCGGTATTGCCGGTGGCGCTAACGGCGAGAAGCTCCCGGCGGCATAAACCACTTTGCCGTCTACCACGGTCATGACCGATTCAATCCCTTTGATCAGCTCTTCCGGCACGCTGAAATAGTCTTGTGACAGCACGGCCAAGTCCGCCAATTGACCCACCTTAATCTGGCCTTTTTTACCCTGTTCAGTCGAGAACCAGGCGCTGCCTTGAGTCCACAGCATCAGTGCCGTCTCGCGATCCAGTCGTGCGTTGTCGTCGTACATCGCCATACCGCCGACAGTACGGCCAGATACCAACCAGTACAGTGCGGTCCACGGGTTATAGCTGGCTACGCGGGTGGCGTCGGTGCCCAGCCCTACTGGCAGCTCGGCTGCCAGCATTTTCGCTACGGGTGGCGTCTGTTTGGTTGCCTCTTTGCCGTAACGTTCGGCAAAATATTCCCCCTGGAACGCCATGCGATGCTGCACGGCGATGCCGCCACCCAGCGCTTTTACCCGCTCAATGTTGCGTTCGGAGATGGTTTCCGCGTGGTCGAAGAACCAGTGCAGACCGTTGAACGGAATATCGCGGTTCACTTTTTCGAACACATCCAGCATGCGGCTGATGGACTCGTCATAAGTGGCGTGCAGGCGGAACGGCCAGCGGTGTTCCGCCAGGTGCCGCACTACGCGCTCCAGTTCATCTTCGGTGCCTTCCGGCAGATCGGGGCGCGGCTGCAAGAAGTCTTCGAAGTCGGCAGCGGAAAACACCAGCATCTCCCCGGCACCGTTATGGCGGTAAAAGTCAGTGCCCTGGCCCGGTTTCAGCATGTCGGTCCACAGCTCAAAGTCTTCCAGCTCCTGTTTTGGCCGTTGGGTGAACAGGTTGTAAGCAATACGGATGGTTAGCTGCTTCTTCTCATGCAGTTCGGCGATCACCTCATAGTCATCCGGGTAGTTCTGGAAACCGCCGCCGGCGTCAATGGCGCTGGTCAGGCCGAGCCGATTCAGCTCGCGCATAAACTGGCGGGTCGAGTTAACCTGTTGCTCCAGCGGCAGTTTCGGCCCTTTCGCCAAGGTGGCGTACAAAATCATCGCATTGGGTTTGGCAATCAGCATGCCGGTTGGGTTGCCGTTACTGTCGCGCTGAATCTCGCCGCCCGGCGGATTCGGTGTGTCCTTGGTATAACCGACCACTTTCAATGCGGCACGGTTGAGCAGGGCACGGTCATACAGGTGCAAGATAAACACCGGCGTGTCCGGCGCCGCCTGATTGATTTCGTCCAGTGTCGGCATGCGGCGTTCGGCGAATTGGAATTCAGTCCAACCGCCGACTACCCGCACCCACTGTGGGCTTGGAGTACGCAGTGCCTGTTCTTTCAGCATGCGCAATGCATCGGCCAGCGAAGGCACGCCTTCCCAGCGCAGCTCCAGGTTATAGTTCAGGCCGCCACGAATCAGGTGCAAATGCGAGTCGTTGAGGCCGGGCACAGCCGTATGGCCGTGCAGGTCAATCACTTGTGTCTCCGGCCCTGCATGCTGCATGACCTCATTTTCACTGCCGACGGCGAGGAACTTACCGTCGCGGATAGCTACCGCGTGGGCGGTGGGCGCCTCACGATCGACAGTGTGAAATTTACCGTTGGTGATAATCAGGGAAGCACTGTTATTCATAACGTTCTCCGGGCAAGCCGCCTAACGACGGGTGAGCCATTGATGAAATACGCGAGTCACGATCGGCATCCAAAGGAAAACAACCAGGGCGACTACCGTGGCGTCATTGAGAAAATGGCCGGTCAGCGTGCCGTTTAATTGGGGGAGCAGCTTGCCCCAAAACCAAGGCACCAGATTGGTGGACGGGAAGATCACCAGCAGGGTGATTAAAAATTGCTTCCATTTGGCTGGTTGGCGCGTGTTGGCGCTCGGCGGTGTAAACCAAAACTCTGCACCTGGTCGAATTTCGATGTGGTCGTTTTCCAACAGCAGCGGCGACACTTCCTCGATATAGCGTTTGCGCAGCGGTGAGTTAACCCATAGCGATAAATTGTCGAGGTTGTCAAAACGGACTAAAACGGTATAGGCCTGTTCGCTACCGGTGGGGCGGATCACATTGACGCCGAGGTGGCCGGTGAAGGCGGCGGCCTCTGGCATAATGCGTTTCAGCCATGCCTCGTAGGCCTGTTCTTGCCCTGGCGCCAAACGATGAGTGATGACTAACGTGACATGCTGCGGGTGAGCCATAACAACCAACTCCAGAAAACCCCGGCGCAGGGCCGGGGTAGGATTTATTTCGCCACGCGCGCCGGGGCGTGATGCACCATGGTGTAAGCATAATCAACGCCCATACCGTAAGCGCCGCTGTGTTCGCGCACCAGCGCCATGACGGCGTCGTAAGTCTCTTTGCGCGCCCAGTCACGTTGATATTCCAACAGCACTTGCTGCCAGGTTACCGGGATGGCACCGGCCTGCACCATGCGGTCGATAGAACGCTCATGCGCATCGACGGATGTCCCGCCGGACGTGTCGGTGACGACATACACCTCATAACCGGCTTCGAGTGCCATCAGCGCGGGGAAAGTCAGGCACACCTCGGTCCAGAGCGCAGAAATAACCAGCTTTTTACGGCCGGTAGCCTCTACGGCTTTCACGAAAGCGGCATCTTCCCAAGAGTTCATGGAGGTACGCTCGATCGGGGTGATTTCAGGGTGTACCGCTAAAAGCTCGGGCCAGATATAGCCACTGAAGCTTTCGGTTTCGACAGAGGTAAAAAGGGTGGGAACATTAAAAATCTTGCCGGCTTTGGCTAAACCGACCACGTTGTTTTTCAGTTGCTGACGATCAATATTAGCCACGCCAAAAGCCATTTGTGGTTGATGGTCGATGAAAATTAGAGCGGAATTATCTTTATCAAGTAATTGAAACTTAGACATGATTTACCTTCCCAGTGATATTAGGGTTCAACAAAGGATGAATACAACGCCGATGAACCGCATGGTAGGCAGGGGCTGATTTCAAAGATAGCGCAGAATTTTTGCCGTCTTGTTAAGTTTTTTTATACACGGAGGGAAGCGGTGAGATTAAACCTGGAAGCGTTACTGATTTTGGATGCACTTGACCGGCATGGTTCCTTTGCGGCAGCGGCAGCAGTGCTGTTCAAAACGCCGTCAGCGTTGAGCTACATGGTGCAAAAACTGGAGAACGATCTTGAGGTCACCTTGCTTGATCGTTCAGGCCATCGGGCAAAGTTTACCGATACCGGCAAACTGATGCTGGAAAAGGGACGGGTGCTGTTGCGTGCGGCGCAGGATTTGGAGCAACAGGCGCGTTATGTGGAAAACGGCTGGGAAAGCGAGATTACGCTCGGTATTGACGCGTCTTTTCCATTTGAACGTATGTTGCCGCTGATCGAGGAGTTTTATCAGCAGCACCACCATACGCGCCTGCGCTTTAGCCATGAAGTGCTGGCGGGGTCCTGGGAGTCGTTGGTTTATGGGTGCGCAGATATTATTGTTGGCGCGATTTGTGAACCCCCATCGCGCGTAGGCTATGCTTTTAGTCAGCTGGGGAGATTGGATTACGTATTTGCCGTGGCGGCACAGCACCCGCTAGCGTTAATGGCAGAGCCTTTGCCGAAGGCTGAAATTCGTCAACACAGAGCCGTTGTGGTTCGTGATACCTCGCGCGTGAATGCGCCGCAGAATTTGAACATTCTTGAGGAGCAGGATCAGCTGACGGTCTTCGGTTTCGATGCCAAATTGCGGGCACAGCTTAGCGGCCTGGGTTGCGGCTATCTACCGCGATATCTGGCGGAACCCTACCTGAAAAGCGGTGAATTGGTAGCGAAACGCGTCGAATCTGAACACTGTAGCGACGTTTCTTATTTTGGCTGGCGTGAAAGTGCCACCGGCCTGGCGGTAAAATGGTGGCGTGAGCGCTTACAGCGATATGCCGATGCTGGGGGCGCATACCCGGAATACTGATTATTCACCTGTGGGTGACAGGACAAGGATGCAGAGACATGAAAACAGGGATGTGGCTATGGGTGGTGTTGCTGGCGGGCTGTGGTGCCGATCAGGGCACCCGCACTGCCGGTGTCATGCTGGAAACACCGGCTGTTGCAACGTTATCGACATCTTCGCCCCGCAGCAGTTATCCGGAAAGGATGCGCGTTGCTATCACCCAGGAAATGCAGTTACCCGGCAAATATAAATCCCAAACCTGTTCGATCAGCCTCCATCTGTTGCCAGATGGCTCACTGAAAGATTTTAAGGTGCTGAGGGGTGACGACGCGCTTTGCGCAGCGGCCAGTCAGGCGGTGCAACGCGCCAAACTGCCGAAAATGGCCAATGAGACCGAGTATGCACTGTTCAACCTTGTGGTACTGGATTTTATGCCCTGATGCGGTGAGCAAAGTGCGCGCAGAAAAGCCGGGTTATAAAATGCCTTTTTGCGCAAACGTGATACGCGTGGCCTCATTGAGATCGAGCTCAGGTATCTTGTCGGGGCTGACCCAGGCGATTGCCTGAAACTCTTCATTAAAGCTGATCTGCCGGTTGGCACTCACACAGTCGAAAATCAAATACAGCATGTAGATTTCCTCTGTTGTGCCATCTGAGTAGGTCTTGGTACGGACGTCATCCCTGAAGGTCCAGGGAGTAATCTGGGTGATATGCAGTGCTTCTCCCAGTTCTTCTTTTATCTCACGGCGGAGGGCCTGCTCGAGGGTCTCCCCTGGCTCCATACCGCCACCGGACAGTGCCCACTGACCGGGGAATACGCCCCGGTCGTCGGCCATTTTGCACAGTAAATACTCGCCCTTATTTTCTATAATTGGGCAGACGATGATCCGCTGACGCATGTCACCTCCTGATGTCACCATTTTTCATTAACTTATCAGATAGTGGCTTGTATTGAGCCATGATTCTTTCAGCAATGCCTGTGGGATCATGAAATTGCATTGAATGCGTAATAACGTGCTGATTTTTCACTTTGCTTTGCCGCTTTCGTTATTTTGAGCGTCCAGGCAGCTCGCTGATACTGAGCAAAATCTTATACAGCGAGCCCATGCATGTCCTCAGATAAACGTCATAGTCACTATTTGCATCCTGCCCAACGCGATTGGATCCAACAGCTTAATCAGCGCTGGTTTTGGCGTTTGGAGCTGCCAACCTGGGGGATTATGGCGGCGGTTTACGGCGGTTGGTTTGGCGTCGTGCAATACTGGCAGACAATGGGCCCCTGGCTTGGCACGCCGTTGCTGATTTTGCTGACAACCTGGTATATGTCGCTACAGCATGAGCTTATTCACGGTCATCCGACGCGCTGGCCGCGGCTCAATCAGCTTTTCGGCTTGCTGCCACTGGCGGTATGGTATCCCTATGGTCTGTATCGTGATTCGCATATTCAGCATCACCGTAATGAACATCTCACCGATCCACATGAAGATCCTGAAAGCTATTACGTTAGCCAAGCGCAATGGCAACGCTACCCACGGATTTTTCCGCTGTTGGCCAAGGTGCGTAATACGCTGGTCGGGCGCATTGTGCTTGGCCCTGCGCTGGACATTGCGGCTACCGGAATCACGGCGATAAAAACGATCGCTGCCGGTGAAATGCGCACATTGGTGATGTGGTTGGTGCATCTGTTATTGCTGGTGGCGGTATTGGGGTGGTTGCAACAGCATGGCATTGGCACGGTATTTTACCTGGTGGCGATCAGCTACCCGGCGCTGGCGATGACCAAGGTGAGATCATTTTTTGAACATCGCGCCGTGGACGCACCGCAGGCACGTTCTATTATTAATGAGGCGGCTTGGCCGTGGCGGCTGTTGTTTCTCAATCTGAACTATCATTTAGTTCACCATGATCTCCCCGGCTTACCGTGGTACGGTTTAAGGCAGGTGTATTTGGCGGAGCGCAGTGCATACCAGCAGCGTAGCCAAGGGTTTGTGGTTCAGGGCTATGGTCAGTGGGTGAGTGACTACGCGTTCACCCCGATCGACGTTGAAGTGCATCCGTTTTCCGTCGGCGAGCCGCCAAGGGAATCCCAGGGCGAAAACCTTGTTTGGTCGACGGAGACTTTTATTGTGCGATGGACGCGCGTTTCTCAAGATTTTCCAATCGATCTGGCCAAATAGCCGGACACTACACAACAAGAGGAAAAAGTATGGCAATCACTCCATCACGTGGTCGTGTCTTTGCGCTGGCGCTGAGTTTGCTCGCGGCGAGCGTCGGTGTGGCGCAAGCGGCCGATACGGTACGCGTCGGCTCTAAAATTGATACCGAAGGCTCATTGCTCGGGAACATCATCGTACAGGTGCTGGAATCTAACGGCATCAAAACCACCAATAAGTTGCAGCTTGGCACCACCAAAGTGCTGCGCGGGGCGATCACCTCCGGCGAAATTGACGTTTACCCGGAATACACCGGCAACGGTGCGTTTTTCTTTTCTGATGAAAAAGACCCTGCATGGAAAAATGCTCAGGCCGGGTTTGAAAAAGTGAAAAAGCTGGATTATGACAAGAACAAAATTGTCTGGTTGGACGCCGCCCCGGCCAACAACACCTGGACCATTGCTATCCGTCAGGACGTGGCGGATGCCAACCATCTGAAAACGCTTGCCGATCTGGGCAAGTGGATCAACGGAGGGGGCAAGTTCAAACTGGCGGCGTCGGCGGAATTTATCGAACGCCCAGATGCTTTGCCGGCATTCCAAAGTGCCTATGGCTTTACGCTGAATCAGGATCAGTTGCTGTCGCTGGCCGGGGGGGACACGGCGGTGACCATCAAGGCTGCGGCGGAACAGACATCCGGTGTGAACGCGGCCATGGCCTACGGGACCGACGGCCCGGTGGCGGCGCTGGGGCTGCAAACGCTGGATGATCCAAAGGGTGTGCAGCCGATTTACGCGCCAGCACCGATTATTCGTGAAGCCACGCTAAAACAGCATGCCAACATCGCTGAATTACTGAAACCGGTATTTGCTTCACTGGATGGCCCGACGCTGCAAAAGCTCAATGCACAGATCGCGGTGGAAGGTCAGGACGCCAAACAGGTGGCTGCGGCTTACCTGAAAGAGAAAGGGTTGGTGAAGGGGTAACACCACTGGCCCCCAGTTGGGGGCCAACATGGAACCGGAGAGTTTCTTTGATTATTGCCCTAAAAAACCGTGTATTACTGACGCTGCTTATTCTGTTACTGCTGGCTGCATTTGGCCTGCCGTTTCTCAGTTATGCCCCCAATCGCCTGTTATCGGGCAAGAGCATTTCCCTGATTTCCCTGTTGCACGGTCCCGCGTTGTGGCTGCTGGCACCCATGTTGGTATTGGCCATACTCAGCCTGTTGGTCCCACGGAGGCGTCATGCGCTGCTGACTGCGTTGTCTGCTTCGGCATTGCTGGCGCTCACCTTTTGGCTAAGCGGCCATGCAGCTCAGCAATTGGCATTGGATGGCTCACGGCTGGCCCGCACCTCCTGGGGAAGCGGTTGTTGGCTGATACTGGCACTAAGTCTACTGATTGCCGCCGATGCCGTGAGCCGCATAACCGCTTCGCACGTGTGGCGCATGTTCGGCAATCTGATGGTGATGTTACCGACGCTGTTGCTGCTGTTTAATCACCAGTTGGATCAGCTTTCACTGTTGAAAGAGTACTACAACCGGCAGGACGTGTTTGATGCAGCGCTGTTGCAGCACCTGACGATCCTGTTGGCGACGCTGGTGCCGACGCTGTTAATTGGCCTGCCGCTCGGGGTGCTGTGTTTTCGCTCCGCACGTTGGCAGACACCGATATTCTCCACGCTGAATATTATTCAGACCGTACCCTCGATTGCTTTGTTTGGCCTGTTGATCGCGCCCTTGGCCGGTTTGGCGAAGGCATTGCCCTGGTTGGCAGAGCATGGCGTCAGTGGCATTGGTATGGCTCCGGCCATTGTTGCGTTGGTGCTGTATGCCCTGTTGCCGTTGGTACGCAGCGTCGTGGCGGGGTTGCAAAGTGTGCCGGCCAGCGTGATCGAATCTGCCAGTGGCATGGGGATGACGCGTAGTCAGGTGTTTTTCCGCGTACAGCTGCCGCTGGCATTGCCGCTGTTCCTGACCGGTGTGCGTATTCTTGCGGTACAAACCGTTGGCATGGCGGTCGTGGCGGCACTGATTGGCGCCGGAGGCTTTGGTGCCATTGTCTTCCAGGGGCTGCTCAGCAGCGCACTGGATCTGGTGTTGCTGGGGGTCATTCCGGTGATCGTGATGGCGGTTATCGTCGATTCACTGTTTAAGTTCATGGTTTCAATTTTGGAAGTGTCACGCCGATGATTCAGTTTAATCAGGTCAGCAAGATTTTTCAGGGCAAGCCCGCGGTGGACGATCTGACGCTACAGATTGCCAAGGGTGAATTTACCGTATTGATCGGCACCTCTGGCTCAGGCAAGTCCACAACGTTGAAAATGATCAACCGACTGATCGAACACGACCAGGGGAAAATCTACTTTGCCGGTGAAGAAATCCAGAGATTCAAACCGCAGGATCTGCGCCGCCGGATGGGGTATGCGATCCAGTCGATCGGCCTGTTTCCGCACTGGACGGTGGAGGAGAATATCGCCACTGTGCCACAGCTGCTGAAATGGCCACGGGCACGTATTCGCGATCGGGTGACGGAATTACTGGAGCTGTTGCATTTGGAACCGGATGTGTTCCGTCATCGTTACCCGCACCAGCTTTCCGGCGGGCAGCAGCAGCGGGTAGGCGTGGCGCGCGCATTGGCTGCCGATCCCGAGGTGTTGCTGATGGATGAACCCTTTGGCGCACTCGATCCGGTGACGCGTGCGGCGTTGCAAACGGAGATCGCGCGTATTCATCATCTCTCCGGACGTACCATTGTACTGGTGACGCACGACATTGACGAAGCACTGGCACTGGCGGACCGTATTGTGTTGCTCGATCAGGGGCGCATCGTGCAGCAGGGCACGCCGCTGGCGTTATTGACGGCCCCGGCCAACGATTTTGTCCGCGATTTCTTTGGCCGCAGCGATCGCGGTATCAAACTGCTGTCGTTGGGCACCGTGGCTGAGCGGGTACGCCCTGGTCATGCTGAAGGGGACCCTATCGCTGCCGCTATGAGCCTGCGTGAAGCGCTATCAGTATTTGTGGCACGTGGCACGGAATGTTTACCGGTGATGGGTGAACAAGGTGAGGCGCTTGGCGTGCTGCATTTCAGCGATCTGATTACCCAAAAGGCGCTGTCATGAGTGCGCCTCAAGCCCTGCGCTGGCTGCGCGATCCGCTGCCGTGGACTTTTGCCCTGTTGCTGGCATTGGTGTTTGGCATGAATCATTTGCATGGCCTGTTTGCCGCCTGGTTTCCCGATCTGGATCGGCCAGTGTATCAGCAGGACAGTTTTATCTCACTGGTATGGGCGCATCTGCTGCTGGTAGCGGTTTCCAGCCTGATTGCGGTCGTGATTGGCGTGGCGGCCGGGATTGGGGTGACGCGGCGTGCCGGTAAAGAGTTCCGTTCGCTGGTGGAAACCGTCGTGGCGGTGGGACAGACTTTTCCGCCGGTTGCGGTGTTGGCGGTTGCGGTACCGGTGATGGGGTTTAGCGAACAGCCGGCAATTATCGCGCTGGTCCTCTACGGTTTGTTGCCCATCCTACAGGGCACGCTGGCGGGTATTGAATCAGTGCCCAGTGCCACCCGTGAGATTGCGCAAGGGGTGGGGATGAATGCTCGGCAGATCCTGTGGCGCGTCGAACTGCCGCTGGCGGCGCCGGTGATTGTTGCCGGTATCCGCACCTCGGTAATCATTAATATTGGCACGGCGGCGATCGCCTCCACGGTCGGCACAAAAACACTCGGCTCGCCGATTATCATTGGCCTTAGCGGCTTTAATACCGCCTATGTGATCCAGGGAGCCGTGGTCGTCGCCCTATTGGCGATCATCACCGACATGCTGTTTGAGCGCTGGGTGCGCCATCTCACCGCCTGGCGTCAGCAGACGCTAATGGCCTCTTCTGCGGAATAAGGGGAAACATGATGCAGGTATCCTTACCCATGTACGGCGTCACTCATCACATGGCTGAGTCTTTCTGGCACGTGCTGCGCGGAAAGTTGTTGCAACTGGGGTTGCCGCAAGCGCCGGAACAGCTTATTTGGCCACAAGACCTGGCGCAGCACTGGCAGCGGGATGACTTATTGCTTAGCCAAACCTGCGGTTATCCGCTGGTCAGCAGCCTGCCGCAGGTTCAGTTGATTGGGACTTATCACTACCGTGTTGAGGGTTGCGAAGGGCCGGATTACAGCAGTTGGTTAGTGGTGCGTGAGGATGAGCCCGGCGACCAGCTGGCGGACTTTCGTGGCCGGATCGCCGCCTATAACAGCACTGACTCTCAATCAGGTCATAACAGCCTGCGAGCACTGATCGCACCATTGGCACAGGAGGGAAAATTCTTCCGCGCCGCCGTGGCGTCCGGTGCACATTACCAGTCAATAGCGTTGATCAAAGCGGGGCAGGCGGATATTGCCGCCGTTGATTGTGTCAGCCTGGAACTGCTGAAGCGGGCACAGCCGCAGGCGCTGGCAGGGTTGAAAATTATTGGACGAACCGCCACCGTGCCGGGGTTGCCGCTCATTACCTCAGCACGAACGCCAGCGGCACAGCTGGAAATACTGCGTGCCGGTGCGAGGGCGATGGTGGGCGAAGCGGTCAGCGACGGCCTGTTGATCGGTGATTTTAGCGTGGTACCGCGTTCGGCATACCAAAAAATCACGGAACTGGAACAACAGGCCGCAGCGCTTGGGGTGACGGCGCTGTAAGTTTACAGCAGCCCTCCGCCGTCAATATCGATCACGCTGCCGGTGATAAAGCCGTTTTCTATCGCCAGCAAATAGCCGGCGGCCACATCTGCTGCCTGGCCAACACGCCCGACGGGTAACCCTGAACCCGCTTTGGCAAACATCGCCTGGCGCTGCTCGGCATTCAAGCTGTCGTAGGCTTCTGTGGCGGTAACGCCCGGGCTGACCACGTTGACCCGCCGCGGTGCCAACTCTTTCGCCAACTGCTTGCCAATCGCCTCCAATGCCGCGTTGATGCCGGTTTTTATTAACTGACCGCTGAGGTATTTCCGTGAAAGTTGGCCGGACGTTAGGGTGATGGAGCCTCGTGGTGACAGGGTGGGTAACGCGGCTTTAATGGCGCGCAGTGCGCCCCACAGTTTGACATCGAAGTTGGCCTGCGCCTCGCTGAAATCGGTATCTGCCAATAGTCTGGCTTGCACAACCGGTCCGGCGGTGAAGACCAGATGATCGAACTCACCGACTTCAGCGAACAGTGCGCGCAGTGAGTTTTCATCGGTCACATCTGCCTGCATGACGCGCAGGTTGTCGTCTGCCGGCTGGTATTGTTGCATGCTACCGGTACGACGTGATGCCAATACGACACTGGCACCCTGAGCCAGGGCGGCATAGGCTACCGCTGCGCCGATGCCGCTATTACCCCCCAAGATCACCAGTTTTTGTCGGTTCAGGGAAGAAGAAAGGAAAGTCATGATAGTGCCTCAATTTCGGTTAATTTCAGTGTTATCTATCATTAACCATTGAAAATCCGCGAACAATTGGCCTAAATGGCAAATACTTGTAAATTAATTTTAATAATTGGCGTGGTACAGGAATAACCCATGACATCTTTTATCGACCTTGAGGTGTTTGTCCGTACGGTGGAAGGCGGGAGTTTTTCTGCAGCAGCCCGTACGCTGGATATTACGCCAGCGGCGGCCAGCGTCGCGATAAAAAGGCTGGAGCAGCGGTTGGGGGCCCGGCTGCTGGTGCGCTCTACACGTAGTTTGCGCCTGACGGAAGAAGGGCTGCGGTATCTCGACAGTGCCCGCCTGGCGCTAGGAGCACTGGCGGAGGGTGAACAGGCGATACGTGAGAAACATCAGGGACTTTCTGGTGTGTTGCAAATTTCCGCTCCCTCAGATTTTGGTCGCAACTTGTTGCTGGGCTGGCTCGACGAGTTCAAACAACAACATCCGCATATTCAACTGCAATTGCTGATTAACGATCGCCATGCAGATTTATTTCGTGAACCGGTGGATATTGCTTTGCGCTTCGGTCAATTGGCGGACTCTTCGCTGGTGGCGTTGCCGATCCTGCCGCAGCACCGTCGCCTGATTTGCGCCAGCCCCGATTATCTGCAACAGCATGGTGTACCACAAACACCTGCCGAACTCGCTCAGCACAGCATCCTGATCTATCAACCCAGTGGACGTAGGCAGGCCCAATGGCGTTTGTGGCGAGGCGATGAGCTGGTGGAGGTGGCGCTGAGTGGGCGTTATTTTACGGATGACGGTGAGATCGCGCGCCGTTGGGCACTGGCAGGACATGGCATCGTCCGTAAGTCAGCCATCGATGTGGTGGCCGATATTCAGGCCGGACGGTTAATCCCTGTGCTGCCGGAATGGCAAAGCGACGCGGTGCCCATCAGCCTGGTTTGCCCACACCGTTCACAGGTATCGGAGCGCGTCAGGCTGCTACAGCGCTTTTTACAACAGCGTTGCCAGGGCTGGATGTCGCATTACTTGGCTTGAATATTCTCTGTCGTCGTCGTGGCAGTGGCTTCACTGGACGCGGGGGCTTCTTCTTGTGGCGTAGTAGAGCGGGTGTACATATTCAGCCCAGCCAGGAATACGCCGCCGAGTGAGCCAAAGGCGCACAGAAAGATAACGATAATGAACGATTTTTTCAGCATTGGGATGATTTCGCAGGTTGCTCGGAACAGCGGGAATTATAGTCTCTTCAACGGGCGAAACAAGAATCGTTTTAAATGGCGGCCCGCAGACCGCCCTTTTGGTCACTCTTTGATGCTACCGACAGGTTGAATTTTGACCGGGCGCGCAAACAGGAATTTGCCCAAGGTCACCAGCACCACCGCCGCGACAATAATCACCAGCGCGACCCATTCACGCGGTGCCAGTGATTCGCCGGCGAAGCCGATACCAAGCAGCACGGCCACTACCGGATTGACGTAGGCATAACTGGTCGCAACTGCCGGGCGCACGTTTTTCAGCAAAAACATATAGGCGCTGATCGCCAGCATTGAACCAAAGACAATCAGGTAGCCTAGTGCGAAGAAGCCTTTGGCGCTGGGCATCTGCGTAAGGTGTTCGCCACTCAGCTGGCTAACGACCAATAGCACTACGCCTGCGACCAGCATTTCTGCGGCTCCGGCCATTGGTCCAGCCGGTAACGAAATACGCGAACCGAGCACAGAGCCAAAGGCCCAACTGGCGGACGCCAGCAGGATCAACAGTGCACCTGTTGGGTTGCCAACCAGGTTATTGCCGGTATTGAGCAGCACGATCCCAACGAGCCCCAGCCCGATGCCTGCCCACTCCAGTTTGGTATTACGCATGCCCCAAAACAGACTAAAGCACAGCGTGAACAGGGGAACGGTTGCCACCATCACGGCGGCGATACCGGAAGGTACGTGTTGATGCTCTGCCACAGTCACCAGGCCATTACCCACCGCCAGGAGCAAAATACCGATGGTGCCCGCGGCCAACCATTGCTTTGGGGTGGGCAGCGCGTGGCCGCGCAGCGCCAAAAAGCTGAAGAGCACAATGCCGGCGACCAGGAAGCGAATGCCCGCCATCATCAACGGCGGCCAGCTTTCTACACCCAGGCGAATCACGAAGTAGGTCGAACCCCAGACAATATATAACGTGAACAGCGCCCCGATTAACGGCAGGACGTTACGGCTATTTTGGCTCAGCATGGATTTTTATTCTGTAGGGAAAGTTATTATTAGAACGCTCAGTAAACCCGATCGGGCAGAGGATAAGCAACGCTTTTCCGTACTTTTTAATGGAATGAGAGGCTAGTGAATCCGGGATGATTCACCGGACGACACCAGCCAGTACGCGGCTTGATTCCGCGTGCCAGTTACAGCAACGAAATACGATAAGCACAACGGCGTGCGCCGGCCAGAATGTGTTCGGAACGTTCAACCTGTGCCTGCAGCACTTCGGTGAAAATGCTCAGCTCTGCACGACAGAACCCTTGGCAAACCGTGGCGGCAGCGCAAATAGGGCAATGGTTTTCCACCAGCAGAAAGGAACCGTCCTCCTGTGCGCGCCATTCGGCCATATAGCCCTCACGAGAACGGATTGCGGTCAGGCGTTCAATGCGTTCCTGTAAATCGGCCGCGCCGATCATCGCCTGCTTGTAGTTAATGCGCGTTTCTTGTTCCCGCGTGTCGATCAAAAGTTCGATCGCCTGTTCGCCCAATTTGTCGCGTACGGTACGCAGCAGTTGGACGGTCAGTTCGGAATGGGTATCCGGAAAGCGCGCATTGCCTGCGGCAGTCAGGTGCCAAAGTTGCACCGGACGGCCGACGCCACGGGTTTCCGCAACGGCCTCCACCAACCCCTCTTTTGCCAGTTTAACGAACTGCTGGCGTGCTGCCTCGCCGGTTGTGCCAAGGACCTTTCCTGCATCAGACGCTTGCTGTGGGCCGCGGGTTTTTAGAAGTGTCAGCAAACGGTCACTGACCGATTGTGCGGAACCACCGCTATTTTCCAAGTTTATTCTTGACATATTTCTCCGCCTCGCCCTACCATTATTCCAAGTTAACTCTTGTTAAATTTAACGCAATATCACTATTAACTCAATGCCATTCCTCTGAAAACAGGACGACAACCGTGATAACCCATGATGATAGCCGCTGGGCCGATCTCTTTTCCGGCAAAAATGGTGCCAGTGCGATCGCGCTCTCACTCGGCGTAGCGCTGCATGCAATCAATATTCTGGTCGCCACCACCATTCTGCCCTCGGTGGTGCAGGACATCGGTGGTCTGAACCTGTATGCCTGGAACACCACGTTGTTTGTGGTGGCGTCTATTCTGGGGTCGGCATTATCGGCACGATTACTCAGTGGCTATGGTGCGCGCAGTGCCTATCTGGTGGCGTCGCTGTTCTTTATCGCCGGGGCGATGTTATGCGCACTGGCACCCTCGATGCCGATAATGCTCATAGGCCGAACCGTGCAGGGTTTCGGTGGCGGGCTGATTTTCGCGCTTTCGTACGCCATGATCAATCTGGTGTTTGAGCAAAAGCTGTGGCCGCGCGCAATGGCGCTGATTTCCGCGATGTGGGGTATCGCAACCCTGGTCGGACCGGCCGTAGGGGGCATTTTTGCCGAGCTAAACGCCTGGCGATGGGCCTTTGGCATTCTGTTGCCGATCATGGTGTTGTACGCCGGGTTTACCTTCCTGATCCTGCCGAAAGGCAAGCCACAACAGCAGGCGGCGCCGTTGCCGGTAGCCCAGTTATTGTTGCTAGCGACTGCGGTGTTGGTGGTTTCCGCCGGTAGCCTGGCAGATAGCGCGTGGATCAATCTGGGCGGTATTGCGTTGGCCGTGTTGATGATGGCCTGGCTGATACAGCGTGAAGCGCACTCTCAGGCTCGTCTGTTGCCACAGGGCGCTTTACGTCGTGGATCCTCCTTGGCCTCGCTGTATATCACCGTCTCTTTGCTGGTGGTGGGCATGACCAGTGAAATCTTCGTGCCTTATTTCCTGCAAACGCTGCATGGCCAGTCGCCGCTGATTTCTGGCTATATTGCCGCAACCATGGCGGCAGGCTGGACACTTTCAGAGATCCTCAGTTCCGGTTGGCGTAGTGCGGGTATCCGCCGGGCAATCATCAGCGGGCCAGTGTTTGTCCTGGTCGGTTTGCTGGCGTTGGCCGTGCTGATGCCGATGCCTTCTGGCGGCCATTGGGTAGCGCTGACGCCAATTGTGATTGCCCTGACGTTGGTGGGGTTTGGCATCGGGTTTGGTTGGCCGCACCTGCTGACGCGAATTCTGCAGGTCTCGCCTGAGGCGGACAAAGATATTGCCGGGGCGTCGATCACCACGGTGCAACTGTTTGCGACCGCGTTCGGTGCCGCCTTGGCGGGGATGATTGCCAACCTGGCGGGGCTGAATGTGCCGGGTGGCGCGTCGGGGGCAGCTTCCGCAGCGCGTTGGCTGTTCCTGCTGTTCGCCTTGGCACCGTTGCTGGCGGTATTTAGCGCCTGGCGCTGTGCGGCGATTACACCGCCATCCGCTGCAGAAACGCCTGCGGAATCAGACCCGTTATCCGCGGAATGCCCGGCGATACCCCGTAACAGTGCGTAAGTGTTGCTGACAGTCTGCTGATTCTCGCGTTTTTGTTCGGCCAGTATAAAACGTGATTGACTAATCCCGTATTTGAGATTATTTCTCTTATATGGGATTTTTTTGTATCAGAGACGCAATAATGGATAACGGATTGGAAAGTGCCGATCTCCGGCTGGCACAACGGCTGTCTGATTTACGCCAACAGCAGGGCTGGTCACTGGAAGAACTGGCACAACAAACCGGTATTAGCCGGGCGACACTGTCGCGTGTGGAACGTGCAGAAACCAGCCCGACGGCCTCGTTGCTCAATAAGCTGTGTTCGGCGTATGGATTGACCATGTCACGGTTGCTCAGTGAGGTTGAGGACGAGCCGCCGGAGTTACTGCACCGCGAAGCGCAAACGGTGTGGGTTGACCCGGCCAGCGGTTTTCATCGTCGCTCGGTATCCCCGCCCGCCGCGTTGTACAAGGCTGAATTTGTCGAGTGCCGGCTTGAGGCCGGCGCGGTAATTGCCTATGACGGGCCATCGATACATGCACTCGAGCACCATTTGTGGCTGCTGGAAGGCCAACTCGAACTGACGTTAGAAACGCGCACTTTCCTGCTTAAGCCGGGCGATTGTCTGCGTTATCGGCTGTTTGGCGCGTCAAAATTTCATGCACCCGGCCCCGAGCCGGCCCATTACACCCTCGTTATCTGCAGGCCTTAATCATGATTGAGATACAGCAACTGAATGCCGATGCAGCACAAAGCGCAATTCCCGAACTGGCGGCCATGCTGCAAGCCAGTGTGTCTCAGGGGGCGAGCATTGGTTTTATCATGCCGTTCAGCCTTGATCAGGCGCAGGCGTTCTGGTGTCGCCTGTTGCCGGCGATTGAGCGTGGGGAAAGGGTGTTATTGGTGGCCCGTGATGCCGGGCGCGTTGTCGGCACGGTGCAGTTGCTGTTGGATATGCCTGACAATGGCCGTCACCGCGCAGAGGTGGTGAAACTGATGGTGCATCCGGATGCCCGTCGTCAGGGCATTGCCCGTAATCTGATGCTGCAAGTGCAGCAAAAAGCGATTGAGCTTCAGCGGCACTTATTGGTGCTCGATACCCTGACCGGCGATACAGCAGAGGGCATGTATCGCCAGTTGGGGTTTCAACTGGCGGGCAGCATTCCGCAATACGCCCGTGCCAGCAAGGGGAATGCGTTAGAGGCCACCAGTTATATGTATAAATTACTTTGAGTAGACCCGTCGTCTTTTAAGCGTTGTCACCGTAGGGGGGCGAATACATTCGCCCCACTCAATCAGGGTTACTGCTCGTTCCAGGCCTTAATGGCCTGTTGGCGGATCTGCAGCTTTTGCTCTGGTGTCAGTTTGTTATAGTCCTTCGCCATGCCGCTTTCCCAGTCGCCATACAGCGGGTTCGGCAGCACGATAAACTCGGTGCCAAATTTGCTTTGGTTTTCGCTGACAAAGGCCCGACGTTGGGCGTTATCCTTGTGATAGGTCGCCGCGCCGAAATCGTTCAGGTTGTCACCGGCATACACCACGACGTCGTAACCGGCGTTTTTGATGGCGTCGAAACGCGGCTGCTTGTTGGAGGTATCACCGCTAAGCAGCACGGTTTTTTCCGACATGCCGGTAAAGCCAAGCTTCTGCATGTTGGCGACGGTGGCAGCGTATTCAGACTGTTTACGGTTTGAAACGTAGAACATGGTGCCCTGATGGCTATTGACGTACCGGGCAAATTGCACGGCACCCGGCACGGCACCGGCTTGTTCTGCCTGTGACCATTTTTCCCAGGTTGCCCCTGCAAAAGGTTGGCCTTGCCGCGCCTGCCAGCCAGAATAGGGGCTGTTATCCAGCATGGTTTCGTCCAGATCCACAACCACGGCTTTCTTCTTGCCTGGCGCGACCTTGGCGTGATCAAACGCCAGTCGGGCGCTGTTGAACGCCTGGTGCGCCAGTGCCTGATATTCCCCGGACTGCTGGAACCAGTTCAGTGCCAGCACGGATTGATCCGCCAGGCGCTGTTGGGCTTGCAGATCCGTTTTCGGTGGCTGCGCGCAGCCAGCCAGGGTCAGTAGCGCAATACCGATTGCTGCGCCAAGGGTCACTTTTTGTCTATGTATTCCTGCCATAAAGGGATAGCTCTCTGTTTGTTATTGTGATGTTTCTAAGGTCATGGTCATTTCAAACTGGCGTAACGGATCTTGCTGCCAGCCGAGTCGATCAAAGAAGGGGGCTGCCACCTCGGGAACGTAAACGTTAGCCGCCAAGGGTAAGGGTGAAAACCGTGCTTGCAGCGCCGCCAGCATCGTTCGGGCATGGCCCTGGTTGCGGTGCTCCGGCGGCACGTAAATCATGCGCAGAAAGCACTTATCGGCACCCACCTGCACCACGGCATAGGCAAGGTGTTGCCCAAGGCTGAATGCGTGGGGTTTACCGGGCAGTTTAAACAGCGATTCTGGGGCGATCAGCCAGGGCAAACTGGTGGCACCCTCGGCGACCAGGCGGTGAGAAACGAAGAGCGGATCGATCTCCTGCAGTGGTGCAACCTCGGCCTGGCTTTGTTCTGCGGCCAAGTGGCCGGTCAGCGTCCGGACGATGCGCAATCCTGCCTGGTGGTATAGCGCAATGGCGGGATCGTTACCTTCTATCACCTCCAGCGACAGCTGACGATCGCCGCGCTTATGCGCATCGGCGACAATCCGTTGCATCAGCGCTTTCCCCAACCCTTTGCCACGCATTTCCGGTCGGATAGACAGCGCCGACACCCGGCTGTGTAAGCCACGTCGGCTAATCAACGCCAGTGCTACCGGTTGTTGCTGATGGGTGACGATAATGCTGTCGTTCAAGCTGAGATCTTCCGCGCCAAAGCGGCGGGCGAAGGTGTCGCCGTCAATCACAAAACGTACAATGTAGTTTTCAAAACAATGGCAGAGGATCTGCGCCAACGCGTCGCTGCTGTAGCGCAGGGCGCTTTGATACTCAAAGAGTTCCTCGGTGTGCATGATGTGTTCCGGTTTAAAGTGGACGCGATATACCCATCATCTTTCAAATTGCAGACCTGTCACCCCAGTGACTGTAGGGGCGCAGCATGCGGTGCCACTACGATAGCTGGGGATGAGCGAGCCGGTCGCCCGGCTGCAACGTGAAAGCTGTAGGGTATACATCTAGACCTGATTGTTTTACAAGGCAAGTTTCGGCGTGCGGTTACGGGATGCAGAACGGCGATCGGGCGGGAAAGAGGGGAAAAGCACCAATGAAAAAAACCGGGCGTAGCCGCCCGGCGAAGTAACATATCAAGTGAAGCTAAGGTTTGCAGTGGTGGTTATTCATCACATCAGAACTGGTAAGTCAGGGCGACGGCGATGACGTTGTCATCTTTCAGACCCAACTTATTGTTGCTGTCGAGTTGGTTGATTTTATAATCAACATAGGTCGACATGTTCTTGTTGAAATAGTAGTAAGTACCTACGTCGATATATTTAACCAGGTCGGCGTCGCCGATGCCTTCAATATCTTTACCCTTCTGCTGAACATAACCCAGTGATGGGCGCAGGCCGAAGTCGAACTGATATTGTGCAACCAGCTCCAGACCTTCTGCTTTATTGGCAAAGCCGCTGACGGAGGTAGACGTATTATTAATGGTCGCTGTGCCAGAAATAGGCGCAATATTGCGGCTTTGTGAATAAGTTGCTGCCAGGTAAACGGCGTTATTGTCGTATTTCAGACCGCCAGCCCAGATATCGGCTTTGTCGCCTTTGCCGAAGGTGCCCGCTTTTTGGCCGGCAGTACGGTTAGAAGAAGCATAGGCTGCGCCCACGCTCAGGCCGTCGATAATTTCATAGCTGGAAGACAAGCCCCAACCGTCACCGTTCGCTTTGCTGCCGGCGCGGCCGTCATTTTCGTTCTTGCCTTGGTACTGAATGGCAAACTTCAGACCGTCAACCAGACCGAAGAAGTCGTTGTTACGGTAGGTTGCAACGCCGTTGGTACGGCCATTCATAAAGTTGTCGGTTTTGACGTAAGCATCATCACCGAACTCAGGCAGCATATCCGTCCAGGCGCCGACGTCATAAATAATGCCGTAGTTGCGACCGTAGTCGAATGAACCGAGGTTTTTGTATTTCAAACCGGCGAAGCCCAAACGCGTTTTGGTGTCTTTCGCGCTGTCGGATTCAGAATGGTTCGCTGAAATCTGATATTCCCACTGGCCATAACCAGTCAGCATATCGTTAATTTGAGTAGCGCCTTTAAAACCGATACGCACATAGGTTTTGTCGCCATCATTGCCGGTATCGTCAGAGAAATAGTGCAGTGCTTTTACGCGGCCGTAAAAATCAAGTTTGTTGCCGTCTTTATTGTAGATTTCTGCTGCCTGTGCTGTCTGCGCAATTAAAAGTGCCGGAATAATAACGGCCAGAAGATTACGTTTCATGATTTACCCTGCTTTATTCGATTGAAAGACGCTTATCATCAGTTGTACTGCTGTTTCACTGTGCCGCTTGATTGTTTGCAGCGCAGGTTTTTTACCGCAGTTATGTGATCTATTTATGACAAAATATTCATTTTCATATCGAACGATTAAAAAAGTTGCGGAAAGTGTGAATTTCTTCCTCGAGCAAGTGTCAGCGACTGGTCTACAGTTAGCGATACTGTTCCTGATTTTAGGAAAAATCATGCGTGAAACTTATACGTTATTGGGTACCCGCGGTTGCGGCTCCACGATTGTTGCCGCTGCTCTGGAGCTAACGGGGTTTCCCTGGGGCTACGAGGAAGTGGACTATCAGTTGGACAGCCCCGAGCGCGATCGGCTGCTGGAACTGAACCCGTTGGGGCAGGTTCCGACACTGATTCTGCCCAATGGGGAAGTGATGACGGAAAGCGCGGCAATTATTCTTTTGCTGCACGATCGTGCCCCGCACGCTGAGCTGGTGCCGCATGCGGGGTCTGCATTGCTGCCACAATTTTTGCGGTGGTTGCTGTTCATCAACGCTGAAATTTATCCTACTTTTACCTACGCTGACCATCCTGAAAGATGGCTGCCAAAAGCGCCGGAGCCAGAACAATTAGCGGCCGAAATTTTGCGCTATCGCCAGCGGCTGCTGTTGCAATTGGCCAGTGCCTGTGACGGTGGCCCCTGGTTTCTCGGCAGGAGTTTCAGTGCGCTGGACCTTTATGTGGCGGTAATGTGTCATTGGCGGCCGGGGCAGCGTTGGTTCCAACAGCATTGCCCGACGCTGAGTGCCATCGCCAAGAAGGTTGAGCAGCGCGCCGAATTTAACGCCTTGTTCCAAGCGCATTTCGATAATGTGGCCCCGCTCGAATAGGTGTTGCCTTTCAGGCTGAGTTGGGGGGCATTAACCATCCTGTTTTTATGAACCTTCAATACTAAAAATCCCGATTTTCACCCCTGAGGTTAAGGGGTAGCGTAACGCTATCCCTTAAAACAGCAGGAGTATGTGATGCAACCTTCCCAACAGACGGCACAGCAAGCATTCGGTGACATTGCCCCCAAACTGGCACAGCTCAGTGACAGCGTATTATTCGACGACGTTTGGCAGCGACCGGACCTCACTCCGCGTGAACGCAGCCTGATCACGGTCGCGGCACTGGTGGCACTTAACCGTGTGGAGCAATTGCCTTTTCACCTGCGCTTGGCCGAACGCCATGGCGTGAGCATTGAACAGCTTGCCGAGTTGATCACCCATCTGGCTTTCTATGCCGGCTGGCCTGCGGCAGCCTCCGCCGTGGCGCGCCTGCGTGAACTGAAACAGGCGTCGTCCCATGCCATTTAGCCGCATCGCTTTGCATCAGGGCAAATCGGAACACTACCTGAAAACCCTGTCCGATAGCCTTCATCAGGCATTGGTCGAAACCTTCCATGTGCCGCCAGCCGATAAGTTTCAGGCTATCGACCAATACCGCCCTGGCGAGCTGATTTACGATCGTGACTATCTGGGCGGCCCACGGTCGGAAGATTATGTACTGTTTTACATCACCATCGGACGTCCGCGAGATACCGCCACCAAACAGCGCTTTTACCAGCGGTTGGCGCAACTGCTGGCGGAAAACATAGGGTTACGTCCGCAAGATGTGATGGTGGTGATCACCACGACGCAATTGGATGAGTGGTCGTTCAGTGCGGGGCGCGCTTCAATGATCGAAGGCTAGGCTGACGCGGCAGTCGGTCTGTGGGACAATAGCGCCATCATTTCGTAGAGATATAGAGTTGAATGGCGCTCTCCCCCGCAGTTAAAGATCAGATTGGCCAGTGGTACAAAGCCCTGCAGCAACAAATACCGGATTTTATTTCCCGTGCACCGCAACGGCAGATGATCGCTGAAGTCGCGAAAACGTTGGCGGGGGATTATTCGCGCCACCTGGCGATTGAAGCGCCCACCGGTGTAGGCAAAACCTTGTCCTACCTGATCCCGGGGATCGCCGTGGGTCGCGCAGAAAGCAAACCCTTGGTGGTCAGTACGGCTAACGTGGCGTTGCAGGATCAGATCTACAGTAAAGATTTACCGCTGCTTAAGAAGATCATTCCCGATCTGAAGTTTACCGGCGCCTTTGGTCGTGGCCGCTATGTTTGCCCGCGTAATTTAGCGGCGCTGAGCACAGACGTCAGTGAGCAGGGCGATCTGACACTGTTTCTGGATGACGAACTGGCACCTTCGAGCGGTGAAGAGCAAGCGTTATGCCAAAAACTGAGTAAAGCGCTCAGCCGCCATGAGTGGGACGGGTTGCGCGACCATTATCAACTGTCGATTGACGATCCGCTGTGGATCAAGCTGAGTACCGATAAAGCCAACTGCCTGGGGCGCAATTGCCACTATATTCGTGAATGCCCGTTTTATATTGCCCGCAAAGAGATTGAAACTGCCGATGTGGTTGTGGCTAACCATGCGCTGGTGATGGCGGCGCTGGAAACCGAATCGGTACTGCCGAATCCCAAGGAGCTGCTGCTGGTGCTCGATGAAGGCCACCACCTGCCGGACGTTGCGCGTGATGCGTTGGAGATTGACGGTGAAATTACCGCGCTGTCGACCAATCTGCAATTGGACATGATCGTGCGCCATGTTGAACAGTGCATGACGCAATATCGGCCAAAGAACCCGCCGGGCCTGACGAACGACGAACGCTTGAAGAACCACTGTGAAGAGATGCGCGAACTGATCCAGATTTTTGAACATCAGGTCAGCGCCTTTCTGCCGACAGATACGGTGATCGCCGAACACCGCTTTGAAATGGGTGAGCTGCCGGTAGAGATGGTGGAAACCAGTGCACGGTTATTCAAACTGACGGATGCCTTACGCGGGGTGGCAGAGTTCATACTCAACGATCTCAGTGAACAGACCGGCAAGCACGATATTGTGCGTCTGCATCGTTCGATTATTCAGATGAGCCGCACCTTGGGGTATCTGGAGGCCATGAGTAAGCTCTGGCGACTCGCGGCGCTAGACAAGTCCTCTAATGCCCCCATCTCAAAATGGGTGACGCGTGATCTGCGGGATAACGTGACGCATCTGTACCTGCACTGCGTGGGTATTCGCGTCAGCGATCAGCTGGAAAAACTGCTGTGGCGCAAGGTGCCGCACGTGGTGATCACCTCGGCAACGCTGCGTTCATTGAACAGTTTTGCGCGCCTGCAAGAAATGAGCGGGTTGAGCGAAAAAGCCGGCGATCGTTTCGAAGCGCTGTCTTCACCCTTTAATCATGTGGAGCAGGGCAAAATTGTTATCCCGAACATGCGTTTTGAACCGGCGATGGCCAATGAGGCCGAACATCTGGAAGAGATGGCGCGCTTTTTCCGCGCCGAACAGGCCGGTGGCAAGCACAAAGGCATGTTGATTTTGTTCAGTAGCCACCGGGCAATGCAAACTTTTCTCAGCTATGTCACGGATCTGCGCTTGATGTTGCTGGTACAGGGCGATCAGCCGCGTTACCGGCTGGTGGAAGAACACCGCAAACGGGTTGAGAAGGGCACTGCCAGTGTGCTGGTTGGCCTGCAGTCGTTTGCCGAAGGGTTGGATCTGAAGGGCGAACTGCTGACCCAGGTGCATATCCACAAGATTGCTTTCCCGCCGATCGACAGCCCGGTGATCCTGACCGAAGGCGAATGGCTAAAATCGCTGAAGCGCTATCCGTTTGAAGTGCAGAGCCTGCCGAGCGCCTCCTTCAACCTGATCCAACAGGTGGGCCGGCTGATCCGCAGCAATGAGTGCCATGGCGAGATCGTGATTTACGATCGCCGCTTGTTGACCAAAAGCTACGGTTCGCGCTTGTTGGCGTCACTGCCGGTGTTTCCCATTGAACAGCGGGAGGTGCCGGACGCTGACAAGGCGCACAAGGCTGCGCTCAAATCCGCCGCAGCGGCGGAGAAAAAAGACAAAAAACGCAAGAGCCCGTACGCCCGCCGGCGCACGCGCTAATCAAAGCAGGGGCGGCAGACGACGCTTCACCGGCGTGGTTTTGACGATGGCGGTGTTGCTCTGCGCCCGCTCGGCCAGTTGATCGAGGATCTGGTCGAGCTGCTCCATCGAATGTGCCACCAGTCGCACGATAAAGCAGTCCTCGCCCGTCACCTTGTCACACTCAATCACCTCCGGGATATCCTGAATCATCTGCTCGACCTTCTTCAGCATGCCCGGCAGCGGCTTGATGCGTACCAGTGACTGAAAAGCGTAGCCCAACGCCTGCAAATTGACGTTCAGCGTATAGCCCTGGATGACGGCGTTCTCTTCCAACCGTCGCAGACGCTCCGAAGTGCTGGGCGACGAAAGCCCAACGCTGGCGCTGAGGGTTTTGAGTGAGACTCTTGCATCCTCAGCAAGCAGCGTCAGGATCTGGCGATCAATATCATCCATATAGCCTCCATTAGGTTATTTCTGTTTTATGCCTTCAATAAAAAGGAAGTTAAGCATGTTGGCCTTTTTTATGCCATGGAAAGCTGCAGGGTAAAGTCGCAAGCTAAGTCTATTGGCTGATTAGAGGAAACAACGATGAATGCAGAGATAAAACGCGGCTCGCTGGAGATGATTGCCGCAATGCTGATTTCCGGCACCATTGGCTGGTTTGTGCTGATGTCCGGTCAACCGGTGATTAATGTGGTGTTCTGGCGCTGTGCCGTGGGGGCACTGGTACTGCTGGCCATCTGTGCGGCACTCGGCCAGTTGCGGCGTGATGTCCTGACGCGGGCCACGCTGCTGTTGGCGATTGCCGGCGGTGTCGCGTTGGTGGTCAACTGGTTATTGCTGTTTGCCGCTTATTCCTATGCATCCATCTCCATCGCTACCGCGGTGTATAACACCCAGCCTTTCATGTTGGTGGCCCTGGGAGCACTGTTCCTCGGAGAGAAACTGACTGCCCGCAAGCTGTTGTGGTTGGTGTTGGCGTTTGTCGGCATGATGCTGGTGGTGCTGGCGCAGCCTAAGCAGACGGGCGGTCAGAATAACTACCTGCTGGGAATTTTGCTGTCGTTGGGGGCGGCCTTTTTTTATGCGCTGATGGCGCTGGCCGCCAAGCGGCTGAAGGGCACGCCGCCGCACCTGATCGCGCTGATCCAGGTTACGGTCGGCGTGGTGATGTTGTTGCCGTGGGTTGATTTCCACGCGCCAGCCAATGTTGGGCAGTGGGGAATGCTGGCGACACTCGGTGTATTACACACCGGGCTGATGTACGTGCTGCTGTATGGCGCGATCCAAAAGTTGCCAACCAACCTGATCGGTTCGCTGTCATTTATTTATCCGATTGCTGCCATGCTGGTCGATCGGTTGGCGTTTGGTCATCGGTTGGTCGCCCTCCAATTTGCTGGTGCTGCGATCATCTTGCTGGCGGCCGCTGGCATGAACCTGTTAGGCGAACGTCGTATCCGCTCAACGGCGATGCCAGACAGCAAGCAGGCCTCCGAACAATGAGAGCAGCAACAGCAGCAGCATCACGGCCTGGTAGCCGTAGGTCGGATAAATCAATGCTGCCAGGGCTAACCCAACCGCGCCGCCAAGATTGTGCAGCGTCCAGGTAATCCCCAATGCGCTGCCGCTTTGCGCCTCGCTGACGGTACTCAGCGTTGCCAACACCAAGGGGCCGAGGATGCATCCCCATCCCAGGCCCATGAGGGCAAAGGCGCCAAGTAATAAGGGGAACGGGCTGCCGGCGTTAAACTGGCTTTGCAGTGCGGCAGAAGCGGCCAACGCGGCAAAACCAAGGACCAGCGCCGGCTGCGGGCCGGACTTATCCACCCACCTGCCGACCCAGGGCGAAATCAATGCCATTACGGCGGTGGTCGGCAACAGCAGCAGCCCCAGCATCACGCCCTCATAATGGCGGGTGTTTTCCAGATAAATGGGCATCAGGAAGAAGGCGGCACAGTAAAAGAAGGCTAACAGCGCGCTTAACAGACAGACACGCAATAACGCCGGACGCCGCAACAGCGCTAAGGGTACCAAGGGAGAGTGCGCTCTACGCTCGACCGGCACCAGCAGGATCAGTGTGGCCACCGCCACTGACGCCGTGAGCCACGTTTTCAGGCTCAGCCACCCCCACTGGCCACCTTGGCTAATGGCCAACAGCAATCCGGCAACGCCAGTCACCAGCAAGATCAGGCCGGTAATATCCAACGTTGCACCTTGCTGTGCGCGGGATTCCTGCACGGTGCCCAGGCAGAAGGCGAAACTCAGCGCGATCAGCGGTACGTTCAACAAAAATACCCAGCGCCAGCCAAGCGTGCCGACCAGCAAGCCTCCGGCGACCGGACCGATGGCCAACCCCAGACCGTTAACTGCCAATAAAATGCCAATTGCGCGACCGCGCTGCTGGGGGGGCCAGGCATCGGCGACAATGGCGGTGGTGGCGGTATACAACACTGCGCAAGCTGCGCCCTGCACAAAGCGCCAAACATTGAGCAGCTCAATACTGCCCGCCAGCCCCGCCCCCAGTGACGCGCCGGCGAACACCAACATCCCGCAATACAATACCCGGCGGCGGCCGTACAGGTCTGCCAGTCGCCCGGCGCTGACCATAAAGGCGCACAATGCCATGACGAACAGCGTCATGACCCATTGCACCTGACTCAAGGGCGCGGCCAATTCGCGCTGAATGGCGGGAATGGTGGTATTGACGATAGTGAAATCGATGCAGCCCAAAAAGCTGGCGATACTGATGCCAATCAGCAGCCGCCACAGGCGCGGGGTACTGACGTCGGTCAGAATTTCGCTGCGTTCACTCATCGGGTATGTCCTCGGTTAAAAAGCCTGCCTTCAGTGTACTCAGTGCTTGTTATAGCCAGTGGCGGTGTTTCATCGTTTAATAGGCGAATTAATATCGTCAATAAGAGGCCAGCATGATTTCCAGTGAACGGCTACATGCGATCCGCGCTTTTGTGCAGGCGGTGCAGGCGGGGGGATTTAGTCGCGCAGCAGAGCAGTTGGGGCTTTCCCGTTCTACCGTGGGGAAAGCCGTGGCGCGACTGGAACAGCGGTTACAGGTGCGGCTATTTCAACGCACCACCCGCAGTCTGTCTTTGACTGACGAAGGGCAACTGTTTTATGACGATTGCCTGAAAGCATTGGCAGCGCTGGAAGCGGCGGAAAACCAGCTCGCGGCCCGCGCCCATACGCCAGAAGGGCGATTGCGGGTATCGCTACCGGTATTGTTTGGCCAAAAGTGGGTGATGCCGCCGCTATTGTCGCTGGCGGATCGTTACCCTCGGTTGCAGATCGACGCGTTGTTTTCCAACCGTAGGGTTGATCTGGCGGAAGAGGGGATCGATCTGGCGGTGCGTATCGGTTTACCAGGCGATGCGGCGGCAATCACCGCACGCCAATTGGGTGAACAACAGCAAATACTCTGTGCCGCCCCGGCCTATCTGGCGCGGCAAGGCGAGCCAGATAGGGTCGCTGAGTTATCGCGGTATCAGGCGGTGGGCCTGTTACGCGATGGGCGTAGCCCGCCCTGGCAGTTAATGGATGAACAAGGAAAAGTACAACGCGTGACTCTGCCGACCCGTTTGCGGCTGAGCAATATGGAGGCGGCACTCAGCGCAGTTTGCGCAGGACAGGGGATTGCCATGTTGCCGCGTTGGCTGGCGCACGACGCACTCGCTGCGGGGACATTGCAAGAGATTTTGCCAGGCAGTTGTGGCGCGGGACTGGCGATTAACGTGGTGTGGCTGAAAGGCATCACCATGCCGCTACGGGTACGGGTAGCCATTGAGGCGCTGCTGTCGGCCTTCACGCCCAAAGCACCTTGGCAGTGATTTAGCGCTGGCATATGATAACGCCTGCTTCCCACCATGCTGCGTACGGGTGACTTATGATTGACGCTTCCACCATTTTGCTGTTTTCCGGCGCCTGTCTGGCGCTCGCGGTTACGCCAGGGCCAGATATGTTGCTGATTGCTTCACGCAGCGTTAGCCAGGGGCGTCGAGCCGGTTTTGCCTCTCTGGCGGGGATCCAACTGGGCACCTACTGCCATGCTCTGGCGGCGGCCCTGGGTTTATCACAACTGTTTGTCGCAGTACCCTTGGCCTACGATACGGTGCGGCTACTGGGGGCGGCGTATTTACTGTATTTGGCATGGAAAACGTTACGTTCTGGCAGCCATTTGCAGGCATCTGCCGGATTAACGGCAGAGCCAACCGTCCGAATTTTCCGGCAAGGGTTGTTCACCAATATCCTCAATCCCAAAATGGCGCTGTTCGTTTTGGCACTGTTCCCGCAGTTTATCGATCCGCATGCCGGTTCACTGGTGGCGCAAATGCTGCTGCTCGCGACAGTGCTAAATCTGGTGGGTTTGGTGATTAACGGCGGGCTTATCATGGCTGTCAGCAGCATGAAAAGCCGCTTTGTCGGCCGCCAGTTCAGTGCCCGTTGGCCGAACTACCTGCTGAGCAGCGTGTTCGCCGGGTTGGCCTGCAAGTTGATTTTTGACAGCCGTAAATAGCCTTACGCCTGTAATAACGCCTCAAACGCCGCGCTGGTCGGGCATTGCGCCAGCGCGCTGTACATCACCAACCGCAAATGATTTTCCTCATCGACAATGAACGACGCATGTTCAAACGTCACCTGACCGGCACCGGGCACATTGAACGTGCGCTCTCCCTGACAACGGCCGTGAATGTCATGCTGTTGCCACAGCTGGCGAAACTGTGGTGAGACCTGTTCCAGTGCCTGTACTCGTTGCTGCATGGTGGCATCTTCCGGGGCGCGGGCGTAGTCACGACGGAAGCTGGCAAGGATTTGCGGCGCTTGCGCCTGCCATTCCACCAGACGCTGGTTGAGGTGGGGATCGGCGAACAGCATCCACAACATGTTGCGCTGTTCTGCCGGGCGGTCGCCAATGGCGAACAGCCGTTCCGCAGCAGGGTTCCAGGCGATGATGTCCCAACTCAGGTTCATGACGTAAGCCGGACGAAGGTGCAGATCGTCCAGCAGACGACGCACCAGCGGCGAGACCTGGCACCATTGATGGCCAACCGGTACGGGGGGACGTTGATGTGCCAGCAAAAACAGATGGTAACGGGCGGTTGCATCCAGCTTCAGCACACGTGCCAGGTTCTCCAAAAAATCCACCGAGACGTTGATTTCCCGCCCTTGTTCCAGCCAGGTGTACCAGGTGAGGCCGACCCCTGCCAGCGCGGCGACTTCTTCACGCCGCAGTCCCGGCGTACGGCGTCGGGTGCCGCTTGGCAGACCGACAGCCTGCGGTGACAATTTTTCGCGCTTTTGACGCAGAAAATCCGCCAGATCCTGACGGGTTCGGTTGAGGGTACGCGGCGGCATAGTGACTGTCCTGTTGCTCTCAGTAATAGTATAACTGGCTATATAGTAACAGTTTAGGACATGTTCCATACTACTGCCATCTCAATATTTGGAGGCATTTATGGAACAGTCATTCGCGGAGGGTGATCGTCGCCTGGTGGGGTTGCCCGTGTTGCTGTTGGGGGGCTTTGTCACCGTATTCGACCTGTTCGTAGTGAACGTGGCTGCGCCCGTCATTCAGCAGCAGTTCGCCGCTGATTTTGCCGGTGTCGGGCTGATTATTGCCGGCTATGAGCTGGCATTTGGTGTGTTATTGATTGCAGGCGGGCGTTTGGGGGATCGTTTCGGGCGACGCCAGATGTTCAGTCTGGGCATGCTGGGGTTTACGCTGGCGTCGGCACTGTGTGGCTTGGCGACGTCTCTGGCCATGTTGATCGCAGCGCGTTTTTTGCAAGGGGCGATGGCGGCACTGTTGTTTCCGCAGATCTATGCGCTGCTGCGTGTGCTGTACGGCCCACATCAACGGCGGCGCGCTTTTGCCTGGTTAGGAATGACGCTGGGGCTGGCGGCCATTTTGGGGCAGATCTTCGGTGGATTTATTATTGAAGCCAATATTTTCGGTAGCGGCTGGCGCATGATCTTTCTGATTAATTTGCCGATCGGTGCATTGGCGATCTTGGCGGCGCGGAGTCTCCCAGAATCACGTCTCGAACAGGCTCAGCGGTTGGATGGCATGGGATTACTGCTGGCCGCGACAGGGTTGTTATTGCTGTTAGTTCCGCTGTTGGAGGGACCATCGCGTGGTTGGCCCTGGTGGATATTGCCGGTATTGGCACTGGGTTTGGGGGTGCTATGGGCCTTTATACGCTGGGAACGTCGACTGTCGATGCGTTCCGGCGATGCGGTACTGGATCCGGCGCTGCTTCGCCAGGGGAGTTTTACCCCGGGTGTGGTGGTGGTGCTGGCGATTTACTCTACGGCTTCCTCCTTCTTTTTGTGTTTTGCCCTGTTGTTGCAATCGGGAATGGGCCTGACGCCGTTTCAGGCGGGAAGCCTGTTTGCACCCGCCAGCGTGGCATTTATGCTGGCCTCATTCCTCGCACCGACGTTTGTGCAGCGCTGGGGGAATGGGGTTCTGGCGTTTGGCGTGGTGATCTATGCAACCGGAATGGCGCTGTTGGTGGTGCAAGTGGTGTGGGGAGCGGCGTTGGCGCAACCATTGTGGCTCCTGCCGGGGCTGGTGATCCTGGGTTTTGGTCAGGCGATGAGTATGACGCCATTACTTAATCTGGTACTGGGGCTGGCCAAAGAAGAGCAGGCCGGCATGGCTGCGGGGGTGATTTCCACCGTGCAGCAGATTGGTGGTGCAATGGGGATTGCCGCCAGCGGCGCGTTTTTTGTCCCCTTGTTGGTGGGTGACGCTGGTGCAGAACGCTATGGGCAGGCGTTTGCCGGAGCGATGATCTACAACCTGTTGGCCATGCTTGTCGCCTTTGTGCTGTTAAGGTGGATCATTCAACAACAGCGCAAAGTGGCTCTTTAATCAACGGTCGTCGGGTGCTATTGCTATCTCATCATTCCATTGCGCTGAAGGAAGCCTGACACCATGTATCAACCCGCCTCATTCCGTGACGACTGTCTGGAGAGCCACATTGCGCTGGTGCGTGCCAACCCGCTGGGGATGCTCATTAGCCATGGAGACCAGGGCCTGGTGGTGGACCCGTTGCCGTTCTTGATTGATGCGGATGAACAGGGCCACGTGCATCTGCGGGCGCACCTGTCCCGCGCCAACCCACACTGGCCATTGTTGCAGGCCGTGCAGGAATGTCTGGTGGTATTTCAGGGGCTACAGGGCTATATCTCGCCGGGTTGGTATGAAACCAAACGGCAAACCGGTAAAGCCGTGCCGACCTGGAATTACAGCGTGGTGCAACTGCGAGGTGTGCCGCGAGTGACAGAGGACGCAGGCTGGCTGCGGCAACAGTTGGACGGATTAACGGCGCTGCAAGAAGGCCGTCAACCTGAGCCCTGGCATAGGGAAGATGCACCTGCCAATTATATCGCTGCGCAGATGAAGGGCATTGTCGGTATTGAAATCACAGTGACCCACCGGGAAGGTAAATGGAAGATGAGCCAGAACCGCAGCGCCGAAGACGTTGACGGGGTTGTCGCTGCATTGCGTGCCGGTGACGTTGCCCAACAGCAACTGGCGGATGAGGTTGAGCGGCGGCGTGGATAAGGTATGCTAATCCCAGACTGAATTAGGGGATGCAGGCGATGGATTACACCAAAATTATCAAAGAAATAGGCCGTGGCAAGAACCACGCACGCGATCTCGACCGGGACACTGCCTTTCAGCTCTATCAAAAGATGCTGGCCGGTGAAGTGGGCGAACTGGAGCTGGGCGGTATCTTGATCGCCCTGCGCATTAAAGGGGAAGCCGAAGAGGAAATGATCGGTTTTTATCAGGCCATGCAGCAACAGGTGATGCATTTGCAGGCACCGCAAGGGCGACCGATGCCAGTGGTGTTGCCCAGCTATAATGGTGCGCGTAAACAGGCGAACCTGACGCCACTATTGGCGCTGCTACTGACGCGCGTTGGCCTGCCGGTGGTGGTACATGGCGTGTTGGATGACAGCACCCGCGTGACCAGCGCCGACACCTTTACATTGCTGGGCCTGCCCTGGTCGCAAGAGGCTGCCCATGCCCAACACCGCCTCGATAAGGGGGAAACGGTATTTATCCCGGTTTCTGCCTTGTCAGCGCCCCTGGAGCGTCAACTGGGTATGCGCTGGCGCATGGGGGTGCGCAACAGCGCCCATACGCTAGCCAAACTGGCGACGCCGTTTGCCGAGCAGGACGTGTTGCGTATCGCCAGTGTGTCGCACCCTGAGTACGTTGGCCGTGTGGCGTCATTCTTCCGCCAGATTGGGGCGCGTGGGTTACTGATGCACGGCACCGAAGGTGAAGCCTATGCCAACCCGCAGCGTTGCCCGCAGATTCATTACATTGTCGACGGTGAGCAGCAGGTGCTGCTAGAGCGTCCGGTGCAGGATGAAACGCCTGATTTACCGGCAGCGAAAGATGCAGAGACCACGGCACGTTGGACAGAACGTTGCCTGGCGGGTGACATTGCGATCCCGTTGGCGATCCAGCGCCAAATTGCCTGTTGCCTGGTAGCAACCGGTGAAGCAGACACCCTGGAACAGGGATTGGAACGTTTACGCGACGCGTAAATCCATTGGCTATACTGGAACATTTCGCAAATCGGCTCTGAAAGGATGGTTATGCAACAGGCTCTCGATTACTTCAATCAATTGAATCAGGATTACCTTGACGTTCACCGCACCAAAGAAGATCTGTTCTGGCAGAATTATATGGGCATGGGCGGTGATGACGTTTCCGCGCGTTTCTCTGCAGCGGAGAGCGCCTACAAGCGCTTTATCGCCGAGCCGCGTCGGTTGGCTGAAATTCGCCAGTTGCTGGCCGGGCTGGAGATTTTGCCGCAGGATGCGCAGCGTGATGCTCTGCAACATGGGTTGAACGGTTGGCTGCGGTTTTTTGATTGCAACGCGATTGAAGACGCCGACGCCCAGACACTGTTGGACCAAATTATCAGCGCCGAGGCGGATCTTTATACCCGACGCAAGAGCAATCCGGTTAGCCATCTGAATGCGGCTGGGCAGCGGGTGAACGCCTCGCTCGGTGAACTGCTGACCAACCAGGCCACCAATGAAAACGAAGAATACCGCCGAAGTTCACAAAACGCGTTGCGCGAGCTGGAGCAATGGCTACTGCATAATGGTTTGCCGGAGCTGATTAGCCTGCGCAATCGCTTTGCGCGCCAGATGGGTTTTCGTAACTACTTTGACTACAAGGTGAATAAAACCGAGCGTATGACGCCGGAGCAGTTGTTCGCCATTTTGGATCGTTTCGAACAGCAAACCCGCGAAGCGAACTCACGCAGCTTGCAGCAGTTGGCCGCGGAAAAAGGCGAGCAAGCGTTAGAACCCTGGAATGTGCGCTTTGCCAGCGCGGGTGACGTGACCCGCCAACTGGATCCTTACTTTCCGTTTGCGCAGTCGCTTGAGCGTTGGATCAACAGTTTTAAACGTCTGCATATTGGGTTCCGCGGTGCGCAAATGGATCTCGATCTGTTGGTACGCCAGGGCAAATATGAAAATGGTTTTATGCATGGCCCGGTGCCGCCGTTCATTCAAGAGGGGAAATGGCTACCGGCACGCATTAACTTCACCAGCCTGGCGCAGCCGGACCAGGTGGGTAGCGGTGCTCATGGTTTGAATACGTTGTTCCACGAAGGCGGCCACGCGGCGCACTTTGCCAATATTTGCCAGAATGCCCCCTGTTTCTCACAAGAGTTTCCGCCGACCTCGATGGCCTATGCTGAAACCCAGTCGATGTTTTGCGACAGCCTGCTGGACGACGCCGACTGGTTGAAGCGCTATGCGAAAAATGCCGCCGGTGAACCGGTGCCGGATGCATTAATTGAGGCCAGCATCGCCGCACGTCAACCGATGCGCGCGTTCAATGAACGCCATATTCTGCTGGTGCCTTACTTTGAGTGGGCGTTGTATCAGTGGGATGACGAACAGCGCACGCCAGAAGCGATCACCGCGTTGGCACGTGAAGTTGAACGTAAGATTCTGGGCATTAGCGGTAGCCCGCGTCCAACGTTGGCCATCCCACACTTGTTGTCTCTGGAGTCGGCGTGTTCCTATCAAGGCTATCTGCTGGCGCTAATGGCCGTTGAACAGACGCGCCAATTTTTCCTGCAGCGTGACGGCTATCTTACTGACAACCCGGCCATTGGACCGGATCTGGCGCGTCACTATTGGCTACCGGGAAACAGCGTGAGCCATGACGATACGTTGCGTAGCCTGACTGGGGAAGGCTTTAACCCCGATTATCTGGCGCAGTCTTGTAACCAGACGGTGGCTCAGGCATGGCAGGATGCGCGTCAGACGATTGCCGATGCTGCTACGCGGCCTCAACCCGCAGCGGATTTTGATCTGGCGGCGCATATCCGCGTGGTGGATGGTGAGCAAGTACTGGCGGACAACGCGGAAGGCGATGAGAAGATGTGTCGTGATTTCGCCGCGGCGATAAACGCACGCCTGGCCTGACGACCATGAAAAAAGCCCGCCGATAGCGAGTATCGGCGGGCTTTTTTATTTCTAATCGGTCGATCAGTTATAGATGACAGCCGTGGCATGCATCAGGTTGTTGCCGCTGGTGGAGGTAATGGTGAAGGCCTTGGCACCTGCTGCATCGGCTTTGGCGGAAAGCTGGGCTTTCAAGCTGCTCAGATCGGTAGCACCACTGGCGGTGATCACACCGGCTTTTTCAAACTGGACGGCGTCCTGTGCGCTAACGTGTTCTGCAGCAAAAGATGTGAAAGAAACCGCAGTAAGAGCGATAGCAGCAGCAAAAGTTTTGATGTTTTTCATGGTAGTCATTCCTGTCAATTTTATAAGGGTGAAAGGGGTTTGCCTTTCGATGGAATGATTATTGCGCAGTGACAGGCAGGATGAAATCGGAGAGTATTGATAATCTTTTTCAGATTTTTTGATTGTTAATTAACCCTCTCTCCAAACGGAGAAAGGGTGGCTTGCTCAGCGCTTTTGCGCGTCCGGGCGAATCATATCGAAACGGTGTTGTTCCGAGATACCATAGTAAGCCGTGGGGCCTCCCGCACGCAGGATCGGTTCGGCAGCCGCGGTCTGATAGATGCCGTGCTCGTCGAGCAAGCCAGGATCGATATGCACGGCAACCACTTCCCCCAGTACCAACCAGGTGTCTACCTTTTCCCCGGCAGCACTTTGCAATTGAATACATTGTGACAGACGGCATTCAAAGTTGACCGGGCTTTCCGCTACCCGTTCAGCCTTTACCCGGCGGCTGGCTAACGGCGTCACGCCGGCAAAGGCAAATTCGTCTTCACCCCGTGCCAGGCTGGCAGAGCTGTTATTCATGGCATCGGCAAGTGGGCGTGTCGCCAGATTCCAGACAAATTCGCCTGTTTCGACAATATTTGCGACGCTGTCTTTCCAGCCACTGCTGGCAAAGCCAACAATCGGCGGGCGGTAGTTGAAACAGTTAAAAAAGCTATAGGGCGCCAGATTACGTTGGCCGGCAGCGCTGATTGATGAGATCCAGCCGATCGGACGTGGGCCGATGATGGCGTTCAGTGGATCGTGTGGCAGCCCGTGGCCTGCGGCGGGTTCATAATAATAACGAGACTCACTGCTCATAAGTGACCTGTCATGAGATAAGAGAGCTTTTATTCTGACGTGTTTCCCGCCAGCTGCAAGTTTAGCGGCGCTTTATGGTATCTTACGCGCCAGAAATACCTTTAAGAGAGCCCGTCACGGTGGAAAAAAAGAAAACCTTCCCGCAGCAGAAAAGCGGCCTGCACCCGCGTAACCGTCATCGCTCACGCTATGATTTCCCTGCACTGATCGCCAGTTGCCCGGCATTGGAGCCGTTCGTCAAGCCGAACGCCTGGGGGGATGTCTCAGTGGATTTTGCCGATCCGGCAGCGGTTAAAATGCTCAACCGTGCGTTGCTGCAACATTTTTATGGTATCGAGCATTGGGATATTCCAGCCGACTACCTTTGCCCTCCGATCCCTGGTCGCGCAGATTACCTGCACCACTTGGCGGACTTGCTGGCAACCAGTAACGGTGGCGAAATCCCGCGCGGTAAAGGTGTGGCGATCCTTGACGTAGGTATTGGTGCCAACTGTATCTATCCGATCGTTGGCCTGCGCGAGTACGGCTGGCGCTTTACCGGATCTGAGATCGACCCCGTGTCACTTAATTCGGCCAAAATGATCGTCGAGATGAACCCAACGCTGAGAAACAGCGTGCGCCTGCGTTTGCAAAAACAGCCGGAATTCATCTTTAACGGTATTATCGGTGTGGCAGAGAAGTTTGACGCTACGCTGTGTAACCCACCGTTCCACGGTTCTGAACAAGAAGCGCATGCGAGTACCCGCCGCAAACTGCACAAGCTGGGCAAAGGCGAGGTGGCGGGCAAGCCGGTGCAGAACTTTGGCGGTAAAAATAATGAGCTGTGGTGTGAAGGGGGCGAAGAAGCCTTTGTGCGTAAAATGGTCGAGGAAAGCGTCAGCAAGGCGCAGAATTGCCTGTGGTTTACGTCGTTGATTTCTAAAAACACGACGCTGCCGTCGATTTACCATGCGTTAAAATTGGCGGGTGCCGCCGAAGTCCGCACCATTGAGATGGCGCAGGGACAAAAGATCAGCCGTTTTGTGGCCTGGACCTTCCACGACGCAGAACAACAAGCCGCGTGGGCGGCAGAACGCTGGCGTTAATTCCCCGGGTGCCGGTTTTGTCGCCGGCGCCAATAAAACTTCGCGTTTCCCTTTCAATTTCTTCAACTTGCGTTATTCTCAATACAGTTCTTTGTAACAAAAATCCTAATTTAATTATTTATTCAAAAAATAATAATCACATAACTAAATTGATGTTTTTAACTCGGTTAATATCGTCTATCCGGGGAAATTAGGCTCGCCTGTTTCTCAGGGTGTTGCACGTCTGTGTGTGGGCGCAGCGTGCAAGAAAATAAAATGAAAAGCGTTTTCTCGCTAAATCATCTGCCAGAAGGACACCCACATTATGCTGTTACGATTCAGTCAGTTAAATACCCACAGCCGCGCTGAGTTGAGTGCGATAGAAAATGCCGTTGCCATGATTGTATTTAAACCTGATGGCACTGTGCTGCGCGCCAATGATTTATTTTTACAGACCATGGGATTCCAGCGGCAGGAGGTGATTGGCCAGCATCACCGTATTTTTTGTGACCCGCAATATGTCGTAAGTTCTGCCTATCTCAAACATTGGGATATGTTAAATAATGGCAAGCCGATCACGGATAATATAAAACGCATTCGCAAAGACGGTGAAACGGTGTGGTTGCAGGGTACCTATGCACCGGTCTTAAACAAGAAAGGCCAGGTGGTGGAGATCGTCAAGATCGCCAGCGTAGTGACGGAACGCATTACTCAGGCGCAGGAACATCAGAGTTTATTGGCGGCGTTAAATCGTTCCATGGCGATGATCACGTTCAACGCGCAGGGAACGATCCTCGACGCCAACGACAATATGTTGAAGGTCATTGGCTATCGGCTGGAAGAAGCGCGCGGGCAGTCACACGCGGTGCTTTGCACGCCGGAGTTTGCTGCCTCCGATGATTACCGCCAACACTGGCAGCGACTGTCTCGCGGTGAGTTTATCACCGGGCGCTTTGAACGCGTCAACCGCCGTGGGGACAGGGTATGGCTGGAAGCCAGTTATAATCCGATCCTCGACGGAAATGGGCGGTTGGTGAAGGTTGTAAAAATCGCTCAAGACATCACCCGACTCATGATGCAACAGCAGCATGAAGAGGAGATGGTACGCAACGTGCACCATTTGTCGTTGGATACTGACCGGCAGGCATCGCAGGGCGCGCTCATCGTTCAGCAGGCGGTGGAAGGCATGCGGCAGGTTGAGGCGGCAGCGCGTCAAACGTCTGATGTGATCAGTGAATTGGGCCAGTGCTCACAGCAAATTGGTACCATTGTTGAGGCTATCCGTAAAATCGCTTCCCAAACAAACCTGTTGGCGATCAACGCGTCGATTGAGGCCGCACATGCGGGCGAGCACGGGCGGGGTTTCGCCGTGGTGGCCAATGAAGTGCGCACGCTGGCAGAGCAATCGCGTAAGGCGGCGACGGAGATAGAGCGAATGACCAAATCCATTCAGCACGGCGTGGCAGCGGCGATTGCCGGCATGGCAACCTGCGTGGATCAGGCTGGTGGTGGGGTGACTCTGACGCATGACGCCGGGGAAGTGATCAATCAGGTGAACGTTGGCATGCAGGACGTGGTGAAACTGATGCAGGCCTTCACCTCGGTTAAACAAGAGGGTGCACTGCACTGATCGTCTCTACGCTAACCCTGGGCAACGGGGTTAGCGCCTTTCTCGCTTTACCCTTCTGCGGGTTGTTTATCTTTGGTTCAAACTCGTCGGTTTGACATTCTGTATGCTGCCATTAAAAGTGAACGAACGTTCGTTCACTTGCGTAATAAATTGAATGTCGCTAGCCACCTTTCAACCGCGAGACAGGCTCATGGGAAACCGAGAAAAAATTGTTGATGCCGCATTGCACAGCTTTACCCATAAGGGTTTTCACCAGACCAGTATGCGAGATATCGCACAGGCCGCGGGTGTCAGCGTGGGTAACCTTTACAACCATTTTGCCGGTAAGGACGCCTTGATCGGTGAAATAGCGCTTCTGGAGAATGCGTTCTTCACGGAGTTCGCCGCACGGTTGGTTGAGGGTAAACACCGGCCCCGGCAGGCGCTGTCCGACTTTTTCACCGCTTATCATGTTTTTGTCTCATCACCGGACAGCGTTCAGTTGGCGACGGAAATCGTGGCGGAGGTTGCCCGCAATGCCATTTTGGCGGAGAAGTTTGATGCCAACCAGCAGCAACTGACGGAGGCGCTGGTGCAGGTTATCGTCCTGGCGCAGCGAGCTGGCGAGATTGCGGCGGCGTTAAATCCGCACGAGCTTGCCCAACTGATTCTGGACGTGATTGAAAGCCAGGCCCTGCGGCAGGCGATTTTCCCGCGCAAGGCGCCGACGGTGGCGAATCACTTGCTGGAACAGTTGATTTTCACGCAAGCGTAATGGGGCGAAAAATGCTTGATATACAACCTTACCGTGAATCCTGTCGCTTGCAGACGGCTGCGCTGATTTACGCTGCCTTTGACGACAAATTCCAACGCCAGTGCGGGTTGGGCGCACGCCAACAATGGCGGTTGTTTTACTGGCTATGGAGCTGGAATCAAAGCAACAGCCAAGAGCACAGCTTTGTCGTTCGGCGAGCGGGTAAGGTGGTGGCAGCATTTGGGCTCAAGTCTGCGGGGCGGTTGGGCAATTGTGCCTTGAGGGCGCGTCCGTTGCCGATACTGGGGTTGTGCCGTCGTTATGGCATGCTGAACTTTTGGCGTATGTACCTGCAAATCGCGTTCTTACAGCACGCGCCTGCCGCCGGTGAACTCTATCTCTCCTACCTAGCGGTAGATGAAAAGCTGCGGGGCAAAGGCGTGGGAAAAATGTTGATCGAATGGATAACGGACTATGCAGCGGCACAGCAGCCTAACCGTTGGTTGCGTTTGCACGTGAGCCAACAAAATATCGGCGCACGGCGTCTGTATCAACAATGTGGTTTCAACATGGGCCGGCGGGAGAGACACGCTTCACTGTGGTGGCTGTTTCGCCAGGCAAACTGGTTGCTAATGGAAAAGCGCATCGGGGAAATGCGGTGAAAAAAATAGCCGTTTGTTTACTGGTGTTGTTTGTCGTGGCGTCAGGCTGGGTCCTCTACGCCAACGACTATCAATATGTCACCGAGCCGGTTCGGTTGACCGCCGGTGGCAACGCCCTTGCCGGTACGCTGGTGCTGCCGAAAAACGTGCACGGAAAGCCGGGCGTGATTGTCTTTGTTCATGGTGATGGCCCTGCCAATGCCAGCCGTGACGAAGGTTACTACGGCATTTGGGAGACCATGGCCGAACAGGGTTATGCCGTTTTATCTTTTGATAAACCGGGCATCGGCGGCTCTTCCGGCAACTGGTTGCACCAAACCATGGACGACCGGGCAAAAGAAACGGCGGACATTATTGACTGGGCCAGAAAAGACGGGCGCTTTAACCCGCAATGCGTCGGGTTATGGGGGGCAAGCCAGGCGGGGTGGGTGATGCCGGACGTTGCACGGCGGCGACCCGATATCGCTTTTACGCTGGTGATGTCTCCGGCGATCAACTGGCTAACACAGGGGCGATACAACACCCGAGCGGAAATGGAGGCGGCGGGTGATGATGAGCAACGCATTCAGGAGCGCGAAGCTCAAGAGAGGCACGTATTATCCCTGCTGAAACAGCCGGACGGCTACACGCAATACCTCCGTGAATATGGTGAGGCGGCGACGTTAAGTGCGGATCGTTGGCAGTTTATTCGTGCCAACATGGCCAGTGACGTCAGGGTGGGGCTGAGAAATTACAAAACACCGGTACACCTGATAGTGGGCGGACGCGACATCAATGTTGATGCGAACGAGACTGAACGCGTCTACCGGCAAGTCGTCCCCGCCGACCTGCTGACGGTGACGCGAATCGAACAGGCTGACCATGCCATGGTCAAACCGCTGTTTGTCCGTTACCCGTCGTTGATCAACATCATCGGCCTGTTTGCGCCGCGATCGATACAATTTGACGCTTATCAGCAGGATGTGGCGGCCTTCCTGGCCGCCCACCCCTGCACGACGCGGTGATGCTTGTCAGGGCGCTGCCGGTTGTGGTCCCGCGTTCGGCGCATAGGACAGCTGCATCGCCTGCTGTGGCATGGTGATGCCCGCCCGTTCGAAATGCATCTTCACCAACCGATCGAGGGCGTATTGCACGACCCACTGTTTCAGCGCCTGAGTGCGTAGGGTGACCCGGGTAGTGAAAGAGCGATCGCCCAGCGCCACCACGCCGTTGAACACCGGTTCGCCAATCAGAAAGTGCTTCACCTGCTCATCCTGTTTCAGCGCGGCGACGGCCTGATGCAGCACGTCGTGGACACGATCAATATCTTCATCACGGCTCACGGTGTAATTGGCTCGGTAGACGCCAAACTCGCGGGCGTAGTTCGCCAATGTGGTGATCGAAGAGAAGGGGACGATGTGGTAAACACCATAATCGTCCCGCAGGCCAATTGAGCGGATAGTCATGCGCTCCACCGTGCCGGTAATGCCGCTGACGGTGACATATTCACCGGTATTCATGCCGTTCTCAAACTGGATGAAGACACCGGTAATCACGTCTTTCACCAGCGTTTGTGCACCAAAACTGATGGCGAGGCCGAGCGCCCCGGCACCCGCCAGCAGGGGCGCAATGTTAATGCCGACCTGCGACAGCACAATCATGATGGTAATGGTGCTGATCACGATCGCCAGAACGTTACGAAACAGCGTCAACAGGGTGCGCTCGCGTGCGCTTGGGCGAATGCCATTGCTCAACTCCAGCGCCAGCCGGTGCTCGATGACGCTGGCCATCAACGTCCAACTGAAGACGGCAATGACCAGAATCAGCAGAATATGCATCAGCCCGCCAATCACCTTTCCACCGTTGTCGCTGCTCGCCCATTGATACAGGTTGATCAGGTGCCAGGCGTCGAACAGGAACAGCGTCACGGCCAAAACCACCATGACCCGCAAGATTTTCAATCCGTTTGGGATGTAGGCGTTAATGCGTCTTTCCAGCATGGGGTAACGCAGATTAACGTCGGCCGGCAGTGAGATGCGGCGAAAAATCCAGCGAGTTAACATGCCTGAAAGTAAGGCCCCTAAGCCGATCACCAGCAGGCTTTTCACCGTTGCCGTCATCATAAAGCGCAGGCTGTTGCCGATATCAAATTGTGAAAGCACGAACAGCACCAGGAAATAGGCGATCGCCAACAGGTGCCAGACGTGCCCAAGGCCGCGAAGAATTACGCTAAAGAACGCCATCGAACGTTCTGCCAGCAGGTTAATTTGGTGCTGTATCGGTTTGCGGTTGTGCAAGATCAACGCGACGGCATACAGCGTCAAAGCCAGCATCACCGCCAGATTGACCGCGGCCGCGGCCGGGTAGCTGATTTGTACCGCCACGACGGGCACCACAACCATCAGGCCGTAGCCGATCAGACCGCTGAGCCAGGCGAGGCGCGTATTCCAGTAGTGGGCCGAGGTGTCGCTGAACGGGAAAGGGCGCAGGTAATCAAAGTTGGGGGCAAAGATCAGCCGGAGTACCGCTTTGAAGAATTCAATCACCGCAAAGGCACTCAGAAACAGCGTTTGCAGACGCATGATGGTGGCGCTGTCGGCATTAACATGGCGAGCGAACAGGTTGCCCGCTGCAAGCGCCAGCAGTAATACCAGCAGATCGACGGCAAAGGCACCGAGGATGGCGACGGGACGTTTATACCAAGGACCGTGTTGCACCCTGGCGTTGTGGCCCCAGTTGCCCATGTGCTTATACAGGGGGGCGATCAGACGGCGGATCAGATGGAACAGGGCAAAAGTGACCGCCACTGTCAGCAGGAAATAGCCCAGGGCGCGAAAAAAACTGTCGGCATTAAACGTGCGTTTGGGGCCGGAGTCGATCAGCTTTTGTAGCGAATTCAACCTTTGGTTGAGGGTACTGATGCCAGACTGCGCCAAATTGCTCAGGTTATCGCTCAGCGTGTCGGCGGCTTCCGGCGTGTCGGTTTGCGGCTGGGTTGCGGGGGATTCACCGGCCTGCTGTCTCAGGTGACTGATCAGCCCAGCACGGGCTTTGTCATCTTGCAGAATATCCGCCAGCGCGGCGTAAGACGCTTTCTGTTGTTCAGTTTGGTCACCAGGAGCGGCATTTTGTGGGGGTTGCGCTATCGCTCGTGGAGAGGCTACGGCGACTGTCAGCAGCAATAACAACGGGAATAAACGTAAATGTTCTCGCAGATGAGAACCGAATCGGGAGTATGCGGTTGTGGGCATTGATCCTCTCTTGGGGCTCTGTAAATCGGCGGATTAAATACAAATGCTATAAAAAACAAACAACATAGTAGGAAATGAAGAGAGATGAAGAGTGGGAACGCGTGCTAAATAGAAACGGCGGGCGCAGAGTGCGCCCGCCGCTGAGCAGGGTAAATCAGGAAACGTGTTGCAGGAACTCGCGTAGGCGAGGGCTTGGCGGATGGTTAATCAACGCGTGCGGATTGCCGTCTTCTGCAATCCGGCCTTTGTCGATAAAGATCAGGCGCGACGCCACTTTTTCGGCAAAGCCGACTTCGTGGGTGACGATCACCATGGTCATGCCTTCTTCTGCCAAATCCTGCATGACTTTCAGCACTTCATGGCGCAGTTCTGGATCGAGCGCCGAGGTAGGCTCATCAAACAGCATCATTTTCGGCTTCACGGCCAGCGCGCGGGCGATCGCTACGCGCTGTTGCTGGCCACCGGACAGCTCGGAAGGATAATGATGTGCGCGCTCGGCCAGACCAACCTTGGCCAGCAGTTCACGTGCCAGCTTTTCTGCGTCTGATTTTTTCAAACCGCGTACGCGGATTGGGCCAAAGGCAACGTTTTCCAATGCCGTCAGGTGCGGGAACAGGTAAAACTGCTGGAACACCATGCCGGCTTCCTGACGAATCAGGCGATCGTCAACTTTAGGATCGTTGGCTTTCAGGCCGTCGACGAAGAGATCGCCACTGGTGATCTCTTCGAGCTTGTTGATGCAACGCAGCAGGGTCGACTTACCGGAGCCAGAAGGGCCGATAATCACCACGACCTCACCTTTTTCGATCTTCAAATCGATATTATGCAGCACTTGGGTTTGGCCAAAATGCTTGGAGACGTTTTTAAATTCAATCACAGGATTTTCATCCTTCTTTCCAGACGACGCAGAACGAAGCTCAGCACCAGGGTAATAATCAGATAAATAACCGCTACGGCGCTCCAGATTTCTAGCGCACGGAAGTTACCGGCAATAATTTCCTGCCCTTGACGGGTCAGTTCCGCCACGCCGATCACGATGAACAGCGAGGTGTCTTTGATGCTGATGATCCACTGGTTACCCAGCGGCGGCAGCATACGCCGCAGCGCCAGCGGCATGATGACATAGCGGATGGTTTCACGCCGTGACAGGCCGAGCGCCAGGCCTGCTTCACGGAAGCCGTTATGGATCGACAGCACCGCACCGCGGGTAATTTCCGCAATATAGGCGCCGGAGTTGATCATAATGGTGACCACTGCCGCACTGAAGGGATCGATACGTAAATCATTGAACGCCATCGGCAGGGCGAAGTAGATGAACATGACCTGCACCACGATCGGCGTGCCGCGGATAACTTCAATGAATACCAAGGCGACGTGATTGGCAATCCAACCGCCATAGGTACGAGCAAAACCGGCAACAAGGCCGATGATCAGGCCGCCAACAAGACCGAGGACCGAAATCCACAGGGTCATTTTGGCGCCTTCTAACAGGATAGGGATGGCGGGCCAGATGGCGCTCCAGTCGAACTGCATGGTTTTTTCTCCCGGTGATCCCAAACGTGGGAATCAGATACAACAAAGCGCAGGGGCTAAGACACCACCCCTGTGCTTAAGTGAATCAGTGACTGACTTCATCCGTTATTTAGGTTCGGTACCGAACCATTTTTTGTAGATTTCGTTGTAAGTGCCGTTTTCGCGCAGGGTTTTCAGTGCGCCATTGACCTTCACGCGCAGCTCGTCACTGCCTTTAGGGAAGGCGATGCCGTATTGCTGAGCTTCCAGTGAGTCGCCAACGGTTTTGAACTTACCGGCACCGGCAGTCTTAATGAAGTACAGGATGTTTGGTGTGTCGTGCAGTACGGCGTCAGCGCGCTTGGTGCCCAGTTCCATATAGGCGTTATCGATGTTCGGGAACTGACGCAGATCTTTGGTTTTGATGTGCTGTTTGGCGTAATCCACGGAGCCGGTGCCGCTCTTCACCGCTACCACTTTACCGTTCAGATCATCGATGCCTTTGATGCTGTTGTCGTTGGCATTCACCATCACCAGCAGACCGCTTTTGTAGTAGCCGTCAGAGAATTCGATGGCTTTTTTACGCTCGTCGGTAATGGTGATACCGGCCAGCGCCAGGTCGATATTTTTGGTTTGCAGAGCAGGGATGATGCCGCTGAAATCCATAGGTTTCAGGGTGTAGTCCAGTTTCAGCTCTTTGGCGATAGCGGCCCACAGGTCGATATCGAAACCAACGTATTGATCACCTTGCTTGAACTCAAATGGAACGAATGCGGTGTCGGTGGCGACGACCAGTTTGTCTGCTGCGTGGGAGCTTACGGCAAAGGCCAACGAAAGTGCGGCCAGGGAGACTTTAAAAATTGACTTCATGAGAGGAATTTCCTGTACAGGTTGCGGATTACCCATTTTTTATATTGCAGTTGGTGCCATGAAAAAATCGTGCCATGTTTACAACTACTATAAAAACAAAGAGTTGTGGTGTGATGTTGTGTCTGAAGGTCGAATTATTATTTATATGCACCAAATAGAGGCACCAAAATGGTGCTGATGGCTGTCTGTTGGTGCATTGGTCTATCATTAACCAAATAATGGGGGTGAAACAACCGATAGTTAACGGTTTAGCTTCAATATTGATAACTAACTCTAACTTTTATGCCGCAAAATGTTTTCATCTGGTGCAAGAGTGTTCAGTAAGAGCGATCGGTGGACACAATTGGCGTTACCTCAGCTGGCTGTCTTTACTGCCGCGGCGGTTATACAGGCTGCTGGCTGCCTGTTTTTTATCCATCTCGGTTTGGCAGGCAAGACAATAGCGCACGCCTTTTAGCGCTTGCTGGCGTGCCAATGGAATTTCTTCTCCGCATTCCTGACAATAATGCGCACTTTCGCCATGACCCAGTGCCTGCCTTGCACGCTGCACTGCATCATCTAGGGTGGAATCAATTTGATCCTGTACGGCGCCGTCTGACGCCCATCCGCTTGCCATGATGGCCTCACATTGACAGAGCCGCTACGCCCTCAATGTATTTACTATGGGCGATTTTTTGAGCAATTCAAGCGGCATAAATAAAAGAAAAACAGGCTGGGGCAAAGCCCGCAGCCTGTTCAGGCACGCTACGCGGGCCGTAATTGTCGATTTTTAAGTGGCTTATTCTATGTTGGATTCGATAAACCACAGGAACTTGTCCAGATCTCGGGATGCTGCAGTAAACATATCGGCAGTATCTTCGTCTTCGACCTCTGTGATGGCTTTGCGAATGTCATTTGCGACGTCGCCGTAACGATCGGCCAGCGCTTTCAGGTGTTCCTGTACGCTATGAATGTTGGTTGGATAGCTTTTCAGTGGGGTTTTATCGTTTACCACCTGGACTGTACCCAAGGCTACGCCGCCCAATTGCACGATACGTTCGGCAAAAGTGTCCTGGTGATCGATGATCGCAGTGCGGAACCCGTCGAGCATTTCATGCACGGCAATAAAGTTAGCACCACGCATGTTCCAGTGGGCCTGTTTGGTGATCAACGACAGGTCAATAAACTGGATAACCTGACGGTTCAACGCCTTGATGGCCTCCAGCTTGGTTTTTTCGTCCATATCATTACGTGTATAAAGCAGGTCAGAAGATTTCGTTTTAACCAGTTTAGCGGTACTCATATCAGATATCCTCTTGATGGGTTATTGTCCTATTTTTTCCACGAGAGAAATTATAGCAGTGATGACGTATTTTGCAGGGGGAAAATAACGATGGAATAAATAGGTTTTAACGAATTGAATATTAACCTTAAGCGGGGTAGACTTAATTTGTTAATGTGTTTTTTATTTTAATGCGTTGTAATGTATGTGAAATATTTTTACTCGCTTCTGTTTTTAGTTACGCCATGCAATTATTTTAAAATCGGTTGTATCTCCGCGATAATTTTCATTCTCAATGCCGACGTTTTCGGGTTAATGAGCCAGTTTGCTATCAATAAAATGGCCGTTAATTCATATTGATAGGCTAATCGTATCTGGCTAAAATATTCTGCCTTAATTACAGAGCTGCACGCGTATGAAAATCAATGTCGTTGGAACCAGTGGCAGTGGCAAAAGCACGCTAGCACGTCAGTTGGCTGAAAAGCTTGTGCTGCCTTACATCGAGCTTGATACGCTGTTTTGGCGTTCTGACTGGCAAGGTACACCCGATGACGTGTTTATCGCGCGAGTAACGCAGGCGTTGGCTGTGGCGGAAAGCGGGTGGGTACTCGACGGCAATTATAGTCGAACGAAAGCGGTAAAATGGGATAGCGTTGATTGGGTGGTGTGGGTGGACTACGGGTTCTGCCGTACCCTGTACCAGGCCGTTCGTCGTGCCGTCACCCGCGCATGGCTAGGCACCGAGCTGTGGCCAGGTACGGGAAACCGCGAAAGCTTTCGTCGGTCTTTTTTCAGTCGAGAGTCAATCGTTTTGTGGACCATTAAAACCTACCGTAAAAACCGTCGCGGCTACCTTGCCGACATGAACAATAGCCAGTACCAACATATCCGCTTTATCCGGTTGCGTTCACCGGGGCAGACCAAAAGCTTTATTCGCAACTTGCCCCTTTAAATGCCGCCATTGCAGCAAACGAATGCGCGGGTTTTCACGAATAGAACATGGCCAGAACCAACGCAGTCGGCCAGCCCTTGATTAGATCAGCAGCGTGTAATGCACCCTCACCACCGCTTTTTTGATCGGTGTTGGTGCGTTCAACTGACAGCCGGTCTTATGCGGTTCATGGGGAAAGAATAGCGCATACGCGCCGGGGAACATGGCGAGTGTTTGGCGGTGGTGTGAGATGCTCACACGATGGGTATCCTGAGCATCGTCATAGGGTAACTCGCTTTGCCAATCGCCGGGCATACCATAATCAATGCGCTCTTCACCGCTGATGAGTAAATGAATGTCGGCATAGTTATGGTGAAGCTTTGCATGCTGAGTTTCCGCTAATCCTGTGGTTAACGTCATTACGTCCATAAAGATCTTGTCACCCTCTATGTCATGCCGTCCCAATGTCAGGGCAGGCAGGTCATATTGACGAAGCGCGGTGAGGGTCTTGATCAAAACAGGTGACAGCCCACGCCCGTAGCGTGGGTTAAACAGCGTGTTATAAATCACTTTAATTCTCCATGTGGTAAACCCTGCTGGGTTTGGTTCCATAAACGCGTGGGGGGACTGCGGGGAAAAGTATGCCTGCTTACCTGTGCGAAAACAGTTAACCCGCCTGCATTCCGCTGTTGGAAAATGCAGGCGTTGTTGATTTTTAAGACAAGCTCTCGATCTGTGGTTTTGGCTTGATGGTCAGGGTCGCCCCCATTGACGCCGCAATGATTGCACCTAACGCCAACCACTGCACCGTAGTCAGGTGTTCATTGAGGAACAACATCCCCGACAGTGCTGCCAGCGCGGGCTCCAGACTCATCAAGGTGCCGAAGGTGCGAGCCGGGAGCCTGGGTAACGCGATAATCTCCAACGAATAAGGCAGCGCGGTGGATAAGATTGCCACGGCCAATGCAATGGGCAGAATATCGATGTTCAGTAGCGCGCTACCTGCTTGCCAGGCCCCTATTGGGCAGAATACCGCCGCTGCGATCAGCGACCCGACCGCCACGGTCCCAGGGCCGTGGTCACCCCCCGCTTTCTGGCCGCAGATAATGTAGACCGCCCAGCAGGCACCTGCGCCTAATGCGCAGGCGGCACCTAAGGGATCGATACTCTCTATGTTATGGCCCAGTGGCAGCAAGAACCAGAGCCCGGCCACCGCCAGTATGACCCATAAAAAATCGATCGCGCGGCGTGAGGAGAACATGGCGACCGCCAAGGGGCCGGTGAACTCCAACGCGACGGCGATACCCAGTGGCAGGGTGCGCAAAGAAAGATAAAACAGATAATTCATCGCCCCCAATGTCAGGCCATAGATGAACAAGGGCAGGCGGCTACCGGCGGCAAAGCGCATGCGCCATGGGCGGAAGATAATAAACAGGATCAGTGTGCCAATACTCAAGCGCAACGTGGTGATGCCTTCTGCACCGACCAATGGAAACAGGCTTTTGGCCAACGACGCACCGGTCTGGATAGACACCATGGCGATGATGAGCAAGCAGATAGGCAGCAGCGTGGAAGACGCTTTAGCAGTTGCAGACGAGGACATCCTTTAGAGCCTTTTATGCGTTTCCCACCAGGTGGGAAGACTATCGATATTCGGATGACGGCAGTGTAAATGAAATGAGGTAAATGTGTCTGAGAAATGCGTATGCAACGGAGAAAAGTGCCAGCTCTGGGGTTAGATGCTGGTTCTTTTGCGCATAAAATGCGCATTTTTTAGGAATCGTCTGGATATTAAATAGGTGATTGTTGTCACAGAAACGAGTAGAATACGGCCCGAAAATAGAGCGAAAAGAAGAAGATACACTGTTCTTGAAATCTAATGTTACACGATATAAAGCATTAGACACTCATTTTAAGGCAGAGTTTCACGCTAATTTTTGCTATATTTTCAATGCATGAACAAATGGATTTACTTAAAAATATAACGCGTTTGAGGTGGTTATGAAAAAAATTGCATGTCTTTCCGCAGTAGCAGCCTGTGTATTAGCAGTAACCGCAGGTACCGCATTCGCTGGTCAGAGCACCGTATCCGCTGGCTATGCGCAGGGTGATCTCCAAGGCGTTGCTAACAAAGCCGACGGTTTCAACCTGAAGTATCGTTACGAGTTCGATAACAACCCACTGGGTGTGATCGGTTCCTTTACCCACGTGGAAAAGAACGGTTCTGAGAACGGTTACTACGGTAAATCACAGTACGATTCTATCACTGCCGGTCCAGCTTACCGCTTCAACGACTGGGCAAGCATCTACGGTGTGATCGGTGTTGGCTACGGCAAAAACATCGACAACGCTCAGAACGGCACTGACCGTAACGGCAACAGCGACTACGGCTTCACCTACGGTGCTGGCCTGCAGTTCAACCCAATCCAGGACGTTGCTCTGGATGTAGGTTACGAGCAGAGCCGTATCCGCAGTGTTGACGTTGGTATCTGGAGCGTTGGCGTAGGCTACCGTTTCTAAGACTTCTCCATGCCTACGGGCATGAGCATGTGGCGCAATTGGCCGCATCAGATAAAAATCCGCCTTCGGGCGGATTTTTTTTACCTGTTGTTCGGGTTGGGTTACTTACCCAGTTTCTGCCCCGGCTCTGATGAAAAGCGCGCACTGCGGGCATCACGTTCGTAACCTTGGGGTTGCGTGAGTATTTCATACAGTGCAGGCCGGCGGCCATGGATCCAACGGCGTCCGGTGCTGAGCGGGATAAGGGAAAGATCGAGTTCGGCTATAACCATTTTATTTTCGGCTACCCAGGTTTCTGCCAGAATACGGCCGTAAGGGTCGAGAATCATCGCGTTGCCAGTGCGCACTTCGTCATCATCACGCCCCACACCGTTGCTAAATAAAACAAACAGGCCATTGTCATGCGCGCGCGCCGGTAACCAGCGTAGCAACCAACCACGGCCATGTTCACCACGGAAAGCCGCTTCTATCGCCGCTGGGTTTTCCAGTCGCTGTTGCCAAAGCTCCAGTGGGATCGGCTTCATACCGTGCGGACTGCGTGAATGGGTACCGCCCGTTTGGTGCGGCGCCAATAATACCTCTGCGCCTAACAGTGCCGTCGCACGTACGTTTTCCACCAGGTTATTGTCCCAGCAGATGAGTACCCCCATCCGCACACCCCATGGCGTATCAAAAACGGTAAAACTGTCGCCGCTGGCTATGGCTGGATGCTCAAAGGCATGCAGTTTGCGGTGAACGTGAAGTGTGCCGTCAGGCAAGCAGACGGCGTAAGCGTTGTAATACTTACCCTCTTCGCCCTGTTCAATCAGCCCGACGCCGATTGCCATGTTGTAGCGTTCTGCCAGTGGACGGATTCGCGCCAGGGAAGGGCTGGTGGCTATCGGTTCCGCCAGTGCGGCAATTTCGCCGTCACTGAGGTGTCGTACATGCCAATAGCCGGTAATGCACATTTCTGGAAAGACCAGTACCTGAATGTGTTCGGTAGCGGCTTGGGCGATAAAGCCTTCAATCACTGACAGGTTGTAGTTTTTATCGTTGGCACGATGGTGGAATTGCACCGTGGCGGCGCGCAGAGAGGTGGTCATAGGGTTACCTTTTCGCTGTTGTCTTGCGTTGATTACAGCAAAGTGATTGATTACGGTATAATCAATTAAATTCTTTATTTGATAACCTAGTGGAATGGATATTCGACAATTACGTGCCTTTGTGGTGCTGGCAGAGCAAGGCAACTATCGCCTGGCGGCGGAGTTGCTCTGCATTACCCAACCGGCACTGAGCAAACAGATTCAGGCATTGGAGGCGTTGCTCGGTGCCCGCCTGTTTAACCGGGGGCGTCAAGGGGCGCAGCTGACTGCCAGCGGGCAACGGCTTTATCCAGAAGCACAGACGCTGGTTGGGCAGCATATGCACTTTCAACAGCGTGCATTACGCGTGGTTAAGGGAGAGGCAGGGCGCCTGGCCATTGGGTTTGGCTTGTCCAGCTTTCATCTGGCACCGCAACTGGTCGCGTCTTTCCGCGGGCGCTTTCCCGAGGTTGCCGTAGGGTTGGAAGACTTGCCTTCTGAACGGCAATATCAGCTGTTATTGCACGGCGAGTTGCAGATCGGGTTTGTGCGGTTGCCTGTCAGTGCGCCATTGCAGGCAAGCGCATTGCTGCGCGATCGGCTGGTGTTGGCAGCACCGACGGCCCTGGGGCTGCGGACAGAGACGCTGATGAAGCAGTTCAATACGTTGCCATTATTGCAGCTAACGCCAAAACGTGGGCGGGGTTTGAGCGATCAGTCGCTCCGTTTTATTGCCGCTAATCAACTGGCCCCGAACGTAGTACAGCAGGCAGGTGATATCCAGACGTTGCTGGCCCTGGTGGCTGCCGGTATCGGTGTTGCCCTATTGCCGCACAGTGTCACGCATATTGCACCGGCAGGTATCGATATCCTGCCGTTAAGCGGCGAACAAACCGAATGGCAAGTCGGCATTGCCTGGAATCCGCAGCAGCCTGATGCGCTGCGGGACAACTTTATCCAGGTTGCGTTGGCGGCTGCGCCGGTGGAATAACCGCTGGTGTCATAACGGGCAGTGCATCACCAGTATCGGGTTCTGATGGTATTCACTGCGGTGACTTTCGCTAAAGCCAACCTTCTTTGCCAGTGCCACTGAGGGTTGGTTTTCCGGTGAGATAATGCACACCGCCTTATCCCCCGGTAAATGCGTTTTCCCCCAGGCCAGTGCGGCCCGCAGTGCTTCGGTCGCATAGCCTTTGCCGTGGGCTGCCGTCACCAGTGTCCAGCCCATTTCGGGGGCATCGAGCGCCGGAGTGATATCACGTTGGAAGTCGGAGAAACCGATACCGCCCAGGTAGGCACCGCTGATTTTATCTCGCACCGCCCAGTAGCCATAACCCAGCAGAGCCCAGTGGCCGGCGTAGCGCATCAGACGTCCCCAGGAGTCTTCTTTGTCCCTCGGTGTACCACCGATATAACGCACGACATCAGGATCGGCCCACATGGCGGCCAGCGAGTCAAAGTCGGCTAGCGTATGTGCATCAAGGCATAAGCGTTCGGTGAGTAACTGGGGTGCGGTCGTAATAAGGGTCATTATTTTTTCCTGCACAGAGCCAAAGGCGGTCTGTGCAGTATGCCAGAGAAATTACACGACCAGCCACAGTAACCAGGTGAACAGGAAACCGCTAAGACCGAGAATCGTGGTTAACACTGTCCAGGTTTTCAGTCCGTCGGCGACGGAGAGACCAAGGTATTTGGTGACAATCCAGAAGCCGGAGTCATTCACATGCGACAGCCCCAACCCGCCGAAACAGGTCGCCAGCGTCACCAGGACCAGCTGCAGTGGGTTCAAGCCGCTCACTGCTTCTGACAGCAAGCCGCCGGTGGTCAGGATAGCGACAGTGGCGGATCCCTGCGAGGCGCGCAGGGCGAGAGAGATGATGAATGCGGCGGGGATCAGCGGCAGCCCGATCGTGGTCAAAACGTCCGCCAATGCCTTGCCCACGCCGGATTCCACTAAAACCTTGCCGAACACGCCGCCAGCGCCGGTCACCAGAATCACCACGGCAGCGGTCGGCAGTGCTCCTCCCATGACGTCGCTGGTGTGTTGCAGGCTCCAGCCACGGCGTATCGCCAGAAAATAGAATGCCAGTAGCAGGGCGATCATCAGCGCGACCGCGGGAGAACCGATCAGAGACAGAGTGTCGCGCAGTGCCAAGCCCGGTTCGAGCAGCGTGGCGGAAACGGTACCCAGCATGATTATGGCAATGGGGATGACGATCAGCGCGGCGACCAGCCCGGCACTTGGCGGGTTAATGCGATCGCTTAACGGTGCTTTGCCTTCCGGTGCGGGTTCCGGGGCTGCTAACTGTAACTGTTCCAGTACCTCAATCGACAACGGATAGCTTTTGCGATTCAGCCGGTTGGCGGTGAAGTAGCCGATAATGCCCACCGGAATACAAATGGCGAGGCCAAGGATAGTCAGCCAGCCGATGTCTGCATTCAATAACCCGGCAGCAGCTACCGGACCGGGATGTGGCGGCAAGGCAACGTGTACTGTCAGCATCACGCCGGCCATGGGCAGGCCGAATTTCAACGGGGAAACTTTAGCGACCTTGGCAAAACCGTAGATGATAGGGGCCAGGATAATAAAGCCGACGTCGAAAAAGACCGGGATGCCAAGAATAAACGCAGCAATGGTCAGTGCGGCAATGGTACGTTTCGGTCCCAACGCTTTACTGAATCGTTGGGCCAGCGACTCAGCGCCACCGGAGTGTTCGATCATTCTGCCGAGCATGGCGCCAAGGCCAATAATGATGGTCACCGACCCCAGCACGCCGCCCATTCCGGCGGTCATGACTTTCATCACTTCACCGGTCGGGATGCCACTGGCCAGTGCCACCAGCAAGCTTACGACCAGCAGGGCGACAAACGGCTGGATCTTGGCTTTGATCACCATTAACAAGAGCAGCACGACACCGAATACGGCAATCATCAAAAGCATAGAGGTAGACATGGGATAGCCTTTAATTGGGTAAGCGTCAGGCACCGCGATCGCCGATGGCGATACGGGTGCGTTTAATTTTTATGTTGTTGCTGTGCAGGTGTGGAGGAGGGGCCTGTTACAGGTAAGGCCTTATCCAACCCAGTCCGGCGCGGGTATCGCCGCGCGGCTTGTATTCGCAGCCAATCCAGCCGGCATAACCGATGCGGTCCAGCTGTGCGAACAACCAGGGATAATTCAGCTCTCCGTCGTCCGGCTCATGGCGTTCGGGTACCGATGCAATCTGAATATGGGCGTAGCGGCCAGCCAATGAACGCATGAGGCCGCTGATATTGCCGTCCACTAACTGAGCATGGAAAAAATCAAACTGAATGAAAACGTTTGGGCGGTCGATGGCGTCGACCAGTTCTGCCGCCTGATGCTGGCTGGAGAACAGATAGTTGGGTTTAACCTGTGGGCTAAGCGCTTCGATCAACACCTTGATCCCCTGTTTCGCGAAGCTATCGGCGGCGTAGCGGATATTCTCTATGAAGGTATCGCGATAGCGCTGCCAATCTTCTCCCGGGGGAACCACGCCGGCCATGACGTGTACGCTGGGGCAACCCAGCGCGATGGCGTAGGCCAGTGCGCGATCGATATCCGCGCGTGCCGCCTGTTCACGACCGGGTACCGCGGCTAGCCCCCATTCACCGGCATCGACGTTGCCAGGGGCGGTATTGAACAGGACTTGTTGCAGGCCGTGCTGATGCAGTTTTTCTGCCAGCAACGCCGCCGGATATTCATAAGGGAACAGAAACTCCACGGCATGGAATCCCTCGTCTGCAGCGGCCTCGAACCGTTCAAGGAACGGCAGCTCGTTAAACATCATTGATAAATTGGCAGCAAATTTAGGCATGGTTCAGCTCCGTAACTCGGCAATTTCATCATCGGTCAAATAACGAATGGGACGGTTGCCGAGGGTAAAAATCAGCTTCGCCGCATCCTCCATTTCTTCAGTATTATCTGCCGCGGCCCGCAGATCCTTACCTGTTACCACCGGGCCGTGATTGGCCAATAAAAAGGCGCGGTGTGTCGGTGCCAGTTTGGCTAGGTCTGCCGCCAGCCGGAGATCGCCTGGGCGATAATAGGGTACCACCGGCACCTTACCGACCCGCATCACCACATAGGGTGTGAAAGGTTTAATGGCGTTCTCTGTGTCCAGCCCCTGCAGGCAGGACAGAGCGGTGAGATAGGTGCAATGCAGGTGAACCACGGCTTTACACTCCGGGTTATTCAAATACAGCGCGCGGTGGAAACTGATCTCTTTTGACGGTTTATCACCAGACAGCCATTCGCCGCTCAGGCTGACCTTCGACAAGCGTTCGGCCTGCAATTCACCCAGGCAGGAACCGGTGGGGGTTGCCAGTAGCGTGCCGTCTGCCAACAACAGTGAAAGGTTGCCGGCGGAACCGGTGGCGTAGCCTCGCTGGAAAAATGAAGCGCCCAGACGCACCATTTCTTCACGCGCTTGCTGTTCAGTCGTCTGCATCATAATGGGAACTCCGTTTGCGCGCGGGCGAAAAAGTTTTCATCGCCAAAATTGCCCGATTTCAGGGCCAGTGAGACAGGTTGATCAATGGCGCGTACCCAGGGGACGCCAGGAGAAATACAGGGGCCAATATGGAAACCACGAATGCCCAGCGCCTGCGTCACAACGCCGGAAGTCTCACCGCCGGCAACGATAAATCGACAGACGCCGTGCTGCTGGAGCTGTTTAACCACGGTGGCGAACAACGATTCGACCGCGTGGCTGGCGGCGGCCATGCCGTATTGTTGCTGTATCTGTTGCAGTGTTTCCGGTTCGGCGGTGGCGTAGAGTAACGGAGCCAGTGGATCATCGACATGCTGCTGTGCCCAGTCAGCCAGCTCTGTTGCGTAGGCCATACGGTCAGATTCGGTGAGACAACGGGCGACATCGATAGCCCTGGCTGCCGCTTGCTGACGGTAGCGTGCGACCTGCCGATTGGTCATGGTGGAGCAGGATCCGGACAATACCGCCGCTTTTTTCCCTTGCGGAGCACCTGCAATCTGAGGGTTACCTTGCCCCGGTTGCGCCCATTGACGTGCCAGGCCGATCGCCAGACCAGACCCCCCGGTGACCAGCTTCATATTTTTTAACGCCGCACCCTGAGTTAGTAAATGTTGTTCATTCAGCGTATCCAGAACGGCATATCGCACACCCTGCTGCGCTAACTGCTGCAATTTCTCCGTGATGATTCCGACACCGCGGTCCATTTCTGCGGCTGTCACCAGCCCACAGCGGCCCTGAGCCTGCGCTTCCATCAGTCGTAACAGGTTACTGTCGGTCATCGGCGTCACTGGGTGATGACGCATACCGGATTCCGACAGCAGCTGATCCAAGACGAACAGATACCCTTGATACACAGTACGGCCGTTGACCGGCAGCGCCGGGGATATCACCGTTTGGGTTTCGCCCAGGGCATCAAGTAGGGCATCCGTCACTGGGCCGATATTGCCCTGAGCGGTGCTGTCGAAGGTCGAACAATACTTGAAGTAAAACTGTTGGCATCCCTGGCGTTGTAACCAAGCCAGCGCCTGTAATGACTGTTCAATCGCCTGTGCTGCAGGGCAGGAGCGAGATTTCAGGCTGATGACCACGGCCTGCGACGCAACGGGGAAATCATCCTGTGGAACCCCGTTCAACTGGACGGTGGATAGGCCGTTTTCAACCAGAAAACTGGCAATATCGGTGGCCCCGGTAAAATCGTCTGCGATGACGCCGAGCAGCATTATGCGTTCTCCTTTTTCTGCGGCAGATCTATACCAGCGAAAATCTTGATCACGGCGCTGTCGTCCTCTTTACCAAAACCGGCGTTGCTGGCAGCGGTGAACATATTAAAGGCGGTGGAAGCCAGGGGCAGCGGGAAATGCAGTTCTTTGGCGGTATCCGTCACCAGCCCCAGATCTTTCACGAAAATATCCACCGCTGATTTAGGTGCATAGTCACCATCGACCACGTGCTGCATGCGGTTCTCGAACATCCATGAATTGCCGGCGGCATGAGTGACGACATCGTACATCACGTCCAGAGGGATGCCTGCGCGGGCCGCAAGCGCCATGGCCTCCGCACCGGCGGCGATATGCACACCGGCCAGCAACTGGTGGATGATTTTCACCGTGGCTCCCAGGCCAATGTCTTCGCCAATGCGATAAACTTTGCCGGCAATCGCATCAAGAACCGGTTGTAGCTGGCGGAACGTCGTTTCCGCGCCAGATGCCATCACGGTCATTTGACCCTCAGCGGCCTTCGTCGCACCACCGGAAACGGGGGCGTCCAGCATGTTCAGGCCCTGTGCCCGTAGCTGTTGTTCGATCTCTTTGGCGTCGGTGGCCGAAATGGTGGAGGACACCATGACCGGCGTATTGGGCTTCAGCTTCGCTGCCAGGCCGTTATCACCAAACAAGATCTGTTTCACCTGCACGGCATTTACCACCAGCAGTAATACCGCGTCCAAATCCGCCGCGAAACCGTCAGCGTTGTTAGCGGCTTGCTTGGCGCCGGCTTGCTGTAATGCAGTCAGCGCCTGTGGGTTAAGATCGACACCGTACGTCGTTAGCCCCGCGTTAATGCACGACTTTGCTGCGCCCATTCCCATAGAACCCAATCCAACGATGCAAACTGCAAAATCACGTGGCTGTGTCATGCCATACCTCATGTTAATTTTAGTGATAATTTGTTTTGTTGTGTTAAATATAAGCGCTTATCTGGACAGCGTCAGCGATCGGTATCACAATTATTAACAGATTATCAATCAGGCTCACCGACCAAGTAAAATGAAAGTGAGGGTTATCCAACTGTTTTAACTATTAAAAATATATTATTGATAGCATGACCAGCCTCACGACCTGAAAAGAGGACGCTTTCGTAGAACGAAAATTGACGTAAAATCACAATTATTATCACTGCGGCAAAGAGAGGGAATCGTGATACCTGTAGAACGCCACCAGCAAATATTAGCGCTGGTATCTGAACGCGGGGTAGTCAGCATTGCTGAATTGACCGAACGGTTGGGTGTGTCGCATATGACCATTCGCCGCGATCTGCAAAAGCTTGAGGAGCAGGGCGCAGTTCTGGCGGTTTCAGGCGGCGTGCAGTCCGCAGAACGGGTAGCGATAGAGCCGTCGCATCAGGACAAAGAAGGGATGTACAGCCAGCAGAAAGCGGCTATCGGTCAATTGGCGGCCCGGCAGATCCCCCCCAATAGTTGTATCTATCTGGATGCAGGCACCACGACGCTGGCGCTGGCGAAACATATCAGCGATCGCGACGATCTAACGGTCGTCACCAATGATTTTGTGATTGCGGGTTACCTGATCGAGCACAGCCAGTGCAAGATCATTCATACCGGCGGTACCGTCTGTCGCGAGAACCGTTCATGTGTCGGTGAAGCTGCGGCGCAGGCACTACGCGGGTTGTTTATCGATCTGGCATTTATTTCCGCTTCGTCATGGAGCATGCGTGGCCTATCGACGCCGAATGAAGACAAGGTGATGGTGAAAAAAGCCATTGTTGACGCCAGCCGGCGCTGCATCCTGCTCAGTGACACCTCCAAATACGGCAAGATAGCCACCTACCTGGCGCTGCCGATCGCGGCGTTTGACGCCATTATTACCGATGACAATCTCCCCACCACGGCGCGGGAGGCAATCCTGCAGGCGGATATCACGCTGATGACGACGGGAGAGTGAAGCTAAACAGAGCCCCCTGGCGGGGGTTATGGCATCTTGGCGGTATCGTAATGATGGATGACCGGTCCTGGCTCACCGAGTTGGCCTCGTTCACGCCATTCCTGACATCGTTGTTCCCACCAGGCTTCATGGAAGGCTTGCATGGCTTTCAGGCGCTGTTCTTTAATACTTGGAGAGGTAAAATCCGGCTCCAACGCGTGCTCCAAGGCGTTAAATTTCGATGACATAGAGTCCGTCCTTTATGAATTCCATTTTGTACAAATACCGTACTCTTTGAGCGTGTTTTTTCAATAGTTGATCATAGATTTTGGCCAAAGCCGGTCTCAAGGGGACGCTAAAAACAAGCCTAGCTTGATATTGGATACCGAAGTCGATAATAGTTTTACCCACCCCGTCGACGAATAGGTACTCACGTTCAGAAAAGGTATAATTCATGCGGCTAATCGGCTAATCGGCTAATCGGCTAATCGGCTTTCTGCGCGGCGCCGCGCAGAACACTAAATTCCGCTAAACCAGTTATAACCCTGATCTTCCCAGTAGCCACCGGGGTTGGTATCACTGACAAAAATGGCGGCGATATGTTTGGCGTTCTTGAATCCCAACTTGGTTGGCACTCGCAGCCGTAGCGGGTAGCCGTAATCGGCCGGCAGTGCTTTACCCGCGAAATCCAACGCCAGAATGGTTTGTGGATGCAGCGCTGTGGCCATGTCGATACTGGAGTAATAACGGTCCGCGCATTTGAAACCCACATAGCGGGCGTTCAGATCGGCGCCGACATGCTGCAGAAAGTTGCGCAGCGGCACGCCGCCCCATTGACCGATGGCGCTCCACCCCTCGATGCAAATCAAGCGGGTTATTTGGCTCTGCTGCGGCAAGCGTTGCAACTGTTCGAGTGTCCAGGAGGCGGTTTTCTCGACTTTGCCGGAGACTTCCAGACGATAACTGGCAAGATCCACCTCTGGGACGTTGTACTCGGGGTAAAACGCGTTAAACGGGAACGGATGGGTAATTTGCTCCGGGCTATAGGTTTGCGCCAGCTTTTGGCCGTTAAACAGCCAGGCCTGCACCCGATCGTTCCAGCGCGACATGGCCCACAACACGTTATCCACCTGGTCCCCGTCTTGGAGGTTGCAACCGGTCAGCATGGCGATGCCGCCCAGCGTCAGACCCGAACGTAGCATCAGACGGCGTTGCAGATTGACCAGCTGTTTCTTTTGGTCCGGTTCCAGCGTCGGTGCTAAAGGCCGTTGTTTTTTATCATTCATGTTTGCCACCCGTAATCATTGCCCACAACGTGCGCGGCACGATAATCACCATCAACAGGTGAATGATCACAAATAAGCCAATACCGGACATGGCAAAAAAGTGAACGTAACGTGCCGTGTCAAAGCCACCAAACAGACTCACTAATCCTTGTAATTGCACCGGCTTCCAGATTGCCAGGCCGGACAGCACCAGTAGCAGTCCCAGAACCAGCACCCCGAGATACATCAGTTTTTGAATGGCGTTATAACGACCATGCTGATGCGTTAGCCGTAGCGTCAGCGCCTGCCAGATATCCTGTCGCAGTGCGCCGGCGCTGAGCGGCAACAGGTCATGACGGAAATGGCCACTGAACAGGCTCCACAGCAAATAGCACAGCGCATTGCCGGCCAAAAGCCACATGACCGCCAGATGCCAGCCAATCGCGCCGCCCAGCCAACCGCCAAGTGTGACCAGCGGCGGGAAGCGGAAACCGAACAGGGGTGAGGCGTTGTAGATCTCCCAGCCGCTCATAAACATGCAAACCATGGCGAACAGGTTAACCCAATGGGTGATGCGGACTGGCCAGCGGTGCACCGGCCGCCGTACGGGGGTTTTCATTATGTACTCCTTAGACGGTGCCCCGTCATGACATTGCCAATGGCGGGGCACAACCTAATTACATCGGCGGAACGGTGCCGTCTTTCCCGGCGGAAATACGGGTGGCGACGCGTTCGCCTTTGTCGTCCGTGGCAGAAAACAGCACGATGTGTGCACCGGGTTTTAGCAGGCTGCGGTCGCCGGGATCCAGGGTGACGATCGGCACATCTTCCGGCACGTTAACGGTCTTCTGCTGGTTACCGTAGGTCACGGTCAGCGTGCGGCCATTGGATTTAACCAGCTTGCCAACGGTGCCGTTGGTCATGGTATCGACTTTGCCGTCGGCAGACTCCCAGGCGGAGTGCCCTTCACCGGTACCGCGCAGGCTGGCGGCGAAGACGTGGACTTCCAGCGCCTTCAGTGATCCGTCCGGTTGTGGTACTGCCGCAGTGCCGATAAAGCTATCCGGTTTAATGTCATCCAGGGTGCCTTTCGAGACGCTGAGCACCCGGGTTTGATCGTTGAGTTTAACGCTGACCTTCTCCCCTTTACGGTCGGTGACCTGTAGGCTGCTGTCGGTAACCTGGTCGATAGTGCCACGCAGTGGGGAAATGACCTTGCCTGTTGCTTGAGCCGCGCCTGCGGCCCCACTACACAGCATGAGGGTGGACAGCAGCAAACCGGCAAAACGATGACGGGTAATCATAAAGTTTTCCTCTGTTAAGGTTGCCGATTAAGCATGGTTGAACAATAGGGACAGCACCATGTCTGTTTGATGACATTAATGTCATCAAGAATGTCCGCCGAAACTGCTAGTATTTCCGCTGGTGTAATGAGGCGATGACAATGCGAATACTGGTGGTTGAAGACGACATCAGCACGGGCGATTACCTGAAGAAAGGGCTGACGGAGGCGGGATACAGCGTCGATTTGGCACGTAACGGTACCGATGGCCTGTTTCAGGCGTTGGAACAGGCTTACGACGCCATTGTGCTCGACGTGATGCTGCCGGGGTTGGACGGTTGGCAGATCATTGAGGTTCTACGCAAGAAAAGCGACGTGCCAATCCTGTTTCTGACCGCGCGCGATGGGGTGCAGGATCGCATCCATGGCCTGGAGTTGGGCGCTGACGACTATTTGATTAAACCCTTTTCTTTCACCGAGCTGGTGCTGCGCCTGCGGACGTTGCTGCGCCGCGGTACGGTGCGAGAAGCCGACCACTACGCAATTGCCGATTTACAGCTGGACGTTCTGCGGCGTAAGGCCGTGCGGCAAGATGTGGTGATTCCACTGACCAACAAAGAATTTATGCTGTTGCACCTGCTGGTACGGCGGGAAGGCGAGGTATTGTCACGTACCATGATCGCGTCCCAGGTGTGGGACATGAATTTTGACAGTGATACCAACGTCGTGGACGTGGCGATCAAGCGGCTGCGCGCAAAGATTGATCGGCCGTTTGACGTCAAATTGATCCACAGCGTGCGCGGTATTGGCTACGTTTGCGAGCCGCGCTCATGAAAATACGCATCCAACGCTGGCGTGCGCTGTCGCTGACGCTTCGTAGTGCCATGTTGTTTGCGCTGGTCGCGGCGTTGGTTGTCAGCGGAGCGGGTTGGTACCTGTACGGTGCGATGCGTCAGGAGATGATCACCCGCAGCGATTTACAGGTCACCGGACGGGTCGAGTATTACCGCAATTTGCTCAGCCAGCGTTTCCCTATCGAGCGGCTGACGGCGAATACCGGCTTGTTCGAAAATATGTTGGGCAACGAGCAGGACGTGCTAATTTTTCAACAGCCGGGAAAGAAGCCGTTAATCAATGTGAACCCCGCCAAACTGACTCTGCCGCCGATCACTCCAACGCCCCTTGATACACCCCAGCGTGTGAGTGCGGTGCAGAGTGGGCAGACGGCGCAAGGTGTGCCATTACGGGTCGCATCGGCGCTGATCAAACTGGAAGACGGTAATTTGCTGCAAATCTCGGCAGCCCACGTGATGATAAACGAACAGAAGATGCTGGCCCGTTATCTTTGGCGGATAGTGGCGGCCGTTGTTGTGGCATTTATCTTAATCGCGCTGCTGGGATATTGGGTGATGCGTCGCGGATTACAACCGCTCTGGCGTATGGCGGCTCAGGCGGCAGTGATAACGCCAAATACGCTGTCGACCCGTCTGAGTGAGCAAGGGGCACCAAAGGAATTGCAACAGTTGACCCGTTCGTTCAATGCCATGCTCGATCGCCTGAACGAAGGTTATCAGCGCCTGACGCAGTTTTCTGCCGACTTGGCGCATGAAATTCGGACCCCGGTGGGGGCATTGATGGGGCATTGCCAGGTGGCGTTGTATCAGTCACGCAGTGTGGAAGAGTATGAAACGCTACTGTCGAATAACATGGACGAACTGGAACGCATTTCCCGTATGGTGGAGAACATTCTGTTCCTGGCACGTGCCGGTGAGGGGCAGGCGGTGCTGAACTATAGCCGTCTCGACGTGGCGAAAGAGTTGCAGCGGGTGGCAGACTATTTCGAAGGCTTGGCGGAGGAACGCGGGATTACGTTGGTTTGTCAGGGACAAGGGGACTTGCTGGCAGACGCCATGCTGTTTCAGCGTGCCTTGAGCAATCTGGTGTCTAATGCTGTGCGTTATGCCGACGAAAACAGCCAAATAGGGTTGCGGGTTAGCGCTCAAACAACGGGGGAATGCGTGATTGAAGTGACTAACCAGGGGCCACCGATTGCACCGGCACACCGGGATAAGCTGTTTGATCGTTTCTACCGTGCTGATGCTGCGCGCAGCGCCGGTAACCATGCCAGTGGTTTGGGGCTGGCCATCGTCAGGGCAATCATGACGCTGCATGGCGGTAAGGCGACCGTTCGCTGCAACGAATATGATATGTCTGCCCACATTGTTTTTAGTTTGGTATTTCCTGCCTCACAGTAATGTACACCTGGTATTCATGCGTTCAGGTGTGATTCATGTGGCGTGGTTGGACGGGGCTGGTATCGCGTTTTATTCGTAACTGTTTACTTTCATTTCCCTTGTGGTTTGCCCAATTACCCTCGAATCAAAAGATTAATTCCGCCTTTAATCGCATAGATTTCGCGGGTAATGACTCCAACTTATTGATAGTGTTTTATGTTCAGATAATGCCCGATGACTTTGTCATGCAGCTCCACCGATT
>NZ_JBXWKI010000009.1:0-232351 GCF_058190535.1 Serratia sp. CoH_134_PS_4
CCCACACAGATTGTCTGATAAATTGTTAAAGAGCAGTGAGTTAGCCGCCGTAGCTTGCTATCTCGAGGTGGCGTATAATACGCTTTCCTCTTTCAGAGTCAACCCCTAAATTTCAGGATTTTTTCTCTTCGAACCCCGGAGACTCTGTGAAGTTGTTCACATGTTCCGTGTCGATGGAGGCGCATTATAGGGACCCGAGTTTTTTGCACAACCCCTTTTTTGATCTTTTCTTTCTGTTTGCACACTTTTAAACCCTTTCGCGTGGATCTTGCGCGATCAGAGCTGTTTTCCACAGGATCTATCATTTCAGTTGGTTGTAATTCCACCGCCAGCGTCTAGTATTGCCGATAAATATGATCCCACGTGAGGCTATATCATGTCCGATGCAGTACGTTCTTATCTTCATTACTCTCCTAAACTGGGTCAACGCGTGATGATCGATCCTTCCAGCGTCGTGATCGGCAATGTCTCACTGGCGGATGACGTCAGTATTTGGCCTTTGGTTGCCATTCGTGGTGACGTGAACGCAGTCATTATCGGCGCACGCAGTAATATTCAAGACGGCAGCGTGCTCCACGTGACCCATAAATCCGAACATAACCCTGAAGGTTACCCACTGCTGATTGGGGAAGACGTGACGGTAGGGCATAAAGCAATGTTACACGGCTGCGCGATTGGCAATCGCGTACTGGTAGGAATGGGATCGATCCTGCTCGATGGTGCAGTAATAGAAGATGACGTGATGATTGGTGCCGGCAGCCTGGTCGCGCCAGGTAAACGTCTGGTGAGCGGTTATCTCTATATGGGGAGCCCCGCGCGCCAGGTTCGTCCATTGACCGCTGCCGAACGGGAAGGATTGCTTTACTCTTCTACTAACTACGTACGTTGGAAAGACGAATATTTGTCAGAAGATATCTGACAAACGCCCGTTTCCTAATGGGATAACGGGCTTAGCGTTACGCCGCCAGTTCGTGACGCAACTGGCGCAGCACCGGCTCGATCTCCGGCATCACACCATGCCATAACAGAAACGCATGTGCAGCCTGCCCCACCAGCATGCCTAAACCGTCGGCATAGTCTGTTGCGCCTTGTTGCTGCGCCCAGGCCAGAAACGGTGTCAGCCCCTGCTGATAAAACATGTCATAGCAACGGGTGCGGGCATTGATCATGTCAACGGGTAACGTCGGGATCTCACCACTAATACCTGACGCTGTAGCATTAATGACTAAATCAAATTGCTGTTGATCCAATTGATCCAGAGGCAATGCGGATATTTCACCGAGATGCTGGAATACTTGTGCCAGCGTCTGCGCGCGACCAAAAGTCCGGTTAGTGATCACCACGTCACAACCAAACGACAGCAAAGGCAAGATCACTCCGCGAGCCGCGCCGCCGGCTCCCACCAGCAGAACGCGATCTTTTGGTCGGATCAGCCCTTGACGTTCAAGATCCGTCAGTAGCCCAATTCCATCCGTGTTGTCACCCAGTAGACCTCCTTCCGGCAATACCTTCAGCGTGTTTACCGCACCGGCCAGCGAAGCTCGCTCACTGAGCTCCGTCGCGACCTCGTAGGCCTTTTCTTTAAAAGGCACGGTAACATTCGCACCCCGACCGCCCGCCCGAATGAACATCTGCAAAGTCGCTTCGAAATCATCCAGCGGCGCCAACACCGTACCATAGGGATGTTCTATACCGGTTTGGGCGGCAAATAACGCATGAATACGCGGCGATTTGCTGTGACTGATAGGATTACCAAATACCGCGAACTTCTCCATGCACATTACCTCTAGCCTTGACGGATTTGCTTGCCCGTCAGGACATCTCTGATTTCGGAAGGGTTAAGGCGGCCACCGACGCTACCCACCAACACAGGGAAAGCAGCACCGAATTGCTGTTGTACCTCATCAGTACTGCGACAAGGTTCTTGCCCACTAAGATTGGCGCTGGTCGATACCAGCGGTTTGCCAAACTGCCGACACAGTTGCTGTACTAACGGGTGATCACTCACACGCACAGCCAATGAATTGAAGCGGCCAGTCAGCAAACGCGGAGTATCCGCCCGCGCAGGGATAACCCAAGTCACGGGGCCCGGCCAACTGGCGAACATCGTCGCTCGCTGCTGGTCACTCAGTGCAGCGTCATCTATATAAGGTGCTAACTGCGCGTAATCGGCCGCAATCAGGATCAGGCCTTTTTCCCAAGGACGTTGTTTCAGAGCCAATAACGCGTTGACCGCCTGCTCGCTGTCAGGATCGCAGCCCAGGCCAAACACCGCCTCGGTCGGGTAGGCAATAACCTGTTGGTTCTGCAACGCGTCAATTATTGGCGTGAAATTAGAAGTGAATTCTGAGCTCATGATGTCGTTATTCTGTGGTTACTACGGGTTTTCCGCAAAGTTTACTGGCGCAGTAAAGGGTTGGACCTTTTACCGTGCGCTTCTCCATCAACAACGGATAATGGCAGTAGCTGCACTCACCGGCGACAGGTTTAAAATTGAGAACGAACTGGCATTCCGGGTAGCGATCGCAGGAGTGGAAAACCTTGCCATAGCGCGATTTGCGCTGAAGCAATTTACCCTGCTCACACTGCGGGCAGCTGATACTGGTTTCGTCCGGTTTATCGATGACTTCAGTATGATCGCACTTAGGATAATTACTGCAGGCAATAAACATACCGTAACGCCCCTGACGCAATGCCAGCACCGCTTGGCATTTCGGACACGCCTGTCCATCGAGCATCTTGACGATATGGCCCTCGACCTGCGCTTTCAGCGGCCGAATATGTTGGCATTCAGGATAACGGGAACAGCCGAGGAAGGGGCCGTGGCGACCACTGCGGATCACCAGCTCGGCCCCGCATTCCGGACAGGGTTCATTTTGCCTGGCGGCAAAAATCGCTGCTTTTGTCATAACTTCTTCTATGCATGTTATCGGCTCAGTGCAGATAACCTTCGTTTACTTCAAACAACAGTTCTTCCATTTGCTGATAGGCGCTTTCATATCCGGGGATATTAAACAGTACCATCAGCACCACCCATTTCAGATCTTCGAGATCGAATTCTGTGTTATCCAAAGCCATAACACGATCGATAACCATTTCACGGGTTTCGAGGTTCAATACCTGAATCTGCTCCAGGAACAGGAGGAAACCACGGCAACTAGCATCCAAACGCACACCTTCTTCTTCGGTGTAGATCCGCATTGCTAACGGATCGGCATCCATAAAATACGGTGCATTTTCGCCTTCTTGTAAGTCAGCGAGTTTTTCAAGCCAATTCAACGCGTTGTAGATATCATCCCGATGAAACCCCGCTTCAGCGAGATCATCGGTCAGTTGATCCTGATCGACGCGCATCTCTGGTTCATTGTGGATATAAGTTTCAAACAAGTACATCAGTACGTCGAACATGGCCTGCCCTCCTTATTCGGACATAGCCGCCGGGTACAGCTGCGATCCACCCTGCTAACTCCAGATCGAGTAACTTGATTACTACCTCTGGCACAGGTTGGCCGGCACGTTCAGCGACGACGTCAACAGGTGTCACCTCATCTCCTACGTTAGCCAACACATCGGCAAATGGCAATTCAACTTCGGCTTCTGACGCACAAATAGTTGTATTTTCGCTCAAGGAGAGCCAATGCAGACCGCTTCCCAGCTGTTCAGCAATTTCTTTCGGCCCTGTAACCAAATAAGCACCCTGCTGAATCAGCCAATGTGTGCCTTCACTCATTGGGTTGCCCAACGCACCGGGGAGAGCGAAAATTTCCCGCCCCTGTTCCAAAGCATAGCGGGCGGTAATCAGCGTTCCGCTGCGTAAAGAGGCTTCAATCACGACCACGCCCAGGCTCAGCCCACTAATAATACGGTTGCGCTGTGGAAAATGGCTCGGCATCGGTAAGTCTGTGGCCAAATACTCAGAAACCAATGCCCCACCACTCTCAATGATGCGTTCAGCCAAACGGCGATGCTGGCGCGGGTAGACATTGGCTAAACCGCTACCGAGTACAGCGACCGTTCGACCTTCTGCGGCCAGCGCAGCACGATGGCAGATGCTATCAATGCCCATTGCCAGTCCACTGGTAATGGTAAACCCACAGTGTACCAACCCAGTGGCAAAGTAAGTGGCCCAATGCTCACCATAATGGCTGAACTGGCGACTACCAACCATGGCAATTTGCGGCTGCCGAACGGCTTCGGGGTTACCTTTCACCATCAGCACTAGTGGCGCATCCTCTAGAGGGAGCAATCGCTCGGGGTATTCCGCCTCTCCATATAACCAAAGCACATTACCGGGGTGTTCTAACCAAGCGAGCGTAGCGGCCAGATGACGCGCATTTGCCTGGCGGAACTGTGCCTGCTGCCGCTGGTTTAGCCCCACCTCTCGCAACAAACGATAAGGCTCGCCGCCGGCTGCCACTATCTGCCGGATTATCTGGCTGGCCTTAGCTGCGCTCAGCCCAGCGACTCCACGCATCCGTAAACAGATTTCCTGTGCCTGCATCGCCTGTTCCCCCGCAAAAAATGGTGGTATTACCAATTCGAGCAATTGGTGCGCAATGCTGTCAATCAGGCCGGGAAATGTCTAGAATAGAAGCTAAACCTCGTTTATCACTCGGATACAGATCTCAAGATATATGTCAGTATTGCAGGTATTACATTACCCAGACGACCGGCTGCGCAAAGTCGCGGCCCCGGTAAAAGAAGTCAATGCGAATATCCAGCGCATCGTGGATGATATGTTTGAAACCATGTACGCAGAGGAAGGCATTGGCCTGGCTGCGACACAGGTGGACATCCATCAGCGCATTATCGTTATTGACGTTTCTGAGAACCGCGATCAGCGCTTGGTGCTGATCAACCCGGAACTGCTGGAAAAAAGCGGCGAAACCGGGATTGAGGAAGGTTGCCTCTCTATCCCTGAACAACGTGCTTTAGTTCCGCGCGCAGCTGCTGTGAAAATCAGAGCACTGGACCGTGACGGAAAACCTTTCGAGCTGGAAGCTGACGATCTGTTAGCCATTTGTATCCAGCACGAGATGGATCACCTGGTAGGCAAGCTGTTCGTCGATTACCTGTCGCCACTCAAGCGCCAACGTATTCGTCAGAAACTGGAAAAAATGGCCAAGCTTAACGCACGCGCCTAACCCATCAGGAAATCAACGTGTCTGACTCTTTACGGATTATTTTCGCCGGAACTCCAGACTTCGCAGCGCGTCACCTTGACGCGCTGTTGTCATCTGAGCACCAGATCGTCGGGGTCTTCACCCAGCCCGACCGCCCTGCGGGTCGCGGTAATAAACTAACGCCTAGCCCGGTCAAAGTTCTGGCCGAGCAGCATCATTTGCCCGTATTCCAACCCAAATCACTGCGCCCGGAAGAGAACCAGCACTTGGTTGCTGATCTCAACGCTGATGTGATGGTGGTGGTGGCCTATGGCTTGATCCTGCCTAAAGCGGTGTTGGATATGCCACGGCTTGGTTGTATCAACGTCCACGGCTCGCTGCTGCCACGCTGGCGCGGTGCTGCACCAATCCAGCGTTCACTCTGGGCTGGTGATAACGAAACTGGCGTGACCATCATGCAGATGGACGTGGGTTTGGACACTGGCGATATGATGTACAAAATCGCTTGTCCAATTGAGGCGGATGACACCAGTGCCAGTCTGTACGACAAACTGGCGCAGCTTGGCCCACAAGGCATGCTGGCCACGCTACAGCAAATGGCTGCGGGTACGGCGAAACGTGAAGTACAAGATGAATCGCTGGTAACCTATGCTGAGAAGCTGAGCAAAGAAGAAGCGCGCCTGGATTGGAACCTATCGGCTGCACAGCTTGAACGTTGCATCCGTGCCTTTAACCCATGGCCAGTCAGCTATTTCACCCTTGAAGATCAACCCGTGAAAGTCTGGCAGGCAACAGTATTGGCACAAACCACTGATGCAGAACCTGGTACCATTATCCATGCTGACAAGCAGGGTATCCAGGTAGCGACCGCTGAGGGTGTTCTTAACCTGACTCAGTTGCAACCGGCAGGAAAAAAACCGATGTCAGCACAAGATCTGCTGAACTCACGCCGTGAATGGTTTACACCGGGCAACCGGCTATAAATCGCCCCCACTGCCCGGTCGATAATCGCCGGGCTGTTTCTTTCTTAACGCCGATCGTTATCAGCTTTAGCCTATGAAAAACAATTACAATCTCCGCAGCATCGCTGCCAAAGCCATCGGCCAGGTGCTCGATCAGGGTCAGTCACTCAGCACTGTCCTGCCGTCACTGCAAAAGACCATTTCTGACAAGGACCGCGCACTCCTGCAAGAGTTGTGTTTCGGCACCCTGCGCGTATTGCCGCAACTGGAATGGTGCATCCAGCAATTGATGGCAAAACCCATGACTGGCAAGCAGCGCACGCTGCACTATTTGCTGATGGTGGGCCTCTACCAGCTGCTGTATACACGCATACCCGCCCACGCAGTATTAGCGGAAACAGTAGAAGGCGCAGTGGCATTGAAACGGCCTCAACTTAAAGGCCTGATCAACGGCGTTCTGCGCCAGTTCCAGCGCCAACAGGAAGAGTTACTGCAACGTGCCGCTAACAATGACAGCCGCTATTTGCACCCGAGCTGGCTGTTAAAGCGTATCCAGCAGGCCTATCCCGCACAGTGGGAACAGATTATCGACGCCAACAATCAGAAGCCACCTATGTGGTTGCGCGTCAATCGTCTTCATCATTCCCGTGAAGATTACTTGCAGTTGATGGAGCAAGCGGGCATTGCCGCCGTCCCGCATACTGAATATCGCGATGCGGTACGTCTACTGGCGCCATGTGCCGTCACCGACCTGCCAGGTTTTGCCGATGGGTGGGTAACGGTGCAAGATGCTTCCGCACAAGGCTGTGTCGATCTTCTCGATCCGCAGGATGGCGAGCAGATCCTCGATCTTTGTGCGGCTCCCGGTGGCAAAACTACCCATATCTTGGAAGCGGCTCCCAAAGCCCATGTGATGGCGGTCGATATCGATGAGCAGCGTCTGAGCCGGGTTAAAGAAAACCTGCAACGCCTGCGTTTACACGCCGACGTAAAACTGGGTGATGGCCGTACCCCGCAGCAATGGTGTGGTGATAAACAATTCGATCGCATTCTCTTGGATGCCCCTTGTTCTGCCACCGGTGTAATCCGCCGGCATCCCGATATCAAGTGGTTGCGCCGCGACAGCGACATCGCGGACCTGGCCGCTTTGCAGGCCGAGATCATTGAAGCCATTTGGCCACATCTCAAAACCGGTGGAGTGATGGTGTATGCCACCTGTTCTATTCTACCGGCAGAGAATGCTGAGCAAGTTGCAGCCTTCCTTCAGCGTCATGCAGATGCTCGTCTGGTTGAGACCGGTAACGATCAACAGCCTGGCCGACAGAATCTTCCCCATCCTGAGGATGGAGATGGCTTCTTTTACGCTAAGCTGATTAAAATGTAGCTGTTCCGTACTCAGGGCGCGTCTGTTGCGCCCTTTCAGATAATCTTCAGCGGTTTCAGTGTGAAGCAGAGAAGCAAATGAAAATAATTATTCTTGGCGCAGGTCAGGTGGGTGGAACACTGGCGGAAAACCTGGTGGGCGAAAACAACGATATTACCGTCGTGGATACTGATGCCGGCCGCCTGCGTCAGTTACAGGATAAGTTTGATCTGCGGGTCGTTCAGGGATATGGCTCTCATCCACGCGTACTCCGTGAGGCCGGTGCTGAAGATGCCGATATGTTGGTTGCAGTCACTAATTCTGACGAAACCAATATGGTTGCCTGCCAGATTGCCTACTCGCTGTTTAATACCCCCAACCGAATCGCCCGAATTCGTGCGCCAGAATATATCCGCGAGTCAGAGAAGCTGTTCCAACCCGAAGCCGTACCCATTGATCACCTGATCTCACCGGAACAACTGGTTATCGACTACATCTACAAGCTGATTGAATACCCAGGTGCACTACAGGTGGTTAATTTTGCTGAAGGCAAGGTCAGCATCGCGGCGGTAAAAGCCTATTACGGTGGCCCACTGGTCGGTAATGCGCTGTCTTCGATGCGTGAACACATGCCGCACATTGATACCCGTGTCGCCGCAATCTTCCGCCAGGATCGTCCTATCCGTCCACAGGGTTCCACCATTATCGAAGCCGGTGACGAAGTCTTCTTTGTGGCTGCCTCACAGCATATCCGCGCGGTAATGAGTGAGCTGCAACGGCTGGAAAAACCGTATAAACGCATCATGATTGTCGGCGGCGGCAACGTTGGTGCCGGTTTGGCGCAGCGGTTGGAGAAATCCTACAACGTGAAGCTGATCGAACGAAATCAGCAACGCGCTGCAGAACTGGCCGAACAACTGCACGATACCATTGTGTTTTATGGTGATGCCTCAGACCAGGAGCTGCTGGCGGAAGAGCATGTTGACCAAGTCGACGTCTTTATTGCCATAACCAATGACGATGAAGCTAACATCATGTCAGCCATGCTCGCCAAACGAATGGGTGCCAAAAAAGTAATGGTACTTATTCAACGCCGCGCCTATGTTGACCTGGTTCAAGGCAGCGTAATCGATATAGCGATTTCACCACAGCAAGCAACCATCTCAGCATTGTTAGGCCACGTGCGTAAAGCGGATATCGTCAGCGTTTCATCATTACGTCGCGGTGTGGCGGAGGCGATTGAAGCCATAGCACATGGTGATGAAAGTACGTCAAAAGTGGTTGGCCGCATTGTAGAAGATATTAAACTGCCGCCAGGTACCACCATTGGTGCCATTGTGCGTGGTGATGACGTTATTATTGCTAATGGCAGCAGTAAAATCGAACAGGGCGATCACGTCATTATGTTTATTACCGACAAGAAGTTCGTCCCTGACGTTGAGCGCCTGTTCCAGCCAAGCCCATTCTTCTTGTAGAACAAATGTAGCAATGGATGGTCTATAATTACGAGGTTGTTCTCTGCCGTGGAAAGAGACAAATCTTTTCTCTCCTTTTGTGGCAAAGGGAAATTGCTTTGTTAAACTTGAGTTATTAAATTCTTCAAGGGGTGCGTTCTATGAGTATGATGAAAGAGTTCCGCGAATTTGCCATGCGTGGCAACGTGGTTGACTTGGCAGTGGGTGTGATTATTGGTGCAGCATTCGGTAAGATCGTATCGTCTTTCGTTGCAGATATTATCATGCCACCACTGGGCTTATTGATCGGCGGCGTTGATTTCAAACAATTCCACCTGGTATTACGCGAAGCTCAAGGCGCAGTACCTGCAGTAGTAATGAACTACGGCTCATTCATTCAGACCATTTTCGACTTCGTTATTGTTGCCTTTGCTATTTTCCTGGCAATTAAGCTAATGAACAAAGTGCGTCGTAAACAAGAAGAAGCACCAGCGGCCCCGCCGGCGCCAACTGCTGAAGAAAAACTGTTGACTGAAATCCGTGATTTACTGAGTCAGCAGCAACAGCCAAAACTGTAAACCTGTTTATCCTGCACAAATAAAAAGCCATCTTATTCAGATGGCTTTTTTAATGTCTTAAAACCAGAAGGCCAGTGGTAAAATATCGCCTGATACATTACCACTGGCCTCCCAGCTGCCACCTTTTGCATGTTTGTCTTTGCGCCGGTAGCTCCCTTTCCCTTTAGTATTTTTTTCTACTCTTTGGCGGAATAAAGGGTCATGCAACAGCGCCTCAATGGCATTGTCTTGTATCTTGCCTTTCGTATGACGGTATTGAGTCATAGTAATGTACCTTCTCTATGTATGGTTATATAACGCGATAATATTACTGCTGGTCGTATAAAAATTAAAGTACCGCCGATTGTATTAAGCACCTTTTTTTACTTTTTCATCGCTGGCTCCCTGCTCCAGCGCTTCAAGGATCGAGCAATAACTACTGGTATGTGCACTGCCGCAACAAGCATCGCTAAGACGCTTTAACGACTCACGCATCCGAGTTAGTTCCTTAAGCTTATTTTCTACTTCACCGAGCCGCGCGTCGACGATTGACTTAGACTCCTGGCAGGTATGATGCTCAGGATCAACACGGATCGACAACAGTTCAGCAATGGTTTCTAGCGTAAAACCGAGCTGTTTGGCATAACGTATAAAGCGCAACCGCTGCAGGTCTTGATTGTTGTACAACCGGTAACCGCCCTCGGTTCGAACGTTATGGTCCATCATCCCTTGTTTTTCGTAGTACCGCACCGTGTCCGGCGTAACGTCTGCAAGCTTTGCAAGTTGCCCAATCTTTAACATTGCCCTTCCTCCGAAGAAAACTTATCACCCAATGCGCGTTGGTATTCACCATGCAAAAAGTCAGTGCTCATCCCTGCCTGTCGTAAACGGTGTTCTAACAGTGCCATCCGTTTCCCTAACTCAACATAGTCCGGATGTTCGCTATTAATTTCTTGCAGTAAACGAGCTATGCTCAGCGCTTCTTTACGATCCTCTAATTCTGCAGGCAAATAGCCCGCATTTTTAAGCAGGCGAAACCCAGTACGCAGCTCAACGGGAACCGCACTGTCATCATCCAACTCAAGCGGCAGCCCCTGGCCCGGTAAATTATCCAATTCACCTTTAGCCTGGGCATCGAGAATATGACGTTCCGCCCATTGATCGAGTAACCACATAGCAGGATCCCTCAGTTGATCTGATTAATAACGTCAGCATAGCGGATAGGGGCGAGGATCTTAAGTCTGGCGGGGGAAGAACGCACGTTTAGCCGGGTATAGACGTAAAAAAACCGGGCAAGCCCGGTTTTTTTACGCGTCTACAGATTACTCTGCAGTTGCTACTTCTGCTTGAGACTCAGCACGATCAACCAGCTCGATGTATGCCATCGGCGCGTTGTCGCCTGCGCGGAAGCCACACTTCAGAATGCGAGTGTAACCACCGGCACGGCTCGCGAAACGCGGGCCCAGCTCGTTAAACAGTTTTGCCACGATCTCGTTATCACGAGTACGGGCGAATGCCAGACGACGATTAGCTACGCTGTCGGTCTTGGCAAGAGTAATCAGCGGCTCAACAACGCGACGCAGCTCTTTCGCTTTTGGCAAGGTCGTCTTGATGATCTCATGACGAACCAAAGAGCCGGCCATGTTACGGAACATAGCCTGGCGATGGCTGCTGTTACGGTTCAGTTGACGACCACTCTTACGATGGCGCATGACCTTATCCTTCTCAGTAAAACCTTAACCTGTGATCCGGTTACTCGTCAGCAATGCTTGCCGGTGGCCAGTTTTCTAGGCGCATGCCCAGAGACAGACCACGGGAGGCCAGCACGTCTTTAATCTCAGTAAGAGATTTTTTACCCAGGTTCGGCGTTTTCAGCAACTCAACCTCGGTACGCTGTACCAGATCACCGATGTAGTGGATAGCTTCTGCCTTAAGGCAGTTAGCAGAGCGGACAGTCAATTCCAGATCGTCAACAGGGCGCAGCAGAATCGGATCGAATTCTGGTTTCTCTTCTTTAACTTCTGGTTGACGTACATCACGCAAGTCAACAAAAGCTTCAAGTTGTTCAGCCAGGATGGTTGCCGCACGGCGGATCGCCTCTTCAGGATCGATCGTGCCATTGGTTTCCATTTCGATGACCAGCTTGTCCAGGTCAGTACGCTGTTCTACACGCGCTGCTTCAACATTGTAGGCAATACGCTCTACAGGGCTATAGCATGCGTCAACCAACAGACGACCGATCGGGCGCTCATCTTCTTCCGAATGAATTCGGGCAGAAGCCGGCACATAACCACGACCACGTTGAACTTTGATACGCATGCTGATAGCAGCGTTTTCATCGGTCAGGTGGCAGATCACGTGCTGAGGCTTGACGATTTCGACATCACCATCATGGGTAATGTCGGCAGCGGTCACAGGGCCAATGCCAGATTTATTCAGGGTAAGGATAACTTCATCTTTCCCTTGAACTCTCACCGCCAGCCCTTTCAGGTTGAGCAGGATCTCCAGGATATCTTCCTGTACGCCTTCTTTGGTGCTGTACTCGTGCAGTACACCATCAATCTCAACCTCGGTCACCGCGCAACCCGGCATAGATGAAAGCAGAATACGGCGCAGTGCGTTGCCAAGAGTATGGCCAAAGCCACGCTCTAAAGGCTCAAGGGTCACCTTGGCGTGCGTCGAACTGACTTGCTCGATATCTACCAGGCGCGGTTTTAGAAACTCTGTCACAGAACCCTGCATTGTGTCCTCTCTTTGGTACTAAGCCTTACTTGGAGTAAAGCTCGACGATCAGGTGTTCGTTAATGTCCGCAGACAGATCGGTACGTTCAGGCATACGCTTGAACACGCCTTCCATCTTAGCAGCATCAACTTCAAGCCAGGTCGGCTTTTCACGCTGCTCAGCCAGCTCCAGAGAAGCTTTAACACGAGATTGCTTTTTAGCCTTCTCGCGGATGCTGACTACGTCATTCGGAGATACCTGATAAGAAGCGATGTTAACAACGCGACCATTTACCATAATTGCTTTGTGGCTAACTAACTGACGTGACTCTGCACGAGTAGCGCCGAAGCCCATACGGTAAACAACGTTGTCCAGACGACCTTCCAGCAGTTGCAACAGGTTTGCACCGGTGTTGCCCTTCAGGCGTGCTGCTTCTTTGTAATAGTTACGGAACTGACGTTCCAGAACACCGTACATACGGCGAACTTTTTGCTTTTCACGTAACTGTACACCGTAGTCAGACAGACGCGGTTTACGCGCACCGTGTTGACCAGGCGGTTGCTCAATTTTACACTTGGTATCGATCGCGCGAACGCCAGACTTAAGGAACAAGTCTGTGCCCTCACGGCGGCTAAGCTTGAGCTTAGGACCCAAATATCTTGCCATTTTCTTTCTCCAACAAACCTAAAAGCAGCGTTATACGCGGCGCTTTTTCGGCGGACGACAACCGTTGTGAGGGATAGGAGTCACATCAGTAATATTAGTGATGCGGAAACCTGCGGCGTTCAGTGCACGAATAGTTGATTCGCGACCCGGACCCGGTCCCTTAACCATAACTTCCAGGTTCTTGATACCGTATTCTTTTACTGCGTCAGCACAACGCTCGGCTGCAACCTGAGCTGCAAACGGAGTTGACTTACGAGAACCACGGAAACCAGAACCACCGGCAGTTGCCCAACCCAATGCATTACCCTGACGATCGGTAATAGTTACAATGGTGTTGTTGAAAGAAGCATGGACATGAGCCACGCCGTCAGAGACTTGTTTTCTTACACGCTTACGTGTACGAACAGGTGCCTTTGCCATTATTCAATCACCCTGATTATTTCTTGATTGGTTTACGCGGACCCTTACGGGTACGTGCGTTGGTCTTCGTACGCTGACCGCGAACTGGCAGACCACGACGATGACGCAAACCACGGTAAGTACCAAGATCCATCAGACGCTTGATGCTCAGGGTAACTTCACGACGCAAATCACCTTCTACAGTGAATTTGGCGACTGCTTCACGCAGCTGTTCAATTTGCTCTTCAGACAGCTCACTGATCTTAACATGTTCAGCAATACCCGTAGCAGCACAGATAGACTGTGAGCGGGTTTTACCGATTCCGAAGATCGACGTTAAGGCGATTACGGTATGTTTATGATCAGGAATGTTAATGCCTGCTATACGGGCCACTATGCACTCCTACTATTTTATACGGCAACACCATTCTGAAAAGCCCGTTTTCAGGATACTCAAATAATGTTGCAGCTACATACAAAAGATTGGCTGGCTAATCTAGCCAGCTCAACCCAACTTTGCAAGAAAAATATGCGAGATAATCAGCCTTGACGCTGTTTATGCTTCGGCTCGGCGCTGCAAATCACACGAACGACACCGTTACGCTTAACGATTTTGCAGTTACGACATAATTTCTTGACGGAAGCACGAACTTTCATTTTTACTCTCCGTAACTTCTCAAACGCACCTGAATTAGCGGTTATAGCCTTTCAGGTTTGCTTTCTTCAATGCAGACTCGTACTGACTTGACATCATCAGAGTTTGCACTTGAGCCATAAAGTCCATGATGACGACAACCACGATCAGTAGCGAGGTACCACCAAAGTAGAATGGTACTTTCATTGCATCACGCATGAACTCCGGGATCAGGCAGATGAAAGTAATGTACATCGCGCCCACCAGGGTTAAACGCGTCATTACTTTATCGATGTACTTCGCCGTTTGCTCTCCCGGACGAATTCCTGGTACGAAGGCACCGGACTTCTTCAGGTTATCTGCTGTCTCACGCGGGTTGAAAACCAACGCCGTGTAAAAGAAACAGAAGAAGATGATTGCAGACGCATAGAGTAACACATAAAGCGGTTGCCCTGGCTGCAAATACAGCGAAATCGTTGTCAGCCAGTTCCAACCGGTACCGCCCCCAAACCATGATGCAATCGTGGCAGGGAACAGAATAATGCTGGAAGCGAAGATTGCTGGGATAACCCCTGCCATATTCACTTTCAACGGTAAGTGTGTGCTCTGTGCTGCATAAACACGACGACCTTGTTGACGCTTCGCATAGTTAACGACAATACGCCGTTGACCACGTTCGATGAAAACAACGAAGAAGGTTACTGCAAACACCAATACTGCAACCAACAGCAACAGGAGGAAGTGCAGGTCGCCTTGCCGGGCTTGCTCAATAGTATGGGCCACTGCCGGCGGGAGTCCCGCTACAATACCTGCGAAGATAATGATCGAGATACCGTTACCGATACCGCGTTCAGTAATCTGTTCGCCCAGCCACATCAGGAACATTGTCCCGGTAACCAAGCTCACGACTGCAGTAAAGTAGAATGCAAAGCCTGGGTTTAACACCAGACCCTGCATACCAGGCATATTCGGCAGACCAGTAGCAATACCGATCGACTGGAATATGGCCAACACCAGCGTACCGTAACGGGTGTACTGGCTAATCTTACGACGGCCAGCCTCCCCTTCTTTCTTAATTTCAGCTAACGCTGGATGAACCACCGTTAACAGCTGGATAATGATCGACGCCGAAATATACGGCATGATCCCCAGAGCAAAGATAGAAGCACGGCTGAGGGCACCACCAGAGAACATGTTAAACATTTCAATGATAGTGCCTCTCTGCTGCTCGAGCAATTTGGCAAGCACAGTGGCATCGATACCAGGAATCGGAATAAAAGAGCCGATACGGAAGACAATCAGCGCGCCGATTACAAACAAAAGTCTGCGCTTCAGCTCGCCGAGCCCGCCTTTAGCACTTTGAAAATCTAATCCTGGTTGCTTAGCCATCTGCTACTTATTCCTCAATTTTACCGCCAGCAGCTTCGATAGCAGCACGAGCGCCTTTGGTGACACGCAGACCACGCAGGGTAACCGGACGAGCGATTTCGCCTGAAAGCATAACTTTCGCGAATTCGATCTGGACACCAACAACGTTAGCGGCTTTCAGCGTGTTCAGGTCGATTACGTCGCCTTCAACAAGAGCCAGCTCAGACAGACGAACTTCTGCCGTGATCATAGCTTTGCGAGAGGTGAAGCCGAATTTCGGCAAACGACGATATAAAGGCATCTGACCACCTTCAAAACCACGACGTACGCCACCGCCAGAACGTGAGTTCTGACCTTTGTGACCACGACCAGCGGTTTTACCCAGGCCAGAACCAATACCACGACCTACACGCTTAGGCGCATGCTTGGCACCTTCAGCCGGAGACAGAGTATTTAAACGCATCTGTTACTCCTCAACCTTAACCATGTAGGAAACCAAGTTGACCATACCACGTACAGCAGGAGTATCCTCACGCTCTACAGTATGACCAATACGACGCAGACCTAAACCGATCAGGGTTGCCTTATGCTTTGGCAAACGGCCGATGCTGCTTTTTGTTTGAGTTACTTTAATAGTCTTTGCCATGGTTATTTCCCTAGAATTTCTTCGACGGACTTACCACGCTTAGCAGCGACCATTTCTGGGGATTTCATATCTTCCAAAGCAGCAATAGTTGCACGAACCACGTTGATCGGGTTAGTAGAACCATAAGCTTTAGCTAATACGTTATGAACCCCTGCAACTTCCAGGACGGCGCGCATTGCACCACCGGCGATGATACCGGTACCTTCGGAAGCTGGTTGCATGAATACGCGGGAACCTGTGTGAGCACCTTTTACAGGGTGCTGCAGAGTACCGCTATTCAAAGCAACATTAATCATAGCGCGACGGGCTTTTTCCATCGCTTTCTGGATCGCTGCCGGAACTTCGCGTGCTTTGCCGTAGCCAAAACCAACGCGACCGTTACCATCACCAACAACTGTCAGTGCGGTAAAGCTGAAAATACGGCCACCTTTTACGGTTTTAGATACGCGGTTTACCGCGATCAGCTTTTCCTGCAGTTCGCCAGCTTGTTTTTCGATGTGAGCCATCTTAAACCTCTTCCTTAGAACTGAAGGCCAGCTTCACGGGCAGCATCTGCCAGTGCCTGGACTCGACCATGATATTGGAAACCGGAACGGTCAAAGGAAACTTTAGAGATCCCTTTTTCCAACGCACGTTCAGCCAGTGCTTTACCTACTGCTGCTGCTGCGTCTTTGTTACCGGAATACTTCAATTGCTCTGTGATAGCTTTTTCTACAGTAGAAGCGGCTACCAGTACTTCAGAACCATTTGGCGCAATTACCTGTGCGTAAATGTGACGCGGGGTACGATGTACCACCAGGCGGGTTGCACCCAGTTCTTTGATCTTACGGCGTGCGCGGGTCGCACGACGGATACGAGCAGATTTCTTATCCATAGTGTTACCTTACTTCTTCTTAGCCTCTTTGGTACGCACGACTTCGTCGGCGTAACGGACACCCTTGCCTTTGTAAGGCTCAGGACGGCGGTAGGCACGCAGATCTGCAGCAACCTGGCCAATAACTTGTTTATCAGCGCCTTTCAGCACGATTTCAGTTTGGCTTGGGCATTCAGCAGTAATACCTGCTGGCAGCTGGTGATCGACCGGGTGAGAGAAGCCTAAGGCTAAATTCACCACGTTGCCTTTAATGGCAGCACGATAACCAACACCTACCAGTTGAAGCTTCTTGGTGAAGCCTTCGGTAACACCAATTACCATTGCGTTCAGCAGAGCGCGCGTAGTACCCGCTTGGGCCCAGGCGTTTGCAAAACCTTCGCGCGGGGCGAAAGTCAGTGCGTTAGCTTCTTGCTTCACTTCAACGGCGTCATGGACAGTACGAGTCAGCTCGCCGTTTTTACCCTTAATCGAAATAACCTGACCGTTGAGTTTTACCTCTACGCCGGCAGGAATGACGACGGGTGCTTTTGCAACACGAGACATTCTTTCCTCCCGAATTAAGCTACGTAGCAGATAATCTCGCCACCAAGACCTGCTTGGCGAGCTGCACGATCGGTCATAACACCTTTAGAGGTAGAAACAACAGCGATACCCAAACCGGCCATAACTTTTGGCAGCTCATCTTTTTTCTTGTAGATGCGCAGACCTGGACGGCTGATTCGCTGAATGCTTTCTACCACTGCCTTGCCCTGGAAGTACTTCAGTACCAGTTCCAGAACAGGCTTGGCGTCGCCTTCGATTTTGAAATCTTCAATAAAACCTTCATCCTTCAGCAGTTTGGCAATTGCCACTTTCAGCTTGGAGGAAGGCATGGTGACCGCAACTTTGTTCGCGGCTTGACCGTTACGGATACGGGTCAGCATATCCGCGATCGGATCTTGCATGCTCATCTGTCTTTACTCCCGTGATTCAATTGGTAATTACCAGCTAGCCTTTTTCAAGCCAGGTACTTCACCGCGCATAGCGGCTTCACGTAACTTGATACGGCTCAACCCGAATTTGCCCACATAACCATGTGGACGGCCAGTTTGGCGGCAGCGCTTGCGCTGACGAGACGGGCTGGAATCACGCGGCAGAGTTTGCAGCTTGAGAACAGCATCCCAACGATCTTCGTCGGATGAGTTCACACCAGAAATGATAGCTTTCAGTTCCTCGCGTTTAGCGCGGTACTTTTCAGCCAGTTTCACGCGAACGACTTCGCGTGCTTTCATTGATTGCTTAGCCATCAGTAACCCTGCCTTACTTACGGAACGGGAAGTTAAAAGCAGCCAACAGCGCGCGGCCTTCATCATCAGATTTCGCAGTAGTGGTAATGGTAATATCCAAACCACGAACGCGATCGACTTTGTCGTAGTCGATTTCTGGGAAGATGATTTGCTCACGCACACCCATGCTGTAGTTACCACGGCCATCGAATGACTTAGCGGACAAGCCACGGAAGTCACGGATACGTGGAACAGCAATGGAAATCAGACGCTCAAAGAACTCCCACATGCGTTCGCCACGCAGAGTTACTTTACAGCCGATCGGATAGCCCTGGCGGATTTTGAAGCCTGCAACAGATTTGCGTGCTTTGGTGATGAACGGCTTTTGACCGGAGATAGCTGCCAGATCAGCTGCTGCGTTATCCAGCAGTTTCTTGTCAGCGATCGCTTCACCAACACCCATATTCAGGGTGATCTTCTCGACCCGAGGGACTTGCATGACAGAGTTGTAATCAAACTGAGACATCAGTTGTTTGACTACCTCGTCTTTGTAGTAATCATGCAGTTTCGCCATCGTATTACTCCAAATTACTTGATAGTTTCGCTGTTAGACTTGAAGAAACGGACTTTTTTTCCGTCTTCGAATCTAAAGCCTACACGGTCAGCCTTACCGGTAGCCGTGTTGAAGAGAGCAATGTTAGAAACCTGAATTGCAGCTTCTTTTTCAACAATGCCACCTGGTTGGTTCAGGGCCGGAACCGGCTTCTGATGTTTCTTAACCAGGTTGATACCTTCAACAATGACCTTGCCAGCAGACAGGACATTTTTTACTTTACCGCGCTTACCTTTGTCTTTCCCGGTAAGAACGATAACTTCGTCATCACGACGGATTTTCGCTGCCATGGTTCGCTCCTTAGAGTACTTCTGGTGCCAGAGAGATAATTTTCATGAACTTCTCATTACGCAGTTCACGAGTTACCGGCCCAAAAATACGCGTACCGATAGGCTGCTCGCTGTTATTGTTCAAAATAACGCATGCATTACCATCGAAGCGAATGACAGAACCGTCCGGGCGACGTACACCCTTCTTGGTGCGCACCACTACCGCCTTCAGCACATCGCCTTTCTTCACCTTACCGCGAGGAATTGCTTCCTTGATGGTAATTTTGATGACGTCGCCGATGCCTGCGTAGCGACGGTGCGAGCCACCTAGAACCTTGATACACATTACGCGACGTGCACCGGAGTTGTCGGCGACGTTCAGCATAGTCTGTTCTTGGATCATTTTAGTGCTCCGCTAATGTCAACTACTACTTTAAGGCCTAAGAAAACTTTAGGCCGTTGAAAAGCCCCATTACCGAGGGCGCAGCATTATAACACCGCTTCCAGAGTATGGGTAGAAAAAATAAACGGCTCATTTTCTGAGCCGTTTATTAAGTAAGAGCCAGCTACTCTATTACAGAATCGCTTTCTCTACAACGCGAACCAACGTCCAGGACTTAGTCTTGGACAATGGACGGCATTCGCGGATTTCTACCACGTCGCCGATACCACATTCGTTGTTCTCGTCATGTACGTGCAGCTTGGTCGTACGCTTGATGAATTTCCCGTAGATCGGGTGCTTCACCGTGCGCTCGATAGCAACAACCATGGATTTCTCCATTTTGTCACTAACAACACGACCCTGCAGGGTACGGTTAATATCAGTCATTTACACACCCGCCTTTTCAGTCAGTAAAGTCTTAACGCGTGCGACATTACGACGCACTTGTTTCAACAGGTGAGTTTGTTGCAGCTGGCCACTTGCCGCCTGCATGCGCAAGTTAAATTGCTCACGCAGCAGGTTGAGCAGCTCAGTGTTCAGCTCTTCAACGCTTTTTTCACGCAGCTCTTGTGCTTTCATTACATCACCGTCTTAGTTACAAAGGTGGTTTTGATCGGCAATTTAGCTGCAGCCAGCTTGAATGCCTCACGGGCGACCTCTTCTGGTACACCGTCCATTTCGTACAGGACTTTCCCAGGTTGGATCAGGGCAACCCAATATTCCACGTTACCCTTACCTTTACCCATACGCACTTCGAGCGGCTTCTCGGTAATTGGTTTGTCCGGGAATACACGGATCCAAATTTTACCTTGACGCTTAACTGCACGAGTCATTGCACGACGAGCTGCTTCGATTTGACGAGCAGTCAGACGGCCACGGCCAACAGCTTTCAGACCGAAAGTGCCGAAGCTAACATCCGTACCCTGCGCCAGACCACGGTTGCGGCCTTTGTGCATCTTACGGAATTTTGTACGCTTTGGTTGTAACATCAGCGACTCTCCTTACTTGCGGCCTTTACGCTGCTGCTTTTTAGGTTGAGCAGCCGGTTCCGGTTGTTCAACTGCAGCCATACCACCCAGGATCTCACCTTTGAAGATCCATACCTTAACGCCGATTACACCATAAGTGGTGTGCGCTTCAGATGTGTTGTAATCGATATCCGCACGCAGTGTATGCAACGGAACACGACCTTCACGGTACCATTCGGTACGCGCGATTTCAGCACCGCCAAGACGGCCGCTTACTTCAACTTTGATACCTTTAGCGCCAAGACGCATTGCGTTCTGTACAGCACGCTTCATAGCACGACGGAACATAACGCGACGTTCCAGCTGTGAAGTGATGCTGTCAGCAACCAATTTAGCGTCAAGTTCCGGTTTACGGACTTCGGCGATGTTAATTTGCGCAGGAACGCCAGCGATATCCGCTACGACCTTACGCAGTTTTTCGACATCTTCACCTTTCTTGCCGATAACGATGCCTGGACGAGCAGTGTGAATAGTCACACGGATGCTCTTCGCAGGACGCTCGATAACGATGCGAGAAACGGAAGCTTTCGCCAGTTCCTTAATCAGGAATTGACGAACTTTAAAGTCGCTGTCCAGGTTGTCAGCGAATTCTTTGGTATTCGCATACCAAGTAGAGTTCCAAGGTTTGACAATACCCAGGCGAATACCATTAGGATGTACTTTCTGACCCATTGCTAGTCTCCAGAGTCTCAGCGATCGGACACAACCACAGTAATGTGGCTGGTGCGCTTCAGGATGCGATCTGCACGACCTTTTGCACGCGGCATAATGCGCTTCATGCTTGGGCCTTCGTCTACGAAGATTTTCGTGACTTTCAGATCATCGATGTCAGCGCCATCGTTGTGTTCTGCGTTAGCAATGGCAGACTCCAGCACTTTCTTAACCAGACCAGCAGCTTTCTTGTTGGTGTAGGCCAGAGTTTCCAGAGCTTGCGACACTTTCTTACCGCGGATCAGGTCTGCAACAAGGCGGACCTTCTGTGCAGAAGAACGAGCGTGGCGATGTTTAGCGATAGTTTCCATCTCTTCCTCCTACCTTAGCGCTTTTTAGCTTTTTTATCAGCCGCATGGCCGCGATAAGTGCGAGTCGGCGCGAATTCACCCAGTTTGTGACCGACCATTTCATCGGAAACGAACACTGGTACGTGCTGACGACCATTATGGACAGCGATGGTCAAACCGATCATGTTAGGAAAGATCGTTGAACGACGGGACCAAGTGCGCAAAGGCTTCTTGTCACCGCTTTCCACCGCTTTCTCTACCTTCTTCAGCAAGTGCAGGTCAATAAAAGGACCTTTCTTGAGAGAACGTGGCATGGCTTATCCTCTAATTATTTTTTGCTACGGCGACGTACGATGAACTTATCGGTACGCTTGTTGCTGCGGGTTTTCTTACCTTTGGTCTGAACGCCCCATGGTGTTACTGGGTGTTTACCAAAGTTTTTACCCTCACCACCACCGTGCGGGTGATCTACCGGGTTCATCGCCGTACCGCGAACGGTAGGACGAACACCACGCCAACGTGCAGCACCTGCTTTACCCAGAACGCGAAGCATATGTTCAGCGTTACCGACTTCACCCAGGGTGGCGCGGCAATCAACTGGAACTTTACGCATTTCGCCTGAGCGCAGACGCAGAGTTACGTAGGAACCATCACGTGCAACGATCTGAACGTAGGCACCAGCAGAACGAGCCATCTGGCCGCCTTTACCTGGTTTCATTTCTACGTTATGAACCGTTGAACCCACTGGGATGTTGCGCATTGGCAGGGCGTTACCTGCTTTGATTGCAGCATCAACACCAGATTGGATCTGGTCACCAGCTTTCAGGCCTTTCGGCGCCAGGATGTAACGGCGTTCGCCGTCTTTGTACAGAACCAGCGCGATGTTCGCGGAACGGTTCGGATCGTACTCCAGACGCTCAACCACAGCAGGGATACCATCTTTGTTGCGTTTGAAGTCAACCAGACGATAATGTTGCTTGTGGCCACCACCGATATGACGGGTGGTGATACGGCCATTGTTGTTACGACCACCGCTTTTGCTCAGTTTCTCAAGCAGCGGGGCATAAGGTTTACCCTTGTGCAGCTCAGGGTTAACCACTTTAACAACGTGGCGACGACCCGGAGATGTAGGTTTACATTTAACAATTGCCATTGTTCTTACTCCTCCGACTTACTCTGCGCCGCCGATGAAGTCCAGATTCTGGCCTTCTTTCAGGGTGACGTAAGCTTTTTTCCAGTCGCTACGACGACCAACACGCTGACCGTGACGCTTCACTTTCCCTTTAACTACCAGGGTGTTAACGTCTTCGACTTCGACTTCAAACAGTTTCTGCACTGCAGCTTTAATTTCTGCTTTGGTCGCGTCTTTGGCAACTTTGAGTACGATGGTGTTGCTTTTTTCCATCGCAGCGGATGCTTTTTCAGATACGTGCGGTGCACGCAGCACTTTCAGCAAACGTTCTTCACGGATCATGCCAGCATCTCCTCAACTTGCTTCACAGCATCAGCAGTCATAACCACTTTGTCGAAGGCGATCAGGCTAACCGGGTCGATACCTGCTACATCGCGCACGTCAACCTTGTACAGGTTGCGAGCAGCCAGGAACAGATTCTCATCCAGTTCACCGGTCACGATCAGCACATCTTCCAGAGCCATATCTTTCAGTTTCTGTGCCAGCAGCTTAGTTTTAGGCGCTTCTACAGAGAACTTCTCGACAACGATCAGACGATCTTGACGTACCAGTTCGGACAGGATGCTTTTCAGCGCGCCGCGGTACATCTTTTTGTTAACTTTCTGACTGTGGTCCTGAGGCTTAGCAGCAAAGGTCACGCCACCTGAACGCCAGATCGGGCTCTTTACAGAACCTGAACGCGCACGGCCGGTACCTTTCTGGCGCCACGGTTTTTTACCGGAACCAGTTACTTCAGCACGGGTCTTCTGAGCACGAGTACCTTGACGGGCACCTGCTGCATAAGCAACAACAACCTGGTGTACCAGCGCTTCGTTGAAGTCACGACCGAAGGTAGTTTCGGAAACAGTCAGCGCGCTTTGCGCGTCTTTCAATACTAATTCCATTGCTATCCCCTTACGCCTTCACAGCTGGTTTAACGATCAGGTTGCCACCGGTTGCGCCCGGTACAGCACCCTTAACCAGCAGCAGGTTGCGCTCAGCGTCAACACGTACTACGTCCAGGCTTTGAACGGTTACACGCTCGTCACCCAGGTGGCCAGCCATTTTCTTGCCTTTGAACACTTTGCCCGGAGTCTGGTTCTGACCGATAGAACCCGGAACGCGGTGAGACAAGGAGTTACCGTGGGTAGCATCTTGGGTACGGAAGTTCCAGCGCTTTACAGTGCCAGCAAAACCTTTACCTTTAGAAGTACCGGTAACATCGACTTTTTTAACTTCAGCGAAGATTTCTACGCTGATGTTCTGACCTGTAGTGAACTCTTCACCTTCTGCAAGGCGGAATTCCCACAGACCACGGCCAGCTTCGACGCCAGCTTTAGCGAAATGGCCCGCTTCCGGTTTGGTTACGCGGTTAGCTTTTTTGCTACCGGTAGTAACCTGAACGGCACGGTACCCGTCGTTAGCCAGGTCTTTAACCTGAGTCACGCGGTTCGCTTCAATTTCAATCACGGTTACTGGGATAGAAACGCCATCTTCAGTGAAGATACGAGTCATACCCAATTTCTTACCGACTAAACCAATCATTGTTTCAACCTCTCAATCGCTCAATGACCTGATTAACCCAGGCTGATCTGCACGTCTACACCAGCAGCCAGATCCAGACGCATCAGAGCATCAACGGTTTTCTCGGTTGGCTCAACGATGTCAACCAGACGCTTGTGAGTGCGAATCTCGTACTGATCACGCGCGTCTTTGTTAACGTGCGGAGAGATCAGAACGGTAAAGCGCTCTTTGCGAGTTGGCAGCGGGATCGGACCACGGACTTGCGCACCAGTGCGCTTTGCAGTCTCGACGATTTCCGCGGTTGATTGATCGATAAGACGATGATCAAACGCTTTCAGGCGGATACGGATTCTTTGGTTCTGCATGAGACCAGAGCTCCAATTATTTATAAACGTAAATAATTACTCCTCACACCCATTTCGATTGATGGGGGAGTGTAATCGTCAACATATAACCCCCATATCGGGAGTATTGTTCGAAGGGCAAAACGTACCTGCCAATCGACTGATTCGCTAAAATCAGGCTTACCAAGATTAGGTAAGCCCGCGCATTATACGCAAAACAGAGCGAGAAGCAAGACACAGATGGAAATATGCTCAGGATATCGGCATCTTTTACAGGCGGGCATTTTACGTGACGAAGTGCGGAACAGAGATCGATGTATGCGGGGGGGCTACAATACTGCGTTGCCGGCGCTCCCCCGCCCTACTGGAGAAAACACATGCCGGCCGGGGAGCATCGTCGTTGAGTGGGGGAAACGGTATTTATATTCCTAAAGCTGAGCTTGCGCGTAGTTCTGGATCCCCAGACGAGCAATCAAATCCAGTTCGGTCTCCAGCCAGTCGATATGCTCTTCTTCATCGGCCAAGATCTCTATCATCAGATCGCGGCTGACATAGTCATGGATAGAATCGGCGTAGGCGATGCCTTCGCGCAGGTTCTTGGCACCCGCCAGCTCCAGCGCCAGATCGGAACGCAGCATCTCTTCAATGTCTTCGCCAATGTTCAGCTTGCCGAGATCCTGCAAATTCGGGATACCTTCCAGAAACAGAATCCGTTCGATATAGCGATCGGCATGCTTCATTTCGTCAATCGACTCGTGGTATTCCTTATCATTGAGGCGTGTTAATCCCCAATTCTTGAACATTCGGGCGTGCAGGAAATATTGATTGATGGCAACCAGCTCGTTACCGAGCAGTTTGTTGAGGTGAGCAATGATCTTTTTATCGCCTTTCATAGGTAACTCCTCCTGGCCAGTTCTAAAAGTGTAGAAGCTGTAAGCCAAGAGTCAAAAAATAACCTTACCTTTAGTTAGGCAACTTCGTGCATAGGAATAATGGTTCCGCTTTCCTCCACCATAATCTGTCTTGCCTGACGAATGCACTTTCCGCAATCGGTACCAATTGGCACAAGTTCACGCAATTGTTTCATGGTATGCGGGTTGTGCTGACGCACGGCCTTACGAATCGCTTTGTCAGTCACGGCATTACACAAGCATACATACATAGAGAGACTCACTTCTTAACCAATGCCGTAAGTCTAAATAGGAATGCTTTTTATTTCAATTAACATTTGACCAGATTGCATAAAAAAAGGGCACCGAAGTGCCCTCTTTTTTGTGTCGAAAAATTATACGCGATTAAGCGATAACTTTAGCAACAACACCAGCGCCTACAGTACGGCCGCCTTCACGGATTGCGAAACGCAGACCGTCGTCCATCGCGATTGGGTGAATCAGGGTTACAACCATGTTCACGTTGTCGCCTGGCATTACCATCTCAACGCCTTCTGGCAGTTCGATGGTACCGGTCACGTCAGTTGTACGGAAGTAGAACTGTGGACGGTAGCCTTTGAAGAATGGCGTGTGACGACCACCTTCTTCTTTGCTCAGGATGTACACTTCTGAGTCGAATTTGGTGTGTGGCTTGATTGAACCTGGTTTAGCCAGTACCTGACCACGTTCGATATCTTCACGCTTGATACCACGCAGCAGAACACCTACGTTCTCACCAGCACGGCCTTCGTCCAGCAATTTGCGGAACATTTCAACGCCAGTACAGGTAGACTTAACGGTGTCTTTGATACCAACGATTTCAACTTCTTCGCCAACTTTAACGATACCGCGCTCAACACGACCGGTAACAACGGTACCACGACCGGAGATGGAGAATACGTCTTCGATTGGCAGCAGGAACGGCTTGTCGATAGCACGCTCTGGTTCTGGGATGTAAGAATCCAGGTAGCCAGCCAGCTCGATGATTTTAGCTTCCCACTCAGCTTCGCCTTCCAGTGCTTTCAGCGCTGAACCACGAACAACTGGCAGGTCATCACCAGGGAAGTCATAAGCAGACAGAAGTTCACGAACTTCCATTTCTACCAGTTCCAGCAGCTCTTCATCATCAACCATGTCGCATTTGTTCATGAATACGATGATGAAAGGAACGCCAACCTGACGACCCAGCAGGATGTGCTCACGGGTCTGTGGCATTGGGCCATCAGTCGCAGCAACAACCAGGATAGCGCCGTCCATCTGAGCAGCACCGGTGATCATGTTTTTAACGTAGTCGGCGTGCCCTGGGCAGTCAACGTGCGCGTAGTGACGAGTCGGGGTGTCATATTCAACGTGAGAAGTGTTGATGGTGATACCACGAGCTTTTTCTTCTGGCGCGTTATCGATCTGGTCGAAAGCACGTGCAGAACCGCCGTAGGTTTTAGCCAGAACGGTGGTGATTGCTGCAGTCAGGGTAGTTTTACCGTGGTCAACGTGGCCGATAGTACCAACGTTAACGTGCGGTTTGGAACGTTCAAATTTTTCTTTAGACACGGCTATATTCCTTACTCTTATGCTCTCCCCTCATGGAGAGAGCACTGATCAATGTGTTAAACCCGAAAGCTTATTTACCACGGGCTTCAATAACGGCCTGAGCGACGTTGTTCGGCGCATCATCGTACTTCAGGAACTCCATGGAGTAAGAAGCACGGCCTTTGGTCAGAGAACGCAGTTGTGTCGCGTATCCGAACATCTCGGACAACGGAACTTCAGCGTGAATCTGAACGCCAGTAGCGTTAGATTCCTGACCTTTCAGTTGACCACGACGACGGCTAAGGTCACCGATGACGTCACCAGTGTTCTCTTCCGGCGTTTCAACTTCAACCTTCATGATTGGCTCAAGCAAAACAGGTTTCGCTTTTTTAAAGCCATCTTTAAAGGCGATAGACGCGGCCAGTTTAAACGCCAATTCGGAGGAGTCAACATCATGGTAAGAACCGAAATGCAGACGCACACCGAGATCAACTACCGGATAACCGGCCAGTGGACCAGACTTAAGCTGCTCCTGGAGGCCTTTATCAACGGCAGGGATGTATTCCGTTGGGATCACACCGCCTTTAATGTCATTGATGAACTCGTAGCCTTTCGGGTTTGAGCCCGGCTCCAGTGGGTACATGTCGATAACAACATGACCGTACTGACCACGACCACCAGACTGCTTGGCGTGCTTACCTTCGATATCGGTAACTTTCGCGCGAATCGCTTCACGGTAAGCAACCTGTGGTTTACCGACGTTCGCTTCAACGTTGAATTCACGCTTCATGCGGTCAACGATGATGTCGAGGTGCAGCTCACCCATACCTGCGATGATAGTCTGGTTAGTTTCTTCGTCAGTCCAAACGCGGAATGATGGATCTTCTTTAGCCAGACGACCCAGAGCCAGACCCATTTTTTCTTGGTCAGCTTTGGTTTTTGGTTCTACCGCGATAGAAATTACCGGCTCAGGGAATTCCATACGCTCCAGAATGATCACATTGTCTGGATCACACAGAGTGTCACCGGTAGTCACGTTCTTCAGGCCGATTGCCGCAGCAATGTCGCCTGCGCGAACTTCTTTGATCTCTTCACGTTTGTTCGCATGCATCTGAACGATACGGCCCAGACGCTCGCGATCCGCCTTCACGGAGTTCAGTACGGTGTCACCGGAGTTAACCACACCTGAGTACACACGGAAGAAGGTCAAGTTACCTACGAACGGGTCGGTAGCGATTTTGAACGCCAGCGCCGCGAACGGCTCATCATCGGTAGAGTGACGAACAGCTGGAGTATCTTTACCGTCATCCAGCATACCGTTGATTGCAGCAACGTCAGTAGGAGCTGGCAGGTAATCAATTACCGCATCCAGCATCGCCTGTACGCCTTTGTTCTTAAATGCAGAACCACAAGTCACCAGGATGATTTCGTTGTTCAGCACGCGCTGACGCAGAGCTTTCTTGATTTCTTCCTCGGTCAGCTCATCGCCGCCCAAGTATTTGTCCATCAGCTCATCTGAAGCTTCCGCTGCAGATTCAACCAGGTTCTGGTGCCATTCAGCAGCCAGTTCTTGCATGTCTGCAGGGATCTCTTCGTATTCGAAGGTCACGCCAGCATCAGCTTCGTTCCAGTTGATAGCTTTCATTTTCACCAGGTCAACAACACCGGTGAATTTCTCTTCCGCGCCGATAGCCAGTTGCAATGGAACTGGATTCGCGCCCAGACGAGATTTGATCTGACCAACAACTTTCAGGAAGTTAGCACCCATGCGGTCCATTTTGTTAACGAACGCGATGCGTGGAACTTTGTATTTGTTAGCCTGACGCCATACGGTTTCAGACTGCGGCTGAACACCACCAACAGCACAGTAAACCATTACCGCACCATCAAGAACACGCATAGAACGTTCTACTTCGATGGTGAAGTCAACGTGCCCTGGGGTGTCGATGATGTTTACGCGGTGCGGCTCGAACTGCTTGGCCATACCAGACCAGAAAGCAGTAGTCGCTGCAGAAGTGATGGTAATACCACGCTCCTGCTCCTGTTCCATCCAGTCCATGGTGGCTGCGCCATCATGAACTTCACCGATTTTGTGGTTTACACCGGTGTAGAACAGAATACGTTCGGTAGTGGTCGTTTTACCGGCGTCGATGTGGGCGCTGATACCGATGTTACGATAGCGCTCAATGGGTGTTGTACGAGCCATTTGATTCCTCTATTGCCTTAGGCGTTCAAGTTCAGTTAACCCAAGCGGGTTGGCTTCTTGAAGCGCCCGCTTGGTTAGCATAACTACTGCGTGGCAATTACCAGCGGTAGTGGGCGAACGCCTTGTTAGCTTCGGCCATACGGTGAACGTCTTCACGTTTCTTAACAGCAGAACCTTTGTTCTCAACTGCGTCAGAAAGCTCGTTCGCCAAGCGCAAAGCCATGGATTTATCACCGCGTTTACGAGCAGCATCAACGATCCAACGCATTGCCAGAGCATTACGACGGACCGGGCGAACTTCAACTGGTACCTGATAAGTAGAACCACCAACGCGGCGAGACTTAACTTCTACAGTCGGGCGTACGTTGTCGAGAGCTACTTCGAAAGCTTCCAGGTGATCTTTACCAGAACGCTGAGCCAGGGTCTCCAGCGCGGTATAGACGATTGCTTCTGCAGTAGATTTTTTACCATCTACCATCAGGATATTTACAAATTTGGCCAACAGTTCGGATCCGAACTTAGGATCTGGAAGGATTTTACGTTGGCCGATTACGCGACGACGTGGCATGGAAATACTCCGTTGTTAATTCAGGATTGTCCAAAACTCTACGAGTTTATTTTGACATTAAAGTGAAAATGTTTGGCCTTACTTAACGGAGAACCATTAAGCCTTTGGCTTCTTCACGCCGTACTTGGAACGAGCTTGCTTACGGTCTTTAACGCCGGAGCAGTCAAGTGCACCACGAACGGTGTGGTAACGCACACCTGGCAAGTCTTTTACACGACCGCCACGGATCAGGATCACGGAGTGTTCCTGCAGGTTATGACCTTCACCGCCGATGTAGGAGGTAACTTCAAAACCGTTAGTCAAACGCACACGGCATACTTTACGCAGTGCGGAGTTTGGTTTCTTAGGAGTGGTGGTATATACGCGAGTACATACGCCACGTTTCTGCGGGCAGGCTTCCAGCGCTGGAACGTTGCTTTTAGCAGCCTTCACAGAGCGTGGTTTGCGTACCAGCTGATTAATTGTTGCCATTAAAAAGCTCCTGGTTTTTGCTTCGTTTGTTGCTTCGTAAACATGTGATAAATCCCCCCGTATGCACTACTGGCAAAGTACGGGACGCAGAATTTTATGGCTGAGCAGTTGAGGTGTCAAGAAATATACAACATTACTCTCATCACCAAGCCATTTGGCTGCGGTGTTTTTCGGTTAATTCGACGAAATGATTATAGCCGACAACAGTAATATTGTGCGAAAAATGACCAACCAATCCTCTGGCTTCCAGGTCGTTCTGCAGCGCATAAAGGGATATGGGGGCGCTGAGTAGCAATTCAAGGTGCGCGCTGCCAGCCAAGCCAGCCAGCACGCCATCTTGCAACAACAGCAAGTCATCACCTGGGGCAGTTAAGCGCAGCAATGCTGGCAAATCACATTGTGTGGGGGAACGGCTAAGGGTATACAGCATCAGGATTTCCTAAAAAGTCATCACCACGTCATAGCTGGCCAACTGCAGGCGCAACGCATCCGGTGGCAGTATTTCAGCATCCAATACCCAGTCGGTCACCTGACCCAAACCGCGTTCCTGTAAGGATGCCTGGCACAGATAGCATTGCTCAACGTCATACAACGGCAACACGCCGAAGGTCGCAATGTAATTACGCGCCAGAATTTTTTCCGGCTGCTGCCCTGGCAAAAGCTGCAGTACGCCGTCGCCAATAAAAAACACACCCACCTCTTCGCTCAACGCAGACGTGGCCAGCAATGCATCCAGCCCTTCCCTGCCACCGGCACTACCATGAGGACTCTGGGTAAAAACAAAAGCGACTCGTTTCATAAACTCTCTCAGAACTGCACCAAGCGGTCACAGCTCAGCGAAGCCTCCGCCAATGACCCCAGCCCGCTGAGGATGAAACCCGGCTGAAGATTAGCGGTAGCCAGCCCTTGCTGCGCAGCCTCTTGCTCGTCGGTCACTCCACGTCGCAGCGCGGCTGCCACACAGACATTGAGCGCAATACCGTGCTGTTGCGCCAGTTGCGTCCAGCACCGTACCAAATCGAACTCATCACCGGCCGGTGCCGTCAGTTGATTGGCGTTCAATACGCCTTCACGGTAAAAAAACACGCTGGAAAGGCGGTGCCCTTTAGCTAAAAGGGCAAGTGCAAACTGATAGGCACTGCTAGCCTGCTGGGTGCCATACGCCGGGCCAGTGACCAAAAGACAGTAATCCAGCATCAACGTTCGGTTCCCAACAGATCGCCGCTTTTGAACTGGCGAATGTACAAGTACACCGTGTGTTTGGAGATATTCAGCCGATCCGCCACCTGGTTGATCGCATCCTTGATATCAAAAATACCCTTCTCATAGAGGTTCAGTACCACCTGGCGATTTTTCGCGTTGTTGGAGACAGTGCGATCGGCATTCACTTCTTCAATGGTGAACTCCAGCGTTTGCGCCACCAAGTCGTCAACGGAGGACGCAAAGTTGACCGACGGGGCAACATCTTGCGTTTCCGGTGGCATGAAGGTCTGCATGACCTGGGAGAAGGGAACATCGAGGTTCATGTTAATGCACAGCAAGCCAATCACTCGCTGCTCGCGATTGCGAATGGCGATAGTTACCGACTTCATCAGCACGCCGCTCTTGGCGCGGGTAAAATAGGCTTTCGACACGCTGCTATCGTCACCCGCCATGTCGTGCAGCATACGCAGCGCCAGGTCAGTGATCGGCGAACCGATTTGCCGACCGGTATGTTCGCCGTTAGCAATGCGCACCGCAGAGCATTTCAAATCTTCCAGTGCGTGCAGCACAATTTCGCAATGCCCGCCGATTAACATCGCCAGGCCATCAACAACGGCTTCGTAAGACTTCAGAATTTCATGATCCGTCTGAGTAAACGGACGTTCATTCAGCAAATCAAGTTCGCTGGCTTCGCTGGATAAAAGCGAATTAGACATCGAAAATACCACCCTCAAAGATCGCCTGTGCCAGGGGGCGCAGCTAAAACTGCTCGTGCAGGCTGCTTTCCACAGGCGGCGCACCCTTGTGATAAAACAGGGTGGGCTGGCTGATATCAGTCTGAAACAGCACGACGAACGTCCGCAGGCCGAAACGACCAGGAACAGTTTTAGATACACGCCCTAAGGGGCAGGCGCATGACTTATAAGCCCGGATTATTAGTCTAGCAAAACAACCAGAGTAAAATCCTTGCGTTTGCGCGTGGTATTGACGTTAAGCCCGATGCCCGGCAGGCGTCAAGCGATCAGTGGGTAAGGCGTGAAAGTGGCACGTAATTGGGTGTGCTAAAATAAAGCCGCCGCGAAGAATATTCGCGGCGGTGAGGTACTCAGACAGGCTTATTGCACTTTAGCATCAGCCGCTGCGTCAGCGGGCTTCTCAGCCTTAGCGTCTGCTTTTGGTGCCGCTTTCACGTCCAGCAGCTCAACGTCGAATACCAGGGTGGAGTTAGCCGGGATGCCCGGAACGCCAGTTTTACCGTAGGCCAGTGCCGGTGGGATAACCAGCTTGATTTTGCCGCCTTTCTTGATGTGTTTCAGGCCTTCAGTCCAACCTGGGATCACACCGTCCAAACGGAACGACAGCGGCTCGCCACGGGTGTATGAGTTGTCGAACTCAGTGCCGTCGGTCAGGGTGCCTTTGTAGTTCACCACAACGGTATCGCTGTCTTTAGGCGCAGCACCGGCACCTGGTTTTTCTACCTGATACAGCAGGCCAGATTCAGTTTTCTTCACGCCTTTTTCTTTAGCGAAGGTATCGCGATACTTAGTGCCTTTCGCTTCGTTATCTTTCGCGTCCTGCTCCATCTTCGCCTGGGCGGAAGCCTTCACGCGTGCTTCAAAGCTCTGCAGCGTTTTTTCGATGTCTGCGTCGTTCAGTTTGCTCTTGTTAGCAAAAGCGTCTTGAACGCCTGAGATCAACTGGTCTTTATCCAGTTTAATGCCAAGCTTTTCTTGTTCTTTCAGTGAGTTGTCCATGTAACGACCCAGTGATGCACCCAGTGCGTAAGCCGCTTGTTCGTCATCATTCTTGAACTTGCCAGTGCTTGGCGCCGCGTCAGCAGGTTTCGCCGCTTCTGCCGGTTTAGCTGCATCCGCAGCCATGACGTGGGTCGCATTCAGAGCAAAAGCCATGGTGGTTGCCAGAAGCGTGACTTTAAACAAAGATTTCATCCATTTCTCCAGTGTCTGAAGCGGTGCCCCAAACAATCATTAAGTAAGATAACCGGGCTACTATAGCTGTCCGAAAGAAAACAAAACAGTCACACAGGTAACCAATCGAGTCAAAGTGTGACTCCCGCTTTAAACAGAAGTTTCGTTTAATGTGCTACCCGCATGATAAATCAGATTTTTCTTTCATCCCGCAGCACAACAGTAACAAATACCGTCAAAGCAAGCGCTCTATTTTTCAGCACTTTACACAGGCCCGCCACGCTTTCGTGAAGTTGCCTCACGGAGCGGGTGAAATAGCACAGCGCAAAGCCAGCGGCAGCTGTTAACATAGTGTCAGATCCAGGATTAAACCGTGTCAGAGGTAGCATCATGCACAACGCCGATACCCAAAGCCTGTTAATGCGGCTTGAAGAGCTGGAAAGCCGCCAGGCCTTTCAGGAAGTCACCATCGAAGAACTCAACCAAACGGTGGTACAACACCAGCTTGAAATGCTGAAATTGCAGGACCACCTGCGCGTTCTGACCGACAAACTGCGTTCGACCCAAACGTCGATGATCGCCTCACAGTCGGAAGAAACGCCGCCGCCACATTATTGACAGACCATAAAAAAGGCAGCCCCAGGGCCGCCTTTTTTTTGCCGTTACTGCGCTGCGATTAGTGGCAGCCGCAACCGCCGTTACCGCAACCGCCTTTCTTAGCCTGATCCTGGCCATGCGCGTGGTCATGGTCGTGATCGTGGCCATGGCCGCCGCAGCAACCTTCACCGTGTTCGTGGTGATGATCGTGCTCGCCGTGTACGTGACCGTGCGCCAGTTCTTCAGCAGTAGCTTCGCGAATCGCGACAACTTCTACATTGAAGTTCAGGTTCTGGCCAGCCAGCATGTGGTTGCCGTCAACCACGACGTGATCGCCGTCCACTTCGGTGATTTCGACTGGAACTGGACCCTGATCGGTATCAGCCAGGAAACGCATGCCAACTTCCAACTCGTCAACGCCCATAAAGACGTCTTTAGGCACGCGCTGCACCAGGTTTTCGTCGTAGTTGCCGTACGCATCGTTAGCGCCAACATTCACGTCAAAACGATCGCCAGCTTCGTGGCCTTCGAGTGCTTTTTCCAGACCTGCGATCAGAGAACCATGCCCGTGCAGATAGTCCAGCGGCGCACTCACCGGAGACTCATCAACCAACACACCGTCTTCTGTACGTACTTGATAAGCCAGGCTGACCACCAAGTCTTTTGCTACTTTCATGATATCTCCTACCGTTAGACACTTGGCGCAACTGTCTTTGGGCTACGCCTTAACCGGACAGATTGTATCGGAAATCTGCCCCGCTGTACCCTCCAGCATAAAAAAACGCGCCCGATAACGCTACTCAGGATGGAAAATACCGATCACCTGCTCCTGCGGCCTCACGTGTTTTGCGACCTGCTCTTCGGTCTGTCGCTGATGGTGACCACACTTAACGCACTCGACCACTTCAACCTGGTCTTCGCGCCAAACGGCCAGCGTATCCATGGCTTTGCAGCTTGGGCAAACGGCTCCGGCAATAAATCTTTTGCGTGTTGCAGACATCTCAGTGCTCCAAATTATTCGTATTCATCCCAGCCGTCGAACTGGCGACTCTCTTTTTGCATTTCTCGGTGGAAAAGTTCTTCCAGCTCGCGCCGCGCTTCTTTCACGCGGGAAATCTGCGCCACATCGCCGTGATGTGGTGGCATCAGCTCACGTAGCATCCGCATATCCAACCGACGGAAGTGTTGCTGAGCACGATAGGCCTGATGCGGATGCATGCCCTGCTCCATTAGCGCTTTGCGCCCCAGTTCCAAGGCACTGGAGAAGGTTTCACGAGTAAACTGCTTGACCCCCGCCTGCAATAATTCGTGCGCCTCCACGCGACCACGTGCACGCGCCAAAATGCTCAGTTCGGGAAAATGCTGCTGACACAGGCGCACAATTTCCATCGTGTCCTCCGGCTCATTACAGGTGATCACAATCGACTTGGCCTTCGCTGCCCCGGCTGCCCGCAGCAATTCCAGCTCGGTGGCGTCACCGTAATACACCTTATAACCGTAGCGACGCAGCACACCGACGGCGCTGACGTCCCGTTCCAATACGGTAATACGCATCTTATTGGCCATCAGCAGCCGGCCGATCACCTGACCAAAACGCCCGAAGCCGACGATAATCACCTGCGGATCGTCATCTTCCACGTACGGCGTCTCTTCGTCTTCGTCCTTGGCGTTGTAGCGGCGTACCAAAATACGGTCGATAATCTGCATCAGTAACGGCGTAGTCATCATCGACAACGTTACTACCACCAACAGCAATGCAAGCTGATCGGGCTGCAAGACCTTCTGTGCACCCGCGGCCGAAAACAGCACGAAGGCAAATTCCCCACCTTGGCTAAGCACGCCGGCAAACTGCAAACGCACGGAACTGCGCAGCCCAAAAATACGCGACAGTGTATAAAGCACGCCTGACTTGATCGTCACCAGCACCACAACACCGAGCAACACTTCGACCAAATGGGTATAGAGTACGCCGATATTTAACGCCATGCCCACCGAGATAAAAAACAGCCCCAGTAACAGCCCTTTGAACGGCTCGATGGCGATTTCCAACTCATGGCGATATTCACTTTCCGCCAGCAGCACACCCGCGATAAAGGTGCCAAGCGCCATCGACAGGCCAAGCGCATCCATAAACAACGCGGCCCCGAGCACCACCAACAATGCGGCGGCAGTAAAGATCTCACGCACTCCAGAAGAAGCGATGTAGCGGAACAGTGGCCGCAGCAGGAAACGCCCACCGATCAGCATGCCGCCGAACGCCGCAACCTTGAGTGCAATTTGTGCCCAATCGTCACTGCTACCACCGGCACCGGCCAAAATCGGGATCAGGGCCAGCGCCGGGATCACCGCCATATCCTGGAACAACAACACCGAGAATCCCAGTTGCCCGCCCTCATTGCGGTTCATACCTTTTTCGCGCATTAATTGCAGCGCCATGGCCGTTGAAGACATCGCCAGTCCTATGCCCCCAATCACAGCAGCCTGCCAAGCGAAATGGGTAAGGTAGAGCAACGCTCCCAGTACAGCGGCGGTAATCAGCACTTGTCCCGCGCCGACACCAAAAATGGAACGCCGCAGCTCCCACAGCTTGCTCGGGTTCAGTTCCAGCCCGATGATAAACATCAGGAACACCACACCCAACTCGGAAAAGTGCAGGATCTCGTCAACGTCGCGAATGAAGCCCAGCCCCCAGGGGCCGATGGCAATGCCGGCGATCAGGTAGCCCAATACGGCGCCAATCCCTAACCGGCGGGCGATCGGTACCGTAACCACCGCGGCGAACAGAAACAGTAAAATTGCGGTCAATAAGGCGGAGCCTTCCATGTTCATCTCCCTCCCTGTGGCAGCGGATGACGCAACCAGTCACCGTACGCGGCAGCATGGCTTTCCAGCACCTCTGGTTTCTGCCTGCGTGCCCAGTACACCAGCATCGGCGTCATCCAGTGCATGTGGCACATGGCGGCGGTCAGTTCGAATGGCCGCAAAATATCTTCCATCGGATAACGGTTATAGCCGCCAGTACGGTAGGCACCCTCAGGCTCACCGGTGGTGATCACCGAACGCCAATACTTTCCCGTCAGCGCATTGCCACCGATACCGCTGGCAAAGCCGCGCGACAGCACGCGATCCAACCATTCTTTCAGCAGGGCCGGGCAACTGTAGGTATAGAGAGGATGTTGAAAAACAATGACCTGGTGTTCACGCAGCAATTGTTGTTCGTGGTGAATATCAATAAAAAAATCAGGATAGTGCGCGTATAAATCGTGCACGGTGACATGTTCCAACTGCTGCGCCGGTCGAAGCAAAACCCGATTCGCTACCGAGTCCTGGGATTCCGGATGGGCATACAGCAGCAAGACCTTCGGCGGCTGTGACATCATTCCCCTCCAAAGCGTCGTCAGAGTAGCGGTTTTCCGTTACCATGGTCCGCAAAGACTAATAATAGGACAGCATACCCGTCGCTTTTCAAACTGCAGCGGTGCTACCTGCGTGCGTTAACCCCAGCCACTTACCTTAGTAGCTCCTGGGATAAACGCCCTTGTCGCCTGGCTGCAACGTGAAATTCATAGGGCATATAAGGCCTGTTAATTTAGAATCACCTCAATTTAACATACTCTGAACATACGGCGCTTTATGATTGTATTCTCCTCGCTACAAATCCGACGCGGCACCCGCGTCCTGTTGGACAACGCCACGGCGACGGTTAATCCAGGTCAGAAGGTCGGTCTGGTGGGAAAAAACGGCTGCGGAAAATCAACGCTGCTGTCATTGCTGAAAGGCGAAATGACCGCAGACGGCGGCAGCTACACCTTCCCAAGTAACTGGGCTTTGGCCTGGGTAAATCAGGAAACCCCTGCGCTGGATGTACCGGCGCTTGAGTATGTGATCGACGGCGACCGTGAGTTCCGCCAACTTGAAGCCGAATTGCAGTTGGCAAACGAAAAAAACGACGGCCACGCCATCGCCACACTGCACGGTAAACTTGACGCACTCGACGCCTGGACCATTCGCTCACGCGCCGCCAGCCTGCTGCATGGCCTGGGCTTTTCCAACGAGCAGTTACTCAATCCGGTTCGCGCCTTCTCAGGCGGCTGGCGCATGCGTTTGAACCTGGCGCAGGCGCTGGTCTGTCGCTCAGACTTACTGCTGCTCGATGAACCGACTAACCACTTGGATCTGGATGCGGTGATCTGGCTGGAACGCTGGTTGAAGGGTTATCAAGGTACGCTGGTGCTGATTTCGCATGACCGTGACTTCCTTGATCCTATCGTCGATAAAATCCTGCACATTGAGCAAGAAACCATCAACGAATATACCGGCAATTACTCCTCATTCGAACGCCAACGCTCGACCAAATTGGCACAGCAACAAGCGCTGTACCAGACCCAGCAGGAGAAAGTGGCGCATCTGCAAAGTTACATTGATCGCTTCCGGGCACAGGCGACCAAAGCCAAGCAGGCGCAGAGCCGTATCAAAATGCTCGAACGTATGGAGCTGATTGCGCCGGCCCACGTCGATAACCCGTTCAGTTTCAGCTTCCGTCAGCCAGAAAGCCTGCCAAACCCTTTGCTACGTATGGAAAAGGTCAGCGCGGGTTACGGCGACAAAGTGATCCTGAAATCGATCAAGCTGAACCTGGTACCCGGCTCGCGTATCGGCCTGCTGGGCCGCAATGGGGCAGGTAAATCCACGCTGATCAAAATGCTGGCCGGCTCGCTGGAGCCACTGAGCGGTGAGATTGGTCTGGCGAAGGGCATCAAGCTGGGTTACTTCGCCCAGCATCAGTTGGAGTTTTTGCGCGCCGACGAATCCCCCTTGCAACATCTGAGCCGTATAGCACCCCGAGTGCTGGAACAACAACTGCGCGACTATCTGGGCGGTTTTGGTTTCCAGGGCGATAAGGTCACCGAGGTCACCGAGCGCTTCTCCGGCGGCGAAAAGGCACGACTGGTACTGGCCTTGATTGTCTGGCAGCGCCCTAACCTGCTGCTGCTCGATGAACCCACTAACCACTTGGACCTGGACATGCGCCAGGCGCTCACCGAAGCGTTAATCGACTTCGAAGGCGCGTTGGTTGTGGTATCGCACGACCGTCACCTGTTGCGCTCCACCACAGACGATCTCTATCTGGTGCATGATGGCCAGGTCGAGGTGTTCGAAGGCGATCTTGACGACTATCAGCAATGGCTGAGCGACCTGCAACGGCAGGAAAACCAGCAAGATGCGCCAGACAAAGAAAACAACGCCAACAGCGCACAGGCACGTAAAGATCAGAAACGCCGCGAGGCCGAATTCCGCACCCAAACCCAGCCGCTGCGCAAGCAGATCGCCAAGTTGGAACTGCAGATGGAAAAACTGGGTGCCGAACTGACGGCGATAGAAGAGAAACTGGCGGACTCGGCACTGTACGACATCAGCCGTAAAGCTGAGCTGACTGAATGCCTGCAAAAACAAAGCCAGACCAAATCCGCACTGGAAGAGACGGAAATGACCTGGCTGGATGCGCAAGAGCAGTTGGAAAGCCTGGCCCAGGAATTTGAATCTTAACATTCAAGGCCGCTATCGTTATCGGAGAATGCCTGTGCGGGGGCGAGCTCACACCGCCGCTGCGCCGTGCAGACATTCTTACGCGCGATAAAAAGGTTTGTCCCCCAGAATGGTCGCGCGGTGCATGATGCGCCGCTGCGGCAGATAATCCGCGTTGGCGTAATGCTGCGTCACGCGGTTATCCCAAATGGCAATGTCATTTTCCTGCCAGCGCCAACGCACCTGGAATTCCGGTTTGGTAATATGCGCAAACAGGAAATTCAGCAGTGCATCGCTTTCCTTTGGTGCCAAATCAACAATCCTTGTGGTAAAGCCTTCATTGACGAACAGCGCCTGACGACCACTCACGGGATGGGTCCGCACCACCGGATGCAACAAAGGGGGATTTTTCTGCACCGCCAACTGCCAGCGCTGGTGTTCCTCTTCGCTACCACGATGCTTATGCTCCGGGAATGACTTGGTAAAATCATGTTCCGCCCTCAACCCCGCCAACAATTGCCTGAACGGTTCAGACAACGCGTCATAAGCCGCAATACCGCTGGCCCACAGCGTGTCACCACCGGCAGAAGGCAGCGTTTTCGCCGCCAAAATTGCCCCCAGCGGCGGGTTTTCGATAAAGGTCACGTCGGTATGCCAGTTATCATTATCCGGCGGATTATTATCATGGGTATCCAGCACGATGATCTCTTTCACATCGGCGGCCTGCGGGTAGACCGGGTGGATGTGCAGATCACCGAAGCGACCGGCTAAATTACGCTGCTGCAAGGGTGTAATTGGCTGATTACGCAAAAACAGCACTTGGTGTTTCAGCAAGGCATGGTAAAGCTGCTCGAATTGGCCGTCGCCCAAGGGTCTTGCCAGCTCAACGTTTTCCACCAGCGCACCGATATAGGGGCCCAACGGGATGATATTCAAACGTTCGTTCATTGTTGTACTCCATGCCACGGGGTCAATCGGCGCTGCAAGGCGCGCAGCCCCAGCTCCAACCCAAATGCAATAATCGCAATCACGCCAATGCCAGCCAGCACCACATCGGTAGCCAGAAACTCACCGGCGGATTGCACCATAAATCCGAGGCCGCGAGTGGCGGCAATCAACTCCGCGGCCACCAACGTCGACCAACCGACCCCGAGCCCAATACGGATGCCGGTCAAAATCTCAGGCAGTGCGCTCGGCAACACCACAAAACGCAGCACCTGCCAGCGGCTGGCGCCCAAGGCTTGGGCAGCCCGCACACGAACCTGAGCCACACTGCGCACGCCAGCGACGGCCGACAATGTTACCGGGGCGAAAATCGCCAGATAAATCAGTAATATCTTTGAAGTTTCGCCGATGCCGAACCAAATCACCATCAGGGGTAAATAGGCCAATGGCGGCACCGGCCGATAAATTTCAATCAGCGGATCCAGAATGCCACGCACCGTCTCATTCAATCCCATCGCGATCCCCACCGGGACCCCGATAATCACCGCGGCCAGCAGCGCTACCAGAATGCGCCCCAGGCTGGCGGCCAAGTGTTGCCACAGCGTGGCATCCATAAAGCCCTGCGGGCTGGCAATCGTGATGAGCTGATGCAATACCTGCTGCGGAGCAGGCAAAAATAATGGGCTAATCAGGTTCAGCGCCGTGACACCCCACCAGGCGGCCAATACCAACAACAAGGTCGCACTGCTTAGCCAGACATTACGCGGTACGCTAAACCGACGACGCACAACCACCTGCGGCTGAGCAACCTCTTTGAGAGCGGAATGCAGACTCATAGCAAGGCCTCGCGCTGTTGGAATACTTTGCCCAGCACATATTCGCGCTGCGCGATAAATTCGGGATCGGATTTGATTGAACGGCAAGCCTCGCCGTCGGCATAACGCTGGCCGAAGTTCAGCGACAAACGTTCCACCACCTGGCCCGGCCCCGGCGACAACAGCAACAGCTCGCTAGCAAGGAACACCGCCTCTTCAATATCATGGGTGATCAGAAGCACCTGCTTGCCGGTATCACGCCAAATGGTCAGTAACAGCTCCTGCATTTGCTCACGGGTAAAAGCATCCAGCGCGCCGAACGGCTCATCCAGCAATAGCAGGCGAGGATCGGCTGCCAGCGCACGTGCAATACCCACCCGCTGCCGCATGCCACCGGAAAGCTGCCAGATGAAATGCTGTTCGTAACCCGCCAAGCCGACGTGCTGTAACATCTGCTGCGCCACCTGGCGACGCTGTTGTTTGCCAACGCCGGCCAGCTGCAGGCCAAACTCAACGTTATCCACCACATTGCGCCACGGCAGTAAACCCTCATGCTGGAACACCACGCCCCGCTCGGCGCCAGGGCCATTCACGGTCGTTCCATCCAGCGTGATGCTGCCAGCTGAAGGCTCAATAAACCCGGCGATCAAATTCAGCAGCGTGGTTTTGCCGCAGCCCGAGGGGCCAAGCACCACCACCAGTTGCCCTGCGGCAATTTGGAACGAGACGTCGCGTAGCGCTGGACGCCCCTGATATTCTGCTGAAAGGTGATTAACGTTTAGCATTCTGCTCCCTTACGACTGCGGCGCAGCCTGCACCTGTTTTACAAAACGATCGGTGACATAGGCACTGTAATCACTGTCGACCTGTGGAATTTTGCCCTGTTGTTTGAGGAATTCCGCCGTATCGTGAATAGCCTTGTCCACCGGCTGACCCAACTGGGTGATCTGCTCCGCAACCGGCAGGTAGGTATTGCCCTTCACCAAGACCGGTATCTGCTCTTCCGGCACACCGCTTAGACGGGCCAGCGTGCTGAGATTTCCTTTGTCCTTCAGCCACTGATCCGGCTGCGCCAGATAGGCTTTTTGGGCATTCAGCGCACTGGCAGCAAAGGCCGTTACCACTTCAGGATGTTTTTCTGCAAAGTCTTTACGCACCACCCAGACATCAAGGGTCGGAGCCCCCCACTGTCCGACCTCGGCAGAATCCGTCAGCACCTTGCCTTGTTTGGCCAACTCATTGACCACCGGTGCCCAGACATAGGCCCCGTCGATATCACCGCGTTGCCAGGCAGCGGCAATGGCCGGGGGTTGTAAATTAAGAATGTTGACCTGCTCAGGTTTGATACCCCAGTGCTTCAACGAGGCTAGCAGGCTGTAATGGGTGGTAGAGATAAAGGGCACAGCGATGCGTTTGCCGATCAAGTCCTGTGGACTTTTAATCGTCTTCTTCACCACCAGGGCCTCGGAGCTGCCAAGTTGTGAGGCGATCAAGAACACTTCGATAGGGAGTTTCTGGCTGGCGGCTACTGCCAGTGGACTGGAGCCGATATTACCGATCTGCACGTCGCCGGAGGCTAGCGCACGCAACACGCTTGAGCCGCTGTCAAACTTACGCCAGTCAACGGTGGCACCGGACTGTTTAGCGAAGCTATTTTCCGCCTGCGCTACCTTGGCAGGTTCCGCCGACGTTTGGTACGCCACGGTCACGTCCACTGCGTAGGCGCTGGCCGTACTGAGTGACAACACCAGAAGTGCCGCGCTGCGTAATGAAAAGAGTTTGCTCGCCATGGTCCGCTCCAATGATAAAAGTCTGTTCAGTTGCTGACAGTTTTATCTGAGCGGTGACGAGCTATAAAAGAATAAAAAAAACTTCGTTATTACCCTAGAGAATATGAATTACAGGAAATCATCATCACGCCAACAGCTCCCCACGCAGGAAAACCCGGGCGTAACCACCAATCAAGGTGCGAGCCCCCTTCAGTTCGCAGAACAATTCACCACCGCGCACTGAAACCTGGCGTGCGCGCAGTTGATGACGCCCCAGACGAGCGGTCCAATACGGCATCAACGTGCAGTGTGCTGAGCCGGTTACCGGGTCTTCGCCGCCGTCGAGGGTGAAATAGCGGGAGACAAAGTCTACCGTTTCGCCCGGAGCACTGACGATCACCGCACGGCCGGTCAGGGCAATTAATGCCGGGACATCGGGGTGTACTGCCCGTACCTGCGCTTCATTTTCCAGCACCACCAGCAGCGCATTGGCCTGCCACACTTCCTGCACAGGGATCCCCAATAGCGCCGCCAACCCGGCAGGCTCTTCGATCTTCTGCGGTGGCCGAGACGGGAAGTCCAAAATCAAACGTTCACCATCCTCGACATCACGCTTAACGTACAGGTCGCCGCTTGCCGAGCGGAACCGAATATCTTGCAACGCCGGGTTTACCGCACTGAATATCACGTGCGCCGCCGCTAACGTGCCATGGCCACACAGATCGACCTCGCGCTGAGGTGTAAACCAGCGAATAGCCGACATATCGCCATCGTCCCAGACAAAACTGGTCTCCGGCAGACTTAGTTCATTGGCGATAGCCTGCATCTCTGCGGCCGACAATGGATGCTTCAGCAGGCAGACGCCGGCAGGGTTGCCACGGAACCCTTCGCCGGTAAAAGCCGCCACGTGGAAGTAATTTTCTGCCATCTGCAATTCCTTAATGCCAGATGAGTAACACACAGGCCGCCGTCAGCAGCCCCATAGAAACATTAAAGATGATCCAGGCCTTTTTGCTGCGCAACAGGCGACCAATCACCGTACCAAATCCCAGCCAAATCACCCCGGCGACGATATTCACCACCAAAATGCCCAGCGAGATTGCCAGAATCGACGTATTGTATTTATCGCCCGCCAGGCTGAAGCTTGCCACCGCCCCCAATGCCATCAACCAGGCCTTGGGGTTAAGGAACTGCAACAGCCAGCCCTGGTACAGACGTATCGGTTTGGGTGGCGCCACATCGGTTTCCAGTTTTTCATAGGCTGCCGTCGCCACTTTCCACGCCAGCCACAGCAGGTACAGGCTGCCGAGAATTTTCAGCACCAGGTGCAATGCGGGGTAAACCAGTATCAGGCTACCCACGCCGAACGCCACCAGCAGCAAAATACTTTGCATGCCCAACATGATGCCAATCATCAGCAGCAGTGAGCGCATAAAACCAAAGTTGGCGCCGGAAGTTGTCAGTAACATATTGTTTGGGCCAGGCGTGATCGCAGCAACCCACAAGAAGCCTAACATCGAAAGAAATAAACTCGGTTCCATGAGGTGGGTGCTCCTCACCCAGGGGGATTTTTTGCAGTATTATTGTTAACTCAGGTAGTGAAGCTAACAGCGCACTATTAATCTCACAATAGCCGCCAAAAAGATTTTTATTCACGTTATGCATGAATCCTTTCGCCCTTTGACCGGGGCCAGTAATCCACATTTACAGACACTGTTGCCACGGTTGGTGCGCCGCCGCGTGCAGCTAAAACCGCACTGGCAAAGGCTGGAATTGCCCGACGGTGATTTTGTCGATCTTGCCTGGAGCGAAGATCCCGCCCTGGCCAGCCACAAGCCACGCGTGGTCCTGTTTCACGGGCTGGAAGGGAGTTTCTATAGCCCCTATGCCCACGGTCAGCTCAGCGCCTGGCGCGAAAAAGGGTGGCTCGGCGTGGTGATGCATTTTCGCGGCTGTAGCGGCGTCCCCAACCGTAAATCACGTATTTATCATTCCGGCGAAACGGAGGATGCACGCTTCTTCCTGCAGTGGCTACGAACCACCTACGGAGAAGTACCAACCGCCGCGGTGGGCGTCTCGCTCGGCGGCAACATGTTGGCCTGCTATCTGTCCCAGCAAGGAAACAAGAGTTTGCTGCACGCTGCCGTCGTGGTATCTGCGCCGCTGATGTTGGAACCTTGTTCATGGCGAATGGACCAAGGCTTCTCACGGGTTTACCAGCGATACTTGCTCGGGCAATTGAAACAGAATGCCACCCGTAAATTATTGCACTACCCAGACACCCTGCCGCTTAAGCTGACGCAGCTTAATGCGTTGCGCCGCATCCGTGACTTTGACGATGCCATTACGTCACGCATCCATGGTTTCAACGACGCCACTGACTATTACCGTCGTTGCAGTGCCTTACCGCTGCTGCCGGCGATCCAAACACCGCTGCTGATCATCCATGCCAAAGACGATCCCTTTATGACCGCCGAGGTGATCCCCGACGTGGCCACACTGCCACACAATATCGAATACCAGTTGACCGAGTTTGGCGGCCACGTCGGCTTTGTCGGCGGCACGTTGAACAAACCCCATATGTGGCTGGAATACCGTATTCCATCCTGGCTTGCCCCTTATCTGGAAACAACCTCGTGATTATCCCCTGGAAAGAACTGGAAACTGAGACCCTTAATAGCCTGATCGAGTCCTTTGTGCTGCGAGAAGGGACGGACTACGGTGAGCACGAGCGCTCGCTGGAGCAAAAAGTGGAAGATGTGCGCCGTCAGCTGAAAAATGGCGAAGTATTGCTGGTGTGGTCAGAACTGCATGAAACCATCAACATCATGCCGCGAGGGCAGTTCCGTGCCGGGCAAGAAGAAATTTAGTCTTGCTCGGTTCTATGACTGACGGAAAAAATCAGGTAACAATGGGCTATTGCAAACCAACGCGCGGAATTTTGCCCTTGGCGAAAGGGCGTCAAACAGACCAATAACCATAACTGACGCCTGCGCATTTAACACGGAGTGAGCACCACTATGTCCGCCAAACATCCCGTTATCGCAGTGACCGGTTCTAGCGGAGCCGGCACTACCACGACCAGCGTGGCGTTCCGTAAAATCTTTCAGCAGCTGAATATCCGCGCCGCAGAGCTGGAAGGCGACAGTTTCCACCGCTATACCCGACCGGAAATGGACGCAGCTATCCGTAAAGCACGCGATCTCGGCCGTCATATCAGTTATTTCGGCCCCGAAGCCAACGACTTCGGCCTGCTGCAACAAAGCTTTCTCGACTACGGCAAGAACGGTACCGGCCGTTCACGCAAGTATCTGCATACCTACGATGAAGCGGTGCCCTATAACCAGGTTCCCGGTACCTTTACACCTTGGGAGCCTTTACCGGCACCGACTGACGTGCTGTTCTATGAAGGGCTACACGGCGGCGTAGTGACCGAACACAACGACGTGGCCAAACATGTCGACCTGTTGGTTGGCGTGGTGCCTATCGTGAATCTGGAATGGATTCAGAAGCTGATCCGCGATACCGGTGAACGCGGCCACTCCCGTGAAGCGGTGATGGACTCGGTGGTACGTTCGATGGAGGATTACATCAACTACATTACGCCGCAGTTCTCACGCACCCATATCAACTTCCAGCGGGTACCCACGGTCGACACGTCGAATCCGTTTGCCGCCAAGGCGATCCCTTCGCTGGACGAGAGCTTTGTGGTGATTCACTTCCGCGGCCTGGATCAAATCGACTTCCCTTATTTACTGGCGATGCTGCAGGGATCCTTTATCTCACACATCAATACGCTTGTGGTGCCGGGCGGCAAAATGGGGCTGGCGATGGAGCTGATCATGGCACCCTTGGTGCAGCGTCTGCTGGAAGGCAAAAAAATCGAATAAGTGGGTAGAGCGCGGCAGTCAGCCGCGCCTTTTCACCATTAGGCCACGTCGCGGATTTCAAAGCTGTGAGTCACGCTGGCGGCCTTACTCAGCATCAATGACACCGAGCAGTATTTCTCCGCCGAGAGATTCACCGCCCGCTCAACGATTTTGTCGCTCAGATCTTTACCGCTCACGATAAAGTGCAGGTTGATATGGGTGAACAGCCGCGGTGCTTCTTCACGTCGTTCAGAAGTCAGCTTGACCTCGCAATCACGCACATCATTACGCCCTTTTTGCAGGATCGACACCACATCGATAGCACTACAGCCCCCTACCGACATCAGCACCATTTCCATCGGGCTGGGCGCTTTGTCGCCCGCATTGCCGTCCATCAACACCTGATGGCCAGACGCGGATTCACCCAGAAACGTTAACCCTTCCACCCACTTAACTCTTGCCTGCATACTGGTCACTCCGGTTAATTTCTTAAAATCAGGGTACGCTTTCGCATAGAAACTGGCAACGGAACCTGATGCTAATCATGCTGAAGCGAGACAACACAAGACACCCGCCTCACTCTGTGCTACAAACAGAGCCGCAATAAATCTTTCCGGGACACTGATTTCAGGGAAACTCCCAGGGAAAGGCTCCTTTACCGGTATGTTAACAGAATGTAGCTTGCAGCTCTCCCGGCAAGTTAATATGCTAGAGCGACAGCGTATATTTATGACACGCCTCAAAATCTGCTGATAGCCACCATTAAAACAACGGCGACAACAGGTTTTACAGGGAACTCTGACCCCTGTGACACAAGGCAGCGATAACAACAGAGGATAACAGCGAATGGTTCTCGGCAAACCGCAAACAGACCCTACTCTCGAATGGTTCCTGTCTCATTGCCATATCCACAAATATCCATCCAAAAGTACGCTGATTCACCAAGGTGAAAAAGCCGAAACGCTTTACTACATCGTCAAAGGCTCCGTCGCGGTGCTGATTAAGGATGAAGAAGGTAAAGAGATGATTTTATCCTACCTTAACCAGGGGGATTTCATCGGCGAGCTTGGATTATTTGAAGAAGGTCAGGAGCGTAGCGCCTGGGTTAGGGCGAAGACCGCCTGCGAAGTGGCTGAAATTTCCTACAAGAAATTCCGCCAGTTAATTCAGGTCAACCCGGACATCCTGATGCGCCTGTCAGCCCAGATGGCAAACCGTCTGCAGATAACATCTGAGAAAGTGGGTAACCTCGCCTTCCTGGACGTTACAGGCCGTATCGCGCAAACACTGCTGAACCTGGCGAAACAACCTGATGCCATGACCCATCCTGATGGTATGCAGATTAAAATTACTCGTCAGGAAATTGGCCAAATCGTCGGTTGTTCACGTGAAACCGTTGGCCGTATTCTGAAAATGCTTGAAGATCAAAACCTGATCTCCGCCCACGGCAAAACCATTGTCGTTTACGGCACGCGTTAATCACTGAAAAAACGGCGCGATGATTCGCGCCGTTTTTTTATGCCCCAAGTCATCATGTGGCGCAGACTGATTTACCACCCGGAAGTCAACTATGCACTGCGGCAAACGCTGGTGCTGTGCCTGCCAGTGTTACTCGGCCTGTTGAGCGGCCAACTGCAATACGGCCTATTATTTTCCCTGGTTCCTGCCTGCTGCAATATTGCCGGGCTAGACACCCCTCACAAACGCTTCTTCAAACGTCTGATCGTCGGTGGCTCTCTATTTGCACTCAGCAGCCTGCTATTACAGCAAGCATTGCTTTGGCACTTGCCGTTGCCGGTGTTGATGCTTGGCCTGGCACTGCTTCTCGGCGTCAGCGGTGAAATAAGTCCGTTACATGCCCGCCTGTTGCCCGCCTCGCTGGTTGCCGCCATTTTCTCCCTCAGTATGGCCGGTACAGTTCCGCTTTGGCACGCACCGCTGCTATACGTCGTGGGTACCGCCTGGTACGGGCTGTTTACCTGGTTTTGGTTCACGCTGTGGAAAGAACAACCGATGCGCGAATCGCTCAATCAGCTCTATTTGGAACTGGCGGACTACTTTGAGGCCAAATATTCGCTGCTGACCCAGCATACCGATCCACAGACCGCATTACCGCCACTGTTGATACGCCAGCAAAAAGTGATGGATCTGATCACCCTGCTGTATCAGCAGCTTAACTTTCTACCGCACGCCAGTAACCTCGAACAAAAGCGCCTACAGCGTACTTTTCAGGTCGCACTGGATCTGCAGGAACACATTACCGTCAGTCTACATCTGCCGGAAGAAGTGCAAAAACTGGTGGAGCAAAGCCAGGCCGAAGCCATCATCCGCCGCAATGCACAGGTGATTGCCGGCCGGCTGCGCACGGTGGCACACGATATTCTCTATCACCAGCATTCTCAGCGTTTCAATATGGACAATGAACTGGCGGCGCTAGAGAAAGTGGCAGCGCAGCACCCGGATAACCCCGTTGGGCAGTTCTGTTACTACCATTTCAGCCGTATTGCTCGTCTGTTACGCACCCAACACCCGCTTTACCGACGCGATCTGATGGCCAATCAAAACCGTTTGCCGTTCTGGCCTGCGCTAGTTAGTTATCTGTCATTTAAATCCAACGCCCTGCGCAATGCGGCACGCCTGGGTGTCACACTCGCTGCCGGCAGTAGCCTCGGGATGATTTTCAACTTACCGAAGCCTTACTGGATACTGCTGACCATCATGCTGGTGAGCCAGAATGGCTACAACGCCACCCGGGTACGTATCCAGCACCGTGCGCTTGGCACCCTGGTTGGGCTGGTGCTCGCCGCCGGCCTGCTGCAACTGCAGTTGCCTGAGGCTGAAACGCTGAGCGTAATGCTGGTTATCACCCTGCTGGCCTACTTGGTCTCGCGTAAAAACTACGGGTTGGCAGTGATTGGTTTTACGGTAACGGCGGTCTACACCTTGCAATTACTGGCGCTAAACGGTACCCATTTTTTGGTTCCACGCCTGATCGATACCTTGATCGGTTGTGTGCTGGTGTTCGGCAGCACCATCTGGTTATGGCCACAGTGGCAAAGCGGTTTGCTGCGTAAGAACGCTCACCAAGCGCTGGAGAACGATCAACAGGCATTGCGTTTACTGTTGGAAGAGCAAGAGCCCGATCCCAGTGCGCTGGCCTATGCCCGCATGCAGGTCAATCAGTCACACAATGCGCTTTTCACCTCGCTTAATCAGGCAATGCAGGAGCCGGGGTTTGAATCGAGCTATCTGGCGGATATGCGCCTGTGGGTGACACACAGCCAGTTTATTGTTGAGCATCTTAATGCAATGACCATTCTGGCGCGTGAACACTATATGCTGACGCCAAAGCTGGCGGAGGAGTATCTGCAAACCTGTGAAATCGCGCTGCAAAGCTGTCAGCAGCGCCTGGAATACGACGGGCCGAGCAGCAACGCCATCATGCAGCCGCCGGATCTCCACCCAGAGATGCCGATTACCGAGATGGAACGCCACCTGCGACGCATTTTGTCGCACCTGAGTGTGATGCACACCATTTCGTCACTGGCCTGGCGCCAGCGTCCGCACCACGGCATCTGGCTGAAGCGTAAATTACGCGATCAATAAGGGCGCCGTAGGGCGCCCTTAGGTTGATGACATAGTGCTCTGTTGTTTAGTGGGAGGGGCGCGCCCCGTAATCCATGCGACGCATTAAGCGTTAATCACATCCTGCACGGCCAACTCAAACAGTGCCATACCCTCGTCAATATCCTGAATCTCTACCACCAGCGAAGGAGCAAAGCGGATCACATTTGGCCCGGCGTTAAGAATCATCAGCCCACGTGCAGCGGCAGCGGTCAGGAAGTCACGCGCTTTACCCTGATATTGCGGTGTCAGCTCAGCACCAATCAGCAGGCCCATGCCACGAATGTCGCTGAAGATACCGTACTTCTCGCCCACCTTCTTTAACGCCTGCACGTACAAACCATGGCGCAGTTCAATGCCGCTCAGCACCTCTGGCGTATTGATCACGTCCAGTGCGGCTTCTGCCACAGCACAGGCTAGCGGGTTGCCACCGTAGGTGGTGCCATGAGTGCCTACCTGCATTACCGACGCAATGTCTTCGGTGGTCAACATGGCGCTGACCGGGAAACCTCCACCGAGAGCTTTGGCTGTGGTAAGAATGTCCGGCGTCACACCATAATGCATGTAAGCGAACAGTTTGCCGCTGCGCCCCATACCGCTTTGTACTTCATCGAATACCAGTAGCGCCTGGTGCTTGTCGCAGAGTTCACGTACGCCTTTGAGGAATTCGGCATTTACCGGGGTAATACCGCCTTCACCCTGAATCGGTTCCATCACTACCGCACAGGTGTGGTCATCCATCACGGCTTTTACCGCGGCCAGATCGTTGAACGGCACGTGCACGATATCCGCAGGCTTCGGCCCAAAGCCGTCAGAATACTTGGCCTGCCCACCCACTGAGACGGTGAAGAGCGTACGACCGTGAAACGCGTTATAAAACGCGATGATTTTGGTTTTGTATGGACTATGCCGGGTAATCGCGTAATGGCGTGCCAGTTTGAAGGCCGCCTCATTGGCTTCCGCACCGGAGTTGGCGAAAAACACCCGATCGGCAAACGTGGCCTGGATCAATTTGGTGGCCAAGCGCAGCGCCGGTTCGTTCGTGAAGACGTTGCTGGTATGCCACAGGGTTTCACCCTGCTCTTTCAGCGCCGCCACCAGCGCCGGGTGGCAATGCCCCAACGCCGTCACCGCGATGCCACCGGAGAAATCGATGTACTCTTTCCCCTGTTGATCCCATACACGGCTGCCTTTACCGCGTACCGGCACGAACTGAGCAGGTGCATAAACAGGCAGGATAACCTGATCAAAGGTACTGCGGCTTACTGCGGATTTTTCGGTCATTATTGGGTCCACCCTAGGGGTTCTTCAGCGTAATCTTGATGATCAAGTGAAAATATAATCACAAAATATGCATAAAAAACCAATAAAGGGCAAACGCAAATCACCTTCCCGGCGAAAAAAAAGCTAACGGTTTAACTTTTAAGGAAATTATCCAGCAGTTGGTGCCCCTGTTCGCTGAGAATGCTCTCAGGATGGAACTGCACCCCTTCCAGCGCCAGCTGGCGGTGGCGAATGCCCATGATCTCATCGTGCACACCGTCGCGCTCACTCCAGGCCGTCACGTCAAAACAGTCCGGCAGCGTCGCGGCTTCAAGCACCAACGAGTGATAACGGGTCACCGTCAGCGGATTGAGCAACCCGTGAAAAACACCAGAATCAAAATGGCGGATCGCCGAGGTTTTGCCGTGCATGACTTCACGCGCCCGCACCACCTTAGCGCCAAAGGCCTGCCCCAGCGCCTGATGGCCCAGACAAACACCGAGGATCGGCAATTTACCGGCAAAATGACGGATGGCATCCAGCGAAATGCCGGCTTCGTTCGGCGTGCAGGGGCCGGGAGAAATCACTAAACGCTGCGGCGCCAGCCTTTCGATGTCGGCCAGTTGCAGCTCATCGTTGCGCTTTACCACCACCTCGGCGCCCAATTCGCAGAAGTACTGGTAAAGGTTATAGGTAAAAGAGTCGTAGTTATCGATCAACAGCAGCATAGTCTTTCCAACGGGCATCATCGTAGGGGGCAAATACCTTGCCCCAATTTACACGGGCGCAGTATACAACGCCCCTACAATACCGCCGCTACCGATAATTTCAGCTTACTTTTTGCGACCGCCCATAATCGAGCCCAGTACACCGCGCAAGATCTGACGGCCCAGATCGCGTGCCATGCTTTTGGCCGCAGTCTGGACAATGCCATCATGCTTGCCGCCGCGCGGGCCGGTAGAACCAAACAAGATTTCATTCAGCCCCCCCATCAAGCCGCCCCCCGCCTGCTGTTGTGCCTGAGGTTGCTGTGCAGACTGGCCTGCTTGCGGGGTGCCGACGGTAGAAAACCCCTGAGCCGACAGCTTTTCATAGGCCGACTCACGGTCAACCATATCTTCGTAACGCCCATACAACGGCGACTTATTGATCGCACTGTTGAGCCCTTCCGCCCCCAACATCCCCATTTTGGATTCCGGCGCGATCACCATCGCCCGCTCCACCACATTAGGACGCCCTTTTTCGTCGAGGAAAGAGACCAACGCCTCGCCAACGCCCAGCTCAGCGATCGCCGTTTCGGCATCAAAGGCCGGGTTGGCACGCATGGTTTGTGCCGCGGCCTTCACGGCTTTCTGATCGCGTGGCGTAAAGGCCCGCAACGCATGCTGCACGCGGTTGCCCAACTGCCCCAGTACGCTGTCCGGGATATCCAGCGGGTTCTGGGTCACAAAGTAAATTCCGACACCTTTGGAGCGGATCAAACGCACAACCTGTTCGATTTTGGTCAGCAAGGCCGCCGGCGCATCGTTGAACAACAGATGCGCTTCATCGAAGAAGAACACCAGCTTTGGCTGTTCTGGATCGCCCACTTCTGGCAGGTGTTCGAATAGCTCGGCCAGGAGCCACAGCAGGAACACCGAATACAGCTTCGGCTGATTAATCAGCTTATCTGCCGCCAGCAGGTTGATAACACCCTGCCCATTGGCGTCAGTTTTCATCAGATCATTGATGTCCAGCATCGGTTCGCCGAAGAACATATTGGCACCCTGTTCTTCCAGCGTCAGCAACCCGCGCTGGATCGCACCTACCGAAGCGGAAGAGATATTGCCGTATTGGGTCTGGAACTGTTTGGCGTTGTCCCCCACATACTGCACCATCGCGCGCAGATCTTTCATATCCAGCAGCAGCAACGCATTATCGTCAGCAATTTTGAATACCAACTGCAGTACACCGCTTTGTACGTCGTTCAGATCCAGCAAGCGGGCCAGCAGTAACGGCCCCAGATCAGACACGGTGGCGCGGATCGGGTGGCCCTTTTCACCGTAGATGTCCCATGGAATGATGGTGCAAGCTTGCGGCTGCCAGTCGGTGACGCCTATTGCCGCCAAACGCGCCTGCAATTTCTCCGAGGGCACGGCTGCGGTGCCAATCCCCGAGAGATCGCCCTTTACGTCCGACAAAAACACCGGCACGCCAATACGTGAAAACTGTTCAGCCATTTTTTGCAGCGTCACGGTTTTACCCGTCCCGGTCGCACCGGTGATCAGACCATGGCGGTTCGCCAACGCGGGCAAAATAACCAAATCTTGTACCGGTTTCCCGTCTTTCATCGCTTTGGCAATAATCCGTGCTTCACTCATTTTCGTTTCCTTGGGCGCTCTGACACGGCGCAAAAAGCGCCTGTTGATGTCAATAAAGCTATAAGCGCGGCGTAACCCCGTCAAGGACAAACAAAAAGGGCGTCATCAAGACGCCCACAAAGCCAATATTTTCAGAATCTACCTAGCCCCGCAGCCCCAATTCTTCCTTCAGGGTTTTCAGGTAGCGGCGGCTGACTGGCACCGGATCCCCTACCGGCATGATCATTTCTGCCGCACCACTGTCATCGAACCGAATTTCACGCACCTGCTCCAGGTTGACCAAATACTGACGATGGCAACGAACCAACGGCGTTCGGAGTTCCAACGTCCGTAGCGTCAGCTCGGTGAAACACTCCATGCCGTCATTACGTACAACAAACACCCCACTCAATCGTGAACGGACAGCCACCACCTCATCAAAACGCAGTAGATAAATACGGCTGTGGCCCGTGCAGGGAATGTATTTCAGGTCACCGACGCTTTCATCCAACACGGCCATATTTTGTTGCCCGCGATGCTGTTGCAAACGCTGCAACGTTTTGCTCAACCGCTTGGGTTCCGCCGGTTTCAACAGGTAATCAAAGGCATGTTCTTCGAAAGCCCGCACCGCATATTCATCATAAGCGGTCAGAAAGACGATATGCGGCATGCGGTTGGGATCGAGCATGCCGACCATCTCCAACCCAGTGATTCGCGGCATCTGTATATCCAGAAAAACAACGTCAGGCTGCAGCCGATGGATGCCACTGATGGCTTCTATTGCGTTAGCACATTCACCAACAATGCTGATCCCCTCTTCTGCTTCCAGTAAATGCCGCAGGTTATCGCGCGCAGAAGGCTCATCATCGACAATCAGTACGTTTAACATCAGGCTGCCCTCGCCAAGGGTACATTGAGCGTAATACGGGTGAATAATTGCGGCTCACAGGCCACCTGCACGCCATAACCATCGCCGTAGCGTACACGAATACGCTTATCCACCAGGTTCATTCCCAACCCGCTGTTATTTGCCTTCGGTTGGAATAGACCTGCATTGTCAGTCACCTGCAGGAGTAAACACCCATCTTCAAGGCGCGCACCGATATCGATTTTCCCTACGCCCAGCAGCTGAGACGTGCCGTGCTTAATGGCATTTTCAACAATAGGTTGCAGTGAAAATGCCGGTAACCGCACCGCCAGCAACTCTTGCGGCAACGACATGGAGATCTCCAGCCGATCGGCAAAGCGCGCCAGTTCGATCTGCAAATAGGCGTTCACATGTTCAAGCTCATCGGCCAGGCTAACCTCGTCATCTGAACGTTTCAGGTTCTTGCGGAAAAAGGTAGAAAGGTACTGCACCAACTCGCAGGCCCGGTTACCGTCGCGGCGGATAACCGCCACCAGCGTATTCAGCGTGTTAAACAGGAAGTGCGGGTTGACCTGCGCATGCAGCAATTTGATTTCCGACTGCGCCAACAACTGTTTATGGCGCTCATACTGCCCGGCCATAATCTGTGCGGATAACAGGCTGGCAATCCCCTCGCCCAACGTCCTATTGATGGTGCTGAACAAACGGCTCTTGGGTTCGTAGAGTTTGATGGTACCAATCACCCGTTGGTTTTCACCACGCAGTGGGATCACCAGCGTTGAGCCCAGTTTGCAAGCGGGGTTGATCGAACAGGAGTAGGAAAGCTCATTGCCATCAGCGTAAACCACTTCGTTGTTGTCGATCGCGCGGTGTGAGTGACATGATGAAATCGGCGTGCCAGGCAGATGATGGTCGTCACCGATGCCCATAAACGCCAGCAGCTTCTCGTGGTCGGTGATCGCCACGGCGCCAATCCCCAGCTCCTGGTAGATAACCCGTGCCACTTTCATGCTATTTTCCTGATCAAACCCCTGCCGCAAGATACCTTCGGTACGCTCCGCTATCTTCAACGCCTTGGCCGAAAACGCCCCGGTGTATTTCTCGAACATCGCTCGTCTATCGAGCAGGATTTGCATAAACATCGCGGCACCCAGGGTATTGGCGATCAGCATTGGCAACGCGATGTGCTCCACCAGCCGCAGCGCTTCGTCAAACGGACGGGCAATCGCCAGAATAATTGCCATTTGCAGCACTTCAGTGACGAGCGCTACCCCCGCGACAAACAGCGGATTAAACAGCAAATCGATGCGACGATGGCGCATCGCGATACTGTGCACGACGCCGCCCACCAACCCTTCAGCCACGGTGGATACCGCGCAGGCAACATCGGTCATGCCGCCCAGGGTGTAGCGATGCAGCCCCCCCGTCAGCCCGACCAGAAAGCCGACCGAAGGTCCGCCCAACAGGCCACCCAGCACGGCGCCGATCGCGCGGGTGTTGGCAATTGAACCTTCTACATGCAGGCCGAAATAGGTACCCATGATGCAGAACACAGAGAAGATGACGTAGCACAATAGCTTGTGCGGCAGGCGAATGGTCACCTGCGTCAGCGGAATGAATAACGGGGTTTTGCTCAGCAAATAAGCAATGACAAGATAGACGCACATTTGCTGTAGCAACAGCAGAACCTGGCTAAATTCAAACATGGCAGCAGCTCATCCCTTAACAAAACAAATGCATCCCCACGTGGTTGACGTTGCAGCAAGGCGACAAGGGCGAAAATCCTCAGGAACTTACGCAGGTAAGTGACTGGGGTGAACGCACGTAGCCAACAATGTTGCAGCTTCAGGCAAGAGGGGTATAACGCCGGGTTTCCGGTCTGATTATGAGCTGGCGATTAAAGCATGTGGCGGGGGAAAAAACAGTGATGCAGGCAAGGCTTCCAGGGGAAAGCAACGCAGCCGGCCCGCTTGGGGCCGGCGCAAAATCATTATGGCAGCACTTTTGCGGACAGAATGACGATAGGCTTACTCGGGACATTCTGGTACGGACCAACGTTACCGGTGGGTGCCTGGGAGATTTTATCCACGACATCCATACCTTTGATCACTTTACCGAACACCGCATAGCCGAAATCACGTTGGCCGTGATCCAGGAAGGCGTTATCCGCCACATTCAGGAAGAACTGGCTGGTAGCGCTGTCTTTGTCGGCAGTACGCGCCATCGAAATGGTGCCGCGCAGGTTACGCAGGCCGTTATCCGCTTCGTTCTTGATTGGCGCCTGGGTTGATTTTTGCTGCATATCCGCAGTAAAGCCACCGCCCTGAACCATAAAGCCCGGGATCACGCGGTGGAAAACGGTGTTGTTGTAATAGCCGCTGTTCACGTAGTCGACGAAGTTCTTGGTGGAAACCGGAGCCTTCTGACTGTCGAGCGCTAGTTCGATATTCCCTGCCGACGTGGTCAGCATGACATGAGTTTCACCGGCGGCGAACGCAGCGGGCGCCATTGCTGTCAGGGAACACAGCGCAACGAAGGTCACTAAAGTACGTTTGAACATTAACGGGTCCTTTCTCTGGGAGACAAACAACGGAAAAGCGCCTTGATTCTAAAGAGCTGCACCTGCGAGTGCCAGCCATTTACCTATATTTACGTAATTGTGGGATATATCTCAGTCACCCCCGAAATTTACTGCCAAAAGTATGATCGCCTTAGACCTTTTTGCCAACCGCATCACGCATTTTTTGCCCTTTTTACCCCTTCGTCACTTTTTGCGACACAACTCCCGGTTTCGTTTCTCATTCTGGTTAATCTAAACAAATGAGAGCGCTCTCATTTTGAGGCGACACTGAAAACAATGACTATCCGCCGGCATGACTGTCGCGCAATAACTGGAGAAATAATGTGAGTGAATTGATGACTGAAACTGAAATCAGCCCCGATTTTGAAAGCACCATCATGGAGCTGCTGGTGTTCTCCGGTGGTGCCCGCAGCAGTGCGCTGATGGCGCTACAGCAAGCGCGTGCCGGCGACTTTACCGCCTCGGCCAAGCATATGGCCGAGTCCAAAGCATCGGTAAAAAAAGCCCATCGTATTCAGACCCAGCTGATCGGTCTGGACGAAGGCTGCGGCAAACTGACTATCAACCTGATCACCGTTCATGCCCAAGATCATTTGATGAATGCCATGGTGATCCAGGATCTGGCGGACGACATGATTGAACTGTACCGCCGTCAGGCCCAGTTGGAGGTTCGCGCATGAACGCGTTGAAAATCGCTGTTATTGGCGGCGGCAGCAGCTATACACCTGAATTGGTCGATGGGTTGATCCAACGTATCGAAGAGCTGCCGGTGACTGAATTGGCACTGGTAGACGTTGAGCCTGGGCGTGAGAAAGTAGAAATCATTGCCGCACTGACCCAACGCATGTTGGCACGCCACGGGTTAGAGCAAGTGAAGGTTAGCGTGCATTTCGAGCTCGATGACGCGATTCGCGGAGCCAGCTTCGTATTGACGCAGTTCCGCGTCGGGCAACTGCCGGCACGCGCCGCCGACGAGCGTTTAGGGCTGAAATATGATCTTATCGGCCAGGAAACCACCGGCGTTGGTGGCTTTGCCAAAGCGCTGCGCACCATTCCAGTCATGCTGGATATTGCACGCAGAGTAGAAAAATTGGCACCCGATGCCTGGATCATCAACTTTACCAACCCTGCCGGCATTGTCACTGAAGCGGTCTCTCGTTATACCAAAGCGAAAATTATCGGCCTGTGCAACGTGCCGATCAGCATGCATCACATGATCGCCAACATGCTGAAGGCACCTTATAGCGAAGTACAGCTGCAGTTCGCCGGCCTCAATCATATGGTGTGGGTACATCAGGTTACGCAAAACGGTCTCGACGTGACCGACCAGGTCATCAACATGCTGTGCGACGGTGCCGCTCTGACGATGAACAACATCAAGGAAGAGCCGTGGCAGCCTGATTTCCTGCGTGCCGTCGGTGCGATCCCATGCCCGTATCACCGCTATTTCTATCAGACCAAAGAGATGCTGGCCGAAGAAATTGCCGCAGCGGCCGAACGCGGCACCCGCGCCGAGCAGGTGATGAAAGTAGAGAAAGAATTGTTTGAACTGTATGCCGATCCACATCTCGACAGCAAACCGGAGCAGCTCAGTTTCCGTGGCGGATCATACTATTCAGAAGTCGCGCTGGAGCTTATCCGTGCGATCCATAATAATCTCGGTACGCAATTAGTCGTCAATACAGCAAACCGTGGCGCTATTCGCGGTTTGCCAGACGACGCTGTGATAGAAACTAACTGTATCGTCGATGCGCAGGGCGCACATCCGCTGACGTTTGGTACCTTGCCAGACGCCATGCACGCGCTAACCCAGCAGGTCAAAGCCTATGAACGTCTGACCATCGACGCTGCCGTACATGGCTGCCGACGTAGCGCTCTGTTGGCGCTGGTTACCAACCCACTGGTAGGCAATGCTAACGTGGCACAACCCCTGCTGGATGAAGTGCTGGCGGTGAATGCGCCTTATCTGCCGCAGTTCAAATAACTGTCTGGCAAGCCAGAGTCGCTGATAGATTGCTATAACGAGTATGTCGGGGTTCGGTTCGCCGGACCCGTTTTTTGCCGTAATCAGGAGTCGGATGATGGTGACACTGGAAGATGTCGCAGCTTTGGCAGGCGTGTCCCGCGCCACCGTGTCACGCGTAGTGAATGGCGATACCAACGTTAAAGGGCAAACCCGCGAGAAGGTTGAGCGCGCGGTGACTCAGCTCGGCTACACCCCCAATCCTGCCGCCCGTGCGCTGGCCTCCAGCCACAGTAATACCTTGGGACTGGTCACCACCTCGTATCGTGGCGGCTTCTTCGGCGCACTGATGGACTGCGTCCAAACCGAAGCCGAATCTCACGGCAAACAACTGCTGGTAACCCAGGGGCGTAACAGTGCGGAAAATGAATGGCAGGCGATTCAGCGGCTGTTCAGCCTGCGCTGTGATGGCGTGATCCTGCACGTACGCTTTCTCAGCGATGACCAACTGCGCCAATTGGCGACAGAGCAACGCCGCTTTGTGCTGCTCGATCGTCTGGTGCCTGGCCTGGAAGACCGCTGCGTCACCTTCGATCATCCACGCGCCAGCCAAATGGCAACACAGCAGTTGATCGATGCTGGTCACCGACATATCGCCTGTATCAGCGGGCCGCGAGACCGCCCTTCCAGCCGATTGCGGCTCGACGGTTTTGAACAAGCGATGCAGTCCGCACATATCAAACCGGTCGCCTGCGTCGAAGGGCTCTACGATCTTGAAAGTGGCTATCGTTGCGCCGACCAGCTGCTGCAAATGGAAACTGTCCCGACCGCAATCTATTGCTGTAACGAAGAGATGGCTATAGGTGCTTTATTGGCGATCAACGAGCACCGTTTGCGGGTACCGCAAGATATCTCATTAATTTGTTATGACAGCGGTGAACGCGCGCCCTTCGTGCGGCCTGCTCTGACCAGCGTACATTTCCCCATTACCGAAATGGCGCAGTACGCTGCACGTCTGTTGATTGACCCGACCACCGCCGGTGCGCACTTCTCGCCAAAAGTCATCAGCCGTGATTCGATCGTGACGGCAAGCAAATAGATCACAAAAATATCTCAGCAGCTTTCATTGATTGCATCAAAAAATCGACAGCCATCACAAAAACTCCCGTTGTCTGTGCTAGGATCCGCTCCCTGGTGGCTTGATCGGGACTTTTTTCTGCTTTTGCCAGGAAAAACCAGCGGCCTTAATCCAGCGTTATACCCTATGAATTTCAAATTGCAGCCAAGTGCCCAGTGCATTTATCCCCTGGTATTGTAGGGGTGTTGCATGCAGCGCCCGTGTTAATCGGGGCGAATTTATTCGCCCCCTACGGTGACTGGGATCAATGGACGCAGGCAACCACGCTGCGGTTTGAAAGGCGACGGGAGTAATCCTAACAGACATAATCAGGCCTATATAATGAATGACAGCAACCGTCTACGGCTTACCTGGATCAGCTATTTTTCTTACGCGCTGACCGGTGCTTTAGTTATCGTCACAGGGATGGTGATGGGAAACATTGCAGAGTACTTTAATCTGCCGGTTTCCAGCATGAGTAATACGTTTACCTTTCTCAACGCCGGTATTTTGATTTCGATCTTCCTTAATGCCTGGCTGATGGAAATTATCCCGCTGAAACGCCAACTGATGTTTGGCTTTATCTTGATGGTATTGGCTGTCGCAGGACTGATGGTGAGCAAAAGCTTAACCATGTTCTCGTTATGCATGTTTATCTTGGGTGTGGTCAGCGGTATCACCATGTCGATAGGCACCTTCTTGATTACCCATATGTACGCGGGCCGTCAACGCGGTTCACGTCTACTGTTCACTGATTCCTTCTTCAGTATGGCGGGGATGATCTTCCCGATTGTCGCCGCAATGCTGCTGGCGCGCCAGATTGGTTGGTACTGGGTATACGCCTGTATCGGCCTGCTGTACGTAGGCATCTTTGTGCTGGCCTTGTTCTCCGAATTCCCGGTACTGGGCAACAAAGGCGCCGACGCGGGTCAGCCGGTAGCGAAAGAAAAATGGGGTATCGGCGTGTTATTCCTGTCGATCGCCGCACTGTGCTACATCCTCGGTCAGCTCGGCTTCATTCAGTGGGTACCGGAATACGCCACCAAGTCCTTCGGGATGGATATCAGCCAGGCAGGTAAACTGGTGAGCGACTTCTGGACGTCGTACATGGTCGGTATGTGGGTGTTCAGCTTTATCCTGCGCTTCTTTGATTTGCAGCGCATCGTCACCATTCTGGCCGCGTTGGCGACTGGCGCAATGTACCTGTTCGTCAGCACCGACAACCCGGAACACCTGGGCTACTACATTATGGCGCTGGGCTTCGTTTCAAGTGCGATCTATACCACGCTGATCACACTGGGCTCGTTGCAGACCAAGGTTTCCTCACCGAAACTGGTTAACTTCATCCTGACCTGCGGCACCATCGGCACCATGCTGACCTTCGTGGTTACCGGCCCGATTGTCGCAAAAGGTGGCGCGCACGCGGCGCTCACTACCGCTAACGGCCTCTACCTGGCGGTATTCGTGATGTGTCTGCTGCTCGGTTTCGTGACCAAGCACCGCAGCCACGGCCACGTAACGCACTAATCTGCTACCCTGATGTGAAAAGGGCGCCTCGGCGCCCTTTTTTATCAGTTCAGTCTGCACCTTAGCGCCGGAAATCCACCTTCTCATCCTGCGTCAGGTACAACGTTGTCTCCGCTGGCTGGGTTTCGGCAATCACCGCCCCTTCACGTATCGAATAGCGCACTGGCGTCTGCCGGCGCACGGCATCAAACCCGCTTTCTGCAGGCAGGATCACCAGATTGGCACTGTTGCCTGCCACCAAGCCGTAATCCGTCAGGTGCAAAGTCCGCGCACTGTGGCTGGTGATCAACTTCAATCCGTCGTCTATCTGGCCATACCCCATCAGTTGGCACACATGCAGCCCCATGTGCAGCACCTGCAGCATGTTGGCGGTACCCAGCGGATACCAGGGATCGAACACGTCGTCATGACCAAAGCAGACATTAATCTCTGCTTCCAGCATCTCCTTCACCCGGGTAATACCACGCCGTTTAGGGTAGCTGTCGAAGCGCCCCTGCAAGTGAATATTCACCAGCGGATTCGCAACAAAGTTGATGCCGGACATTTTCAGCAGGCGGAATAGCCGCGACGTGTAAGCACCATTGTAAGAATGCATCGCCGTGGTGTGGCTAGCCGTCACCTTGGCTCCCATACCCAGCTTCAGCGCCAGGGCGGCGACGGTTTCAACAAAGCGTGACTGCTCATCATCAATCTCGTCACAATGCACGTCCACCAGCCGATCGTACTTTTGCGCCAGGGCAAACGCCTTGTGCAACGACTCCACGCCGTATTCACGGGTGAACTCAAAGTGTGGAATGGCCCCCACCACGTCAGCCCCCAGCCGCAGTGCCTCTTCCAACAGCGCCTCTCCGTTGGGATAAGACATGATGCCCTCCTGCGGAAAAGCGACGATCTGCAAAGTGACCCAGGGCGCGACCTCTTGCTTCACTTCCAGCATCGCTCGCAACGCCGTCAAGGTAGGATCCGAGACGTCAACGTGAGTACGCACATATTGCACGCCATTGGCGATCTGCCACTTCAGCGTCTGCCAGGCCCGTTGCTTAACGTCTTCATGGGTGAGCAGCGCCTTGCGTTCAGCCCAGCGTTCAATGCCTTCGAACAGGGTACCAGACTGGTTCCAGGTCGGCTGTCCGGCTGTTTGGGTCGTATCCAGGTGAATATGCGGTTCAACAAATGCCGGCATCGCCAACCCACCCTGCGCATCCAGCACATCACTTCGCCACTCCGGCCCTTCCGGCTGCGGCACGATATGGGCGATGCGCCCCTGTTCAATGGCCAGTTGCCAAAGACCTTCATGCCCGCTTAATCGCAGGTTATCGATAAACTTTAATGGACTCTTGGCCACCCTTCACCTCTGCTGTTCCAACCTGTTTTCTTCATCATACTGGTAGCGGATCATACTGACAAAGCCGCCTTGGGGTGGCTCCCCCCACCATTACTCCCAAATGAGTAAAATTCGTATCAACTGGCTCGTTTCAGCTAAAGATGAATAAAAACCGCAACTTATCAAATATCGATAAAAATCATCTATATACCACATTAGAGGTATATGGAGGGACGATTGATTTGCATCAATAAATTGCCCGTTGGGAAGAATAAGGTAACCCTAGGAAACCAGAATTTTGAGGCAATAATGAGCAGAGTCAAACTTGCTGTCATCGGGAACGGCATGGTCGGCCACCGATTCATAGAAGATCTGTTGGAAAAAGCAGACAAAGACCAGTTCGACATTACCGTATTTTGTGAAGAACCGCGTATCGCTTACGATCGCGTTCACCTGTCTTCTTATTTCTCTCACCACACTGCCGAAGAGCTTTCGTTAGTGCGTGAAGGCTTTTACGAAAAACAGGGCGTTAAGGTATTGGTTGGCGAGCGCGCCATTACCATCAACCGCAGCGAAAAAGTCATTCACTCCAACACCGGCCGTACGGTGTACTACGACAAGCTGATCATGGCCACCGGTTCTTACCCGTGGATACCGCCGATCAAAGGCGCCGAAAGCCAGGACTGTTTCGTCTACCGCACAATTGAAGATCTGAACGCCATCGAAGCCTGCGCACGCCGCAGCAAACGCGGTGCGGTCGTCGGTGGGGGCCTGCTGGGATTGGAAGCTGCAGGCGCATTGAAAAGCCTGGGTGTAGAAACCCACGTCATTGAGTTCGCGCCGGTACTGATGGCAGAGCAGCTCGACCCGATGGGTGGCGATCAACTTCGTCGCAAGATCGAGCGTATGGGCGTAAAAGTCCATACCGGTAAAAATACCCAGGAAATCATCAACGGCGGGGAACAAGCACGCAAGACCATGCAGTTTGCCGACGGAACCGCGCTGGAAGTCGACTTTATCGTTTTCTCCACCGGCATCCGGGCCCAGGACAAGCTGGCTCACCAGTGCGGCCTGGCGACCGCACGCCGGGGTGGCATCGTGATTAACGACAGCTGCCAGACGTCCGATCCAGACGTTTACGCCATCGGCGAATGTGCGTCATGGCGTGAGCGTACCTTCGGTCTTGTCGCTCCTGGCTATAAAATGGCGCAGGTCGTGGCCGACCATCTCCTGGGCCGTGAAAACACCTTCCTGGGTGCAGACATGAGCGCCAAGCTGAAACTGCTGGGTGTCGACGTCGGCGGCATCGGTGATGCTCACGGTCGTACCGAAGGCTCTCGTAGCTACGTTTATCTGGATGAGAGCAAAGAAGTTTATAAACGCATCGTGGTCAGCGCAGACAACAAAACCCTGCTTGGCGCGGTGCTGGTCGGTGACACCAGCGATTATGGCAATTTGCTCCAATTAGCGCTTAACGCCATCGAGCTGCCAGAAAATCCGGATGGCCTGATCTTGCCAGCGCATGCGGGCAGCAAACCGGCTATCGGCGTCGACTCACTGCCGGAAACGGCCCAAATCTGCTCCTGTTTCGACGTCAGCAAAGGCGACATTATCAAAGCAGTCAGCATGGGCTGCCACACCGTCGCGGCGATCAAGTCCGAAACCAAAGCCGGTACCGGGTGTGGCGGCTGTATTCCACTGATCACACAGGTGCTGAACGCCGAGCTGAGCAAACAGGGCATCGAGGTTAATCACCACCTGTGCGAACACTTCGCCTATTCGCGTCAGGAGCTTTACCACCTGATCCGCGTCGAAGGCATTAAATCCTTCGATGAACTGCTAACCAAGTACGGCAAGGGCTACGGGTGCGAAGTCTGTAAACCGACCGTCGGCTCGCTGTTGGCTTCCTGCTGGAATGAGTACGTGCTCAAACCGCAGCATACGCCGTTGCAGGACACCAACGATAACTTCCTCGGCAATATCCAGAAAGACGGTACCTACTCGGTGATCCCACGTTCCGCCGGTGGCGAAATCACACCGGACGGGCTGATGGCCGTTGGCCAGATCGCCAAGGAATATAATCTGTACACCAAGATGACCGGCTCCCAGCGTATCGGCATGTTCGGCGCGCAGAAAGATGACCTGCCAGCCATCTGGAGCAAACTGATTGCCGCCGGTTTTGAAACCGGACATGCCTACGCCAAGGCATTGCGTATGTCGAAAACCTGCGTCGGCAGTACCTGGTGCCGCTTTGGCGTCGGCGACAGCGTCGGGTTTGGCGTCAAGCTGGAACACCGCTACAAAGGCATTCGCACCCCGCACAAAATGAAGTTTGGCGTTTCTGGCTGCACCCGCGAATGTGCTGAAGCTCAGGGCAAAGACGTCGGCATTATCGCCACCGAGAACGGCTGGAACCTGTATGTGTGCGGCAACGGTGGCATGAAACCACGCCACGCCGACCTGCTGGCGGCGGACCTCGATAGCGAGACGCTGGAGCATTACCTCGATCGCTTCATGATGTTCTATATTCGCACCGCCGATAAGCTGCAGCGTACGTCGGTATGGCTGGAAAGCCTGGAAGGCGGCATCGATTATCTTCGCAAAGTGATCATTGACGACAAGCTGGGCATCAACGCGCAACTGGAAGCCGAGATCGCCCGCCTGCGCGATGCGGTGATCTGCGAATGGAAAGAAACCGTTGAGCACCCGGAATCCCAGGTGCGTTTCTCCCACTTTATCAACAGCAACCTGCGTGATCCGAACATCCAGGTCGTCGCCGAGCGCGAACAGCATCGGCCAGCGCGTCCAGATGAACGTATCCCTGTCACCTTACTGGAAGCTGAGGAGAACAACGCATGAGCCAGTGGATAACCCTTTGCCCCATCACCGATATCCTGCCCGGTACCGGCGTATGTGCCCTGATCGGCGACCAGCAGGTCGCGATATTTCGCCCTTACGATGACGAACAGGTCTTTGCTATTAGCAATATTGACCCCTTTGCCCAGGCCAGCGTGTTATCACGCGGCCTGATCGCCGAGCATCAGGGGGAATTGTGGGTTGCCAGCCCACTCAAAAAACAACATTTCCGCCTGCACGACGGCTACTGCCTGGAAGATGACAGTCGCTCCGTTGCGCATTTCACCAGCCGGGTTCTGGACGGCATGGTGCAGGTCGCGGCCTGATTTTTTTACTTTAACCTCAGGGGAAGCAGCATGTTCACCGATACCATCAACAAATGCGCCGCCAACGCAGCGCGGATCGTCAGGCTGGCGAAACACAGCCCGCTGGGCTTTTGGATCAGCTCGGCGATGGCCGGGGCCTACGTCGGCCTCGGCATCATTCTTATTTTCACACTCGGCAATCTGGTCGACCCGTCCATCCGACCGCTGGTGATGGGGGCCACCTTCGGCATCGCACTGACTCTGGTGATCATCGCCGGTTCCGAGCTGTTCACTGGCCACACCATGTTCCTGACGTTAGGCGTCAAAGCTGGGACCATACGCCAAAGTCAGATGTGGGCAGTTTTGCCACAAACCTGGCTGGGCAATCTGTTGGGCTCAGTGCTGGTCGCGCTGATGTACTACTACGGCGGGGGCAGCCTGCTGCCAGTGGACACCAGCCTGGTGCATACCGCAGCGTTGGCAAAAACCACCGCGCCGGCAGAGGTCTTATTCTTTAAGGGTGTGCTATGTAACTGGCTGGTCTGCCTGGCAATTTGGATGGCGATTCGCGTTGAGGGTGCCGCAAAGTTCATCGCTATTTGGTGGTGTCTGCTGGCCTTCATTGCGTCCGGCTATGAACACTCCGTCGCCAACATGACGCTGTTTGCCCTGTCCTGGTTCGGCCATCACAGCGACGCCTACACCCTGAGCGGAATAGGCCATAATCTGCTGTGGGTGACATTGGGTAATATTGTGTCCGGCTCTGTGCTGATGGGCCTGGGTTACTGGTATGCCACACCGCGTGCCGAACGACCTCAAACCGAAAAAGCGGCAACACGTCAGACCGCGTAACATTTTTGGGGCGCCTTGCGCCCCTCTGCTGATTGCCCCGAGGATTGCCGATGGACTACCTGCCAATTTTCTGCCAACTGCAACACAAAGCCTGCCTGCTGGTCGGTGGCGGTGAGATTGCCGAACGCAAAGCTCGCCTGCTGCTGGACGCCGGTGCAGCACTGACCGTCAATGCCTGCACATTCACCCCACAGTTTCATGAGTGGGCCGCGCAAGGACAGGTTACGCTGTCAGAGGGCGAATTTAGTGCGGCATTGCTGGCAGAGAAATGGCTGGTGATCGCCGCTACCGATCGGGTCGAGGTCAACGCACTCGTGTATCAATGCGCCAACCAACAACGGGTGTTCTGCAACGTGGTGGATGATCCTAAGCGCGCCAGCTTTATCATGCCGTCGATTATCGATCGCTCACCTATTATGGTCGCAGTGTCCTCCGGCGGCAAAGCGCCGGTGCTGGCACGTCTGCTACGTGAAAAGCTGGAAGCGGTTCTGCCCCAACATCTGGGTAAGTTGGCGCAATTGGGCGGTTCATTGCGTCAGCGGGTGAAAAAGCACTTCAGCGACATGGGTTCTCGCCGTCGTTTTTGGGAAAAGCTCTTTGCCCATGATCGCCTCGCACAATCGCTGGCCAATAATGACGCAGCACTGGCGGAACGGCAGATCGAGGCGTTGTTCAACCATCAACCGCAAGATCACGGCGAAGTGGTGTTGGTGGGGGCTGGCCCGGGCGATGCAGGTTTGCTGACGCTGAAAGGCCTGCAGCAAATCCAGCAGGCTGACGTGGTGGTTTATGACCGGCTGGTCTCTGATGATGTTATGACGCTGGTACGCCGCGATGCTGAACGTATTTTCGTTGGCAAGCGTGCGGGCCACCATTGCGTGCCGCAGGAACAAATCAATCAAATCCTGTTGGAGCAAGCACAGCTGGGTAAACGTGTTGTACGGCTGAAAGGCGGTGATCCGTTTATCTTTGGACGCGGTGGTGAAGAACTGGAAACGCTGGCGGCAGCCAATATTCCGTTCTCCGTAGTGCCCGGTATTACTGCCGCCTCCGGCTGTTCAGCCTACAGCGGTATTCCTCTCACTCATCGAGACCATGCGCAAAGCGTACGGTTAGTGACTGGCCACGCCAAGCGCGACGGCGGGCTAGATTGGTCAACACTGGCTGCCGGGCAACAAACGCTGGTGTTTTATATGGGTCTGACTCAGGCGGCAGACATCCAACAGCAACTGATCGAACATGGCATGCCTGCCTCAACCCCAGTTGCGCTGGTTGAGAACGGAACGTCCTGCCGCCAGCGGGTGATCGAAGGGGCATTGAGCCAACTGGGAAGTTTGGCTCAACAGGCTGCCAGCCCAAGTTTAATCATTGTCGGCAGCGTGGTGAGCCTGCGTAGCAAGCTGAATTGGTTCTCCAGCCAAGAACTCGCACCGCCGCTGGCCCAGATGGCCTAGCCCCATACGTAAAAAAAGCGGCCAATGGCCGCTTTTCTTTTTTTCACCAAGGATTACTGCGGTGACACAAACCCGACAGCCTGGTAAACCTTCGCCAGGGTTTCCTGTGCACGCGCACGCGCTTTGGCCGCGCCGTCACGCATCACCTGTTGCAACAGGGCTTCGTCGTTGCGGAAACGGTGATAACGCTCCTGAAGCTCACCCAACATACCGGATACCGCTTCAGCCACAGCGCCTTTCAAGTGACCATACATTTGGCCTTCGAACTCGGCTTCCAACTGGGCGATACTTTTGCCGGTCACGCCGGAAAGGATATCCAACAGGTTAGACACCCCCGCCTTGTTCGCCACGTCATAACGGACTACCGGTGGCTCTTCGGAATCGGTCATCGCACGCTTGATCTTCTTCATCACTGCTTTCGGATCTTCCAACAGGCCGATAACGTTATTGCGGTTATCGTCCGACTTGGACATCTTCTTGGTCGGTTCTTGCAGCGACATCACGCGAGCGCCAGACTTAGGAATAAACGGCTCCGGCACTTTGAACACATCACCGTATAGCGCATTGAAACGCTGACCGATATCACGGCTCAGCTCCAAGTGCTGTTTCTGGTCTTCACCGACCGGTACCTGGTTGGTTTGGTACAACAGGATATCTGCGGCCATCAGCACCGGGTAGCTGAACAAACCGGCGTTGATGTTCTCGGCGTAACGCGTGGACTTGTCCTTGAATTGAGTCATGCGACTCAGTTCGCCGAAGTAGGTGTAGCAGTTCAACACCCAGCTCAGTTGCGTGTGCTCCGGTACGTGCGACTGCACAAAGATGGTGCTCTTTTGCGGATCAATACCACAAGCCAGATACAGCGCCAGCGTATCCAGCGTAGCCTTGCGCAACTTGTCTGCGTCCTGGCGTACGGTGATGGCGTGCAGATCGACGATGCAATAGATGCAGTCGTAATCGTCCTGCATCTTAACCCACTGACGCAGCGCACCCATGTAGTTGCCGATAGTCAGTTCGCCGGACGGCTGCGCGCCGCTAAATACGATGGGCTTACTCATGTTTAAAATTCCTGATTCTCTAAAGAGGACAGCCCAAGAGCGGGCAACAAGTCGGCAAAGCGCTCCAACACGCGGTCGGGATGGCTCAGGGCAATAGCTTCGCCGTAGTTATAACCGTAGGTCAGCGCGGCGCTTGGGCAGCCTGCGCCCTGTGCAGCCTGAATATCGTTACGGGAATCGCCGACGAACAGCAGCTCGTTGGCGCGCAAGCCAAGCTTGCCAAGAACCAGATACAGCGGTGCGGGGTGCGGCTTTTTTTCTACCACATCATCACCGCCGATAATCAGCGAGAAATAATCGATAATGCCCAATGCGGTCAGTAACGGCGCAACAAACGGCGTAGGTTTATTCGTCACCAGAGCCATTGGATAACCTTGCGCGGCCAAACTCGCCAGCGTTTCCTTTACCTGTGGAAACAGGCGGCTGCCGCTGTCGACCGTTTGTGCGTAAAAATGGTCAAAACGCGCGCGCAGTTGCAGGCAATGTTCCGGTGTGGCTTCAACTTCGGCCCAACGCAGTGCACGTTGCACCAACACGTCGGCGCCATTACCAATCCAGGTGCCGACCCGCGCTTCACCCGCCTGCGGCAGACCCATTTCTGCTAACGCCAAATCGATAGCGGCGGCAAGCCCTGGGGCACTGTCGACCAGGGTGCCATCAAGATCAAAGGCGAGCGCACGGATCGCGCCGAAATCAGCCATGTGTCACCTTTGCCAATTCACTGCGCATTTCATCAATCACGCGGCGGTAGTCCGGCTTACCGAAGATAGCGGAGCCCGCAACAAACATGTCTGCGCCTGCCGCAGCGATCTCGGCAATATTATCGACTTTGACGCCGCCATCCACTTCCAGACGGATATCGCGGCCGCTTTCGTCGATCAACTTGCGCACCTGACGCAGTTTATCCAGGGTGCCGTGAATAAACGACTGCCCGCCAAACCCTGGGTTGACCGACATCAGCAAAATCACGTCGACCTTGTCCATCACATAATCAAGGTAACTCAACGGCGTTGCCGGGTTAAAGACCAGACCGGCTTTACAGCCGTGCTCTTTAATCAGTTGGATTGTACGATCGACGTGTTCGGAGGCTTCCGGATGGAAAGAGATGTAACTGGCACCTGCTGCGGCAAAGTCCGGCACAATGCGGTCGACCGGTTTTACCATCAAATGCACGTCAATGGGTGCGGTAATGCCGTAGTCACGCAGCGCCTGACAAACCATTGGCCCGATCGTCAGATTGGGGACGTAATGGTTATCCATCACGTCAAAGTGCACTACGTCGCCACCAGCGGCCAACACATTAGCAGTGTCCTCACCCAGGCGGGCAAAGTCTGCTGACAAGATGGACGGGGCAATCAAAAATTTTTTCATCCGCTCTCTCCAAACGTAGGGTTCGAATCGTTATACCCCTCGTTTTTCAAGCCACAACCTTGTTGGCCGCGACTCGAAATCCCTGGGGTAAATACACCGGGGTGTTCCCGGCTTAGCGATACAGCGCCAAAAGCTCATTCACTTTGCTGCGACCGAGAATATTTCTGCTGATGGTACGCCGCGCTTTCACCACGTACAACGATGCATGCTGGTACCAGTCACGCGTCAACTCGGTATCATGATTGGAAATCAATACGGGCACTTGGCTTTCTACCGAAAGCTGATGCGCCATCAACGCCAGGCTCTGCTGGTCCGCCATGCTGAAGCTATTTGTGTGGTAAGCGGTAAAATTCGCCGTCGCCGAGAGTGGCGCATAAGGCGGATCGCAATACACCACCGTACCGCGCTCAGCTTTTGCCATGGTATCGCGGTAATGCTCACAGACAAAAGTCGCGTTGCGGGATTTTTCAGCGAACCAATATAACTCTTCCTCAGGGAAGTACGGTTTCTTGTAACGTCCGAATGGAACGTTGAACTCACCACGCAGGTTATATCGGCACAAACCGTTGTAACAGTGGCGATTCAGATAAAGAAACAGCAGCGCACGGCGGTAAGGATCGTTACTCGTATTAAACTCTGCGCGCAGCAGGTAAAACTGATCCGACTTATTGAATTCATCGGTGAAAAGAAGGCGGGCATCACGCACGAAGTCATCCGTACGTAGCTTAACGATGTTATACAGATTAATAAGATCGCTGTTGATGTCGGCGAGAATATAGGCGTCGTATTCTGTGTTCAGGAAGACTGAACCCGCACCCACGAAGGGCTCGATTAAGCAGTCGCCTGCTGGTAGATGACGACGAATCTCGTCCACCAGCGGGTATTTTCCACCAGCCCATTTTAAAAAAGCGCGGTTTTTCTTCATGCCGTCAATTAGCTACTTATTATACAATTCAGAGCGGCGGATTGTACTCTGTTTCAGACAGCACATCAGCGCACAAATTTAAGTGATTGATACCCTTCATCCTTCAAGCCGCAGCATCATTGGCCACGCACAGTTATTCGACCTGTCCGCAGGCCACTTCAGTCATCTGTTACGAGTAAACAGGTACCCGCCGATTAACACGGGCGCAGCATGCTGCGCCCTTACAATGCCTGAAATTTCTGCTCTTGCCGCCTGGCCGCAGCTTGAAATCTATCGGGTTACTTTTTCAGATCCTGTTGAACCTGACCTACAGGCCGGACCCAAGGTTTTTTCGCCTGAACATCCGCAGGCAACGTCGCGATTGCGCGCTTCGCTTCTGCTGAAGAGGCATAGTTGCCGCTTACCAGTACATACCAAGGTTTGCCGTTACGCTGGGTTGAATACACCAGGTAATGCTGCAACTTCTGCTGCTTGGCGTAGGCATTAAGCGTATCGGAGCGCGAGGCACTGCTCAGTTGCAGAGTATAATGGCTCGCCGGTGCAGACTGAAGTGAGCCACCATTGCCGCTTACCGTGCCCGCTTTCGCACTCGCTGCCCCCGCTTTGCTGGAGGATGCTGGCGCTGGCGTATACACCGTGGTTGGCGTTTTATGCTGTGTGGCCGTAGCCGCTGGCTTACTGACGTTTTTCGCCGGTACTTTATGTTGCTGTGGCGCCGTGCCCTGCACTTGGCGTGCAGCTTCTTTCGCCGCAGCCCCGTTCATCAGGGTAGCCGGTGCTGTCGGCAGCGTTGACATCGGGCCGCTCATGCCCTGCGTCGCCGCATCAACCTGGCCCTGCTGCGCTGACAGTGCATCCGACATATTGCCTGGCAGATCAACACGCTGTTGCGCGCCGCCCTGCGCTGGCTGCGGTTGCGCTTCCGTCGGCGTACTGGAGATAGGTGGAACGTTGACCGTTTGCGGCTGAGACGTGCTGCTCACGCCGTTATTGTCATTGGTGTCAGTGGTACCGCCTGGCACACCGGTATTACCGGCAGTCAGCGACGACGAGCCCGACAGGTTGATGTCCTTGGCTGCGCCATTCTGTGCCCCTTCCTGTGCCGCCTCGTGCTTGGTTGGCGCCTTCAGCGCTGAACCAATACCGACAATCAGCAACAGCAACACCAGAATACCGATACCAATCATTAAGTGCTGACGTGAAACAGCAAAGCGTGGTCCCGGAGCCGGTTTACGCGAACGTGCAGGACGACGATCGCTGCTATCAGGTCTGAGATCGTCTTCCGGTTTAAACTCATCCATCTGAAACCCTCCAACTAGAGGCAAAAGCCCACCACTGTAGACCTACCGTGGCACGAGCAGATTAACCCGATCATGGCAAAGCGACGCCAGTCATGCTTTGCACATTAATTAATATAGATGTAAACGGCGGCTAAGCCACTGTTACTTCGTCCGATTTACTTAGACAGTCCGTTCAGGAAGGCAAGCTGCGATCGAAGCAAGCACCGTTTCATGCCCCACTCCGCCACGGACCTCCGCCTGGCCAATAGCCGTCGGCAGTACCAGGCGCAGTTCACCGGCCAGTACCTTCTTATCACGCATCATATGCGGCAGATAGGATTCCGGCGCCATTTCCTGCGGACCACACACCGGCAAACCCGCGCGCAACAACAGTGCTTTGATACGTTCAATATCGTCGGCACTGAACTGCCCGAGACGGTGCGCAGTTTCCGCCGCCATGACCATACCGGCAGCAACGGCTTCCCCATGCAACCATACACCATAGCCCATTTCGGCTTCGATCGCATGGCCGTAAGTATGACCCAGATTCAGCAGCGCACGCAGACCGCTTTCGCGTTCATCGGCAGCAACCACCTCGGCCTTCAGCTCGCAACAACGGCGGATACAATAGGCAAGTGCCTGCATATCCAACGCCATCAATGCATCGATATTGTTTTCCAGCCAGACAAAGAAATCGCGATCGAGAATAATCCCGTACTTGATCACTTCTGCCAGACCCGAGGAGAGTTCACGCGCCGGCAAGGTTTTCAGGCAATCCAAATCAACCACCACAGAAGCCGGTTGATAGAACGCGCCGATCATGTTTTTACCGAGCGGATGATTGACGGCGGTTTTACCGCCAACGGAAGAGTCCACCTGCGACAGCAGCGTGGTAGGAACCTGAATAAAGCGGACACCACGCTGATAACAGGCGGCGGCAAAGCCGGTAAGATCGCCAACCACGCCGCCCCCGAGGGCGATTAGCGTGGTATCACGACCGTGCGGCTTTTCCAACAGTGCCGAGAACACCTGCTCAAGCACGGCAAGGGATTTATACTGTTCGCCATCAGGTAAAATCACCTGATCCACCATGACGCCAGCCTGCTCCAGCACCTTCCGGACGTGGTCCAAATAGAGTGGCGCCAGGGTTTGGTTGGTGACCAGCATGACCTGTTCACCTGACTTCAGCGGCATAAAAGAAGCCGGATCGTTAAACAATCCGGCGGCTATGGTAATCGGGTAGCTGCGCTCCCCAAGCGTTACGGTAATTCTCTCCATGTCGCGCTCAGTTCTCAATGTGGTTTATCCCCGCTACTGCGGGGAACACAATCAGTCTTTCCGCATTTGCCGTGGCGAACACGGAAACCGCAATCAGTTACTTTCCAGCATGTTGATAATCTGGTTGGCAACCACTTTGGCGCTTTGATCGTCGGTGCGGATGGTGACATCTGCAATTTCTTCGTACAACGGATTACGCTCTTTCGCCAGCGCTTCAAGCACTTCACGCGGAGGAGAATCAACCTGCAACAGCGGACGCTTTTTGTCGCGCTGAGTACGGGCTAACTGCTTCTCGATAGTGGTTTCCAGGTACACCACCACGCCACGGGCAGACAGACGGTTACGCGTTTCACGCGATTTAACCGAACCACCTCCGGTAGCCAGCACGATGCCTTGCTTTTCCGTCAGTTCATTAATGACTTTTTCTTCACGATCGCGGAAACCTTCTTCACCTTCCACGTCGAATACCCAGCCCACGTCAGCTCCGGTACGTCGCTCAATTTCTTGATCGGAGTCGAAAAACTCCATATTGAGTTGCTGAGCTAACTGACGGCCAATAGTGCTTTTGCCGGCACCCATAGGCCCAACCAGAAAGATATTGCGTTTCTCTGCCATGTTTTTCGGTATTACTAAGACAATTCGTTAATGTTAACCCGCCCCGCCAATCAAATCAGCGGCGGGACCTAAACTGAAACCTCATGAACGATAGTGCGAGATCAGACGGAAAATTATCTCAACACTCTTGGTAGTTTGGCAACCGAATAAATCGCAATCCACGCCGCAGGAGGGAAACCATACGTTTTTAACGGCGTCTTGGCGCTAACAAAAAAACCTCGGTGCTCAATTCGGTAACCCTTGTAAGCTAAATCGGCCGCAGCGTCAAACGCAGATGCCCCCAAGGTGATAAAAAAGTGCATCTGCTCATCAACTTTAGGCGATTTTCACCAAACCGGGCACCTTGCCGCTCAGGCCTTAATCAATGTCGGAGTAATAAATATCACCAGCTCGCGCCTTTTATGCTGTTTGCTGCTTTGTTTAAACAAGGATCCCAGCAGTGGCACATCACCCATACCGGGCACTTTGTCCGCCCCCTGAGCACTATGACGTTGAAAAATACCGCCTAAAACCACGGTTTCTCCGTCTTTTAGCGTCACTTGGGTTTTGATCTCCTGTTTATCTATTGCCAGTGTCTCGCCTGCAGCACGGCTGATTGAGCGTCCGGGCATGTTCTGGCTGATGTGCAATGTCAGGGTGATTCGCCCGTTGGGCAAAATTCTCGGCGTGACTTCCATGCCCAGAACGGCCTCTTTGAACTCCATCGAGGTTGCCCCGGTGGAGCCACTGCTCACCTCGTAGGGGATTTCCGTGCCTTGTTTAATACTGGCAGTTTGCAAGTTCGCCGTCAGCAAACGCGGGCTGGCGATGATCTCCACCCGATTTTCCTGCTCCAGTGCCATCAGTTCCAAATCCAACAGACGCCCACCGATCCGAGCCAGGTGAAAACCGGCGCTGAGTGCACTACGTTCCAGCGGCAAATTGACATTAAAGCCGTTCATCCGCCAGGATGTCGCCGGTTTTTCATCCGGTGCCAGGCCCCAGCGCACGCCAAGCTCACGCAAACTCTCGCTATTGATGGTGACGACATGCGCCGCTAGCTGTACCTGTGCCAACGGTGCATCCATTTCCGCAATACGCTGCGTTAACAGCGCCACAACCGACGCAGTATCGCGAACCAACACCGCATTGGTGCGCTTGTCCGCCACCACGCTACCACGCTCACTCAGTAACATACGGTCCTGGGCGTTCAGGCTTGCGGCAACCTCAGTGGCATCAGCATGGCTCAACGGCAGAGTCACGCTGTGCAGTGGCTGTTTTTGTGCCAAGGCTTGTTGTTGTCGCTGCTTCTCCTGCTCATTGGGTTCTGGGTGCACCATCATGACATTGCCCTCCAGGGTCATCGACAGCTTCCCCATACGCAGGATCACGGCCAATGCCTGCTGCCAGGGCACGTTATCCAGCCTCACCGTCAGATTGCCCTCCACACCCACAGCAGTAACCACATTCAGTTGCCGGTAATCTGCCAACGCCTGTAACACGACGGTAACCGGTGCATCCTGAAACGCCAACGAGATAGGGCCTTGATCCTGTGCGGCACCCGTAATGGCCGCCCCCCATAACAACACTCCCACCCAACGGCATCCTTTCATTTTTTTTCTTCCTTATGAGGGGTTCCCAGCACCAACACCACCGTATTCTCCGTGGCCGGGCACTCAGCATCTACCTCGACCTCTTCCCGTTTTAGGGTTAATCGTTTTGCCTGCACCTTATCCACCTGCCAACGCCCAGCCAGCAAGGTTTGATGAGGCGCCAACCGCAACCATTGCCCGCTGGGGGTGATAACCCAGGCATGGCGCAATGCCCCCAGCCCGATGGTCCCCTTCAATTGCCAACTCGCCGGTGACTCGGCCGCTGACACGCAGCCTGACAAGGGCAATGGGCTAAAGGGATCCCGCTGCTGCGCCATTAACCCCAGCGGCAGTAACAACAACCAGACTACACAGCGTTTATTCATTGATATTCAACGCCGTAGCCTCTGCCAACGCCGCGTCCTGAAAAGTAAAATGCGTGGTGAGCCTCCCCGCCTGCGCTTCAACGGACATTTCAGCAAGGCGCAGTTGGGCAGGTAAGTTCTCCAACAGTATTAATAACCTGTCGTAATTGAGATGCAGCCTCAGCATTCGCTGCGACGAACCCTCTTGCTGGTGCCAGCGTTGCAGCTCCGCACCGACGCGTTGCAAAACCGCCATCAAATCCCCCTGAGGGGTTGGTCGCTGTATGATCTGTTGAAGATTTTGGTGCACCGCTTCAAGCGTTGGCATGCGAGCCACCTGTTCCGACAACAATTCAATGCGTTGTGTGAGCCGCCGATGCTCTATCGCGGTCTGTTCCAACTGCTGCCATTCCCCCTGCAGCAACAGGACAAACAACAGTCCCAGCCCACTCAGCACCAGCCCCTGTATCGCCAGCAGCGAGCCCCGCGGCAGGCTCGACCATCTCGCCATCCAACGCGGCGGTGGCTTAGTCATCCCGGCGGCTCCATTGCGCGACCAACGCAAATGAAAATAGGCCATCCTGGCGCCGCGCCACGTCTGCCAGACGGTAACTCTGCAATAACGGCACTGTTGCCAATTGCTGCTCAAACTGAACCACCGCCTCATAACGGCGGCTGAGCCCCCGCAGACTGATGTTTTGCGCCTTGCTCTCAAATGCAATAAGCCACATCGATGAGGGCAACAGCGTTGAGAATTGCTGTAACAACCGCAGATAACGTCGGTTATATGCCAGGTTCTTATCGTGCTGTTCCGCAAGCGCGGTTAAACGGGACAGGCGCGCCATCGCCTGTTGCAAGCGCTGATGACGGTCGGTCAGCTCCGCTTGCTGGCGGACCAACACCAACAGTGCCTCATGCCGCTGTACCTGTTGCTGACGCAGCAAACCCATAATCACCGTCAACACAACCAGCATGAGCGCCCATTGCAGCGCAAACACGCGCAGCCAAAAGGCACCGCGCCGACGCTGAACCTGTATGCGCCAGGGCAAAAGATTCACCTGGTACATCAGCTATCTCCTCCACGCAGCGCCAGACCGCCCGCCAAGACGAATGCCGCCGGCAAGCGGGGTAACGGGGGCCGGAGCTGGCTAAAGGCACTGAACGGCGACCACGGCACGCACCCTGACGGCGGTTGCTCATCTATTACGCTGCTATAGTAAATCTGATGTTCACCGCATGATGGGCTGGCAGCATGCATTGCCGCCAGAGCCTGGCGCGCGCCGTCCGCCTCCCCCGCCGACACAAGACCATAGGCGGCACGTTGCGGGGTGGCCCACAGCCATTCTTGGTCGAGGCGATGCAGCAGACCGGCATTGGCCGGTAGCCCTGCCGCTGCCGCCATAATGCGCAGCGCGCAAGGTGTGATATCCACCACCTGTGGCTGTAAATTGGCTTGCTGCAGGCAATGCAGCCATTGTTGCAATTCCTGTTGACGTGCCGCGGTAAGCAGCAGCGTGGTCGGATCTGAGGGTGAACAGCGGTAGTCCAGCGCCAGTGTTTGGCTATCCAGTGGGAACTGTTTGAGCCCCTGACTGGTGATGTAGTCGCCACGTGCGGGTTCTTTTAGCCTGGCATCCGGCAACGGCAAGCTGTGCTGTAAAACCCGTTGTGCGGGCAGAGCAATGCGTAAGGAAATATGTCTTGGTAACTGAACTCGCCATTGTCGCAGTGCTTGAATTAATGCATCGGTCTGCACAAGACAACCTTCACGCAGCACCGGTTGTGGCAACGTTTGTTGCCACCAGTGACGCAGTTGCCAGCCATGCCGGCGGCGCTGGGCCGCCAGCGCGCGAACGCAGTGGCTTTGTATATCCAGCCCCACCTGCCATGCTTGAGTGAACATATTTCGCCCGACCTCCATATCGTCAGATGATAAAAGAACATATCCATGTTGCAGGCTTGCCTTTATACTACCGCGCGGTTGTTTATAAACTGCCCAAATGACATGAAAATGGGAAATCTCAGGTGAAGTTCGTAAAGTATTTACTAATCCTTGCAGTGTGTTGCATCGTGTTGGGGGCAGCCTCGATCTTTGGCTTGTACAAATATGTCGAGCCACAGTTGCCTGACGTTGCAACGCTGAAAGATGTGCGGCTGCAAATACCGATGCAGGTTTACAGCGCCGATGGCGAACTGATCGCCCAATACGGTGAAAAACGCCGTATTCCGCTAAAACTGGACCAAATTCCGCCGGTCATGGTGCATGCGTTTATCGCCACCGAAGACAGCCGTTTCTATGAGCATCACGGCGTCGACCCCGTCGGTATCTTCCGTGCAGCCTCTATTGCGCTGGTCTCCGGCCATGCGTCACAGGGGGCGAGTACCATTACCCAGCAGTTGGCGAGAAACTTCTTCTTAAGCCCGGAACGCACCCTGATGCGCAAGATCAAGGAAGCCTTCCTGGCCATTCGCATTGAACAAATGCTGACCAAAGACGAAATTCTTGAGCTGTATCTGAATAAAATCTATCTGGGGTATCGCGCCTATGGCGTAGGGGCTGCGGCTCAGGTTTACTTCGGTAAAGACGTCAGCCAACTCAGCTTAAGCGAAATGGCGACGATCGCCGGTCTGCCGAAAGCCCCATCAACCTTCAACCCGCTTTATTCACACGATCGCGCGGTCGCGCGCCGCAACGTGGTGTTGTCGCGCATGTTGGATGAGCACTACATCACCCAGGCGCAGTTCGATCAGGCACGCAGTGAAGAATTAGTGGCCAATTACCATGCGCCGGAAATCAGCTTCTCCGCACCTTATCTCTCCGAGATGGTACGCCAGGAGATGATCAAGCGTTATGGCGACAACGCCTATACCGACGGCTACAAGGTCTACACCACCATCACCAAGAAACTGCAGTTGGCGGCGCAAGAGTCTGTACGTAATAACGTGCTGGCGTATGACATGCGCCACGGCTACCGCGGCCCATCCAACGTGCTGTGGAAAGTCGGTGAAGCGGCATGGGATCAAAAACAGATCGTCGATTCACTGAAAAATCTGCCTAACTACGGCCCGCTATCACCTGCTGTGATCACAGCAACCAGCGCCGAAGAGGCGACGGCAATGATGGCAGACGGCAGTAATATCGCCTTGCCGATGTCTACCATGCGCTGGGCCAGACCCTACAAGTCCGATACTCAACAAGGCCCGACGCCGAAACGCGTCACCGATGTGGTGCAAGCCGGCCAGCAGGTTTGGGTGCGGAAGGTTGGCGAAAACTGGTGGCTGTCACAAGTGCCGGACGTCAACTCAGCGCTGGTCTCAATCAACCCGAATGACGGTGCAGTAAAAGCACTGGTCGGTGGGTTTGACTTCAACCAGAGCAAATTTAACCGTGTGACTCAGGCGCTGCGCCAGGTCGGTTCCAATATCAAACCCTTCCTGTACACCGCCGCAATGGATAAGGGCCTGACGCTGGCAACTATCCTGAATGACCTGCCGATCACCCGTTGGGATCCCGGTGCGGGTACCGACTGGCGTCCGAAGAACTCCCCACCAACCTACGATGGTCCGATTCGTCTGCGTCAGGGGCTGGGGCAGTCGAAGAACGTGGTCATGGTACGTGCGATGCGGGCGATGGGTGTCGACTATGCAGCAGAATATCTGCAGCGCTTCGGCTTCCCGGCTCAGAACATCGTGCATACCGAATCGCTGGCTTTGGGCTCTGCTTCATTCACCCCAATGCAGCTGGTGCGCGGTTACGCAGTATTGGCCAACGGCGGTTACCTGGTGGATCCGTACTTCATCACCAAGATTGAAGATGATAACGGCAACACCGTGTTCGAAACCAAACCGCGAATTGTCTGCAGCAGCTGTAATTTGCCGGTAATTTATGGTGATACTCATCGTTCAGCCGTGCTTTCCGAAGACAACATTGAAAATGTCGCGACGTCGCAGGAAGGCAACAATGGCAACGTGCCAATGCCGCAATTGGAGCAAGTGACCCCAGCTCAGGTGCAGCAGGACGGCGATCAGCAATATGCGCCACACGTTATCAGCACGCCGCTGGCATTCCTGATGCACGATGCGCTGAACAGCAACATCTTCGGCGAACCGGGCTGGATGGGCACCGCCTGGCGTGCGGGTCGAGACCTGAAACGCCATGATATCGGCGGTAAAACCGGTACCACCAACAGCTCAAAAGATGCCTGGTTCTCCGGCTATGGCCCGGACACCGTGACATCAGTATGGATTGGCTTCGATGACCATCGGCGTGATTTGGGCCGTTCAACGGCTTCCGGCGCGATCCCGGATCAAATATCTGGTGGTGAAGGCGGTGCCAAGAGTGCACAACCGGCATGGGATGACTTTATGAAAATCGCACTGGAAGGTATCCCAGAGCAGAAGGTCACCCCACCACCGGGCATCATCAGCGTAACCATCGACAAGAGCAGCGGTAAGCTTTCAGGCGGCGGTGGCGGCAGTCGCTCCGAGTACTTTATCGAGGGGACTCAGCCGACAGACTATCCATCACGGGATACCGGCACAACGCTGACGGACCCCGGTGGCGAGAGTCACGAGTTGTTCTAACAAAAAAGGGCCAGAGAAATCTGGCCCTTTTTTTATTTGGCTATCGGCATTTAACGTGAGCCGCGTAGAAATGCCTCGGTAAGGAACAGCGCACAAACATTGCGTGCCTCGCGGAAATCAGGCTCCGCCAGCAGCGCCATCATGTCAGCGATGGGCCAACGCACCTGCGGCAATGGCTCAGGCTCATCCCCTTCCAGGCTTTGCGGATAGAGGTCCTGTGCCAAGACGATGTTCATTTTGCTGGAAAAGTACGACGGCGCCATGGTCAATTTACTCAGAAAATCAAAGTTTTTTGCACCAAAGCCCACTTCTTCCATCAGCTCACGGTTGGCCGCTTCCAGCACACCTTCACCGGGATCAATCAACCCTTTGGGGAAACCCAGCTCGTAAGATTCGGTGCCCACTGCATATTCGCGGATCAGCAGTAAATCGTCACCGATCACCGGCACAATCATCACCGCCTCACGTTCTGAAGGCCGCATCCGCTCGTACACCCGCCGCACACCGTTACTGAATTCCAGATCGACCGACTCAACGTTAAATAAACGCGAACGTGCGACCGTTTCCACTTTCAGAATTTTAGGTTTTTGCAGGTGTTTATCCATGATTGCCTCAAATGAGTTATCCGGCGGTACGCCACAGCACCGGGCGTGATGAGACGGATAACCAGAATAATGACTGGTGTGACGCGCACTTCATATACGCTTAAACGCTGACCAAATCCGATCTTGATCACATTGTGCGTTAATGAGAACCTTTGCTGCAACGAGCACAAGCAGTAATTTACTTTTTTTTAACAAGCGTAGCCAGCACCCACCAACTTTCTATCTTCTTTAAGCAAAAAACAGGGCATTAAATAAGATAATGCCGATATCGATAGGGCAACCAGGTTGCTATCATCACGCAGGTAAGACACAACCATAAAACCAAGCGTTTTATGAAGAAATGAGATCCCGGTGGAGAATCTGTTCTCCCACGACTGTTCAGGGTGTCTCTTGGTCATTTGACTGCGTATAATGCGCCACGATTCATCAGGTTGGTGAGGTTCACGGGTACAGAATGGGGATAGCATGAGCACAATAGCGTTGATATTGGCCTTAGTGCTTGCCTGCCTGATTGCTGCCGGCCTGTATCTTTGGTTTAAAGCTCGCAATCAGCCGCTGCTGACGCGCGCCCTGCCCTTTATCAAACCTACTCACCGTAAGCTGACCGGCGAAGAGCGCGCCGCTGTTGAGCACTATCTCGGCCAGCAAAATAAGCCGAGCAACAAGCTGTTGCCCGGCAGCACCGCGTTGCCGTCCGCCAAACTGGCGTTAACGCCGCAAAGCGACAACGTCTACCCCATTACCCACGCGATTACCCGCTACGGCTTGGCCAGCGATGAACCCAATAAATGGCGCTATTATCTGGACGCTGAAGAGGTGCATCTCCCCCCGTTTTGGGAACAGTACATCAGCGCCGATAACCATGTCGAAGTGATTAAAACCCAAACGCTGCCGCTGGTGATCTCGCTCAATGGCCATTCACTGAAAGATCATATTCACGATCGGCCACAGCCGCCGGTGGTGAAGGCGGCGCCGAGCCAAAACGCATCGATCCGCAAGGAAGAAAGCGAGCACGTCGAGCTGGTCAATATCCGCAAGGAAACCCAGGAAGAGCATGCGCTAAATCGTCCGAACGGCATCAAAGAAGCCGCGATCATTTCAGCGGCCCTGCTACTGCTGTTCTTCAGCCTGATTAGCCCGGTCGTGGTCATCCCCTGGATGATTATCGTCGCTGTGCTGATGATCGCCTGGGGCTGTTGGAACCTGTTCCGCCGGCCATCTGCACGCGAGTTGAAAGAAGTACACTGCCTACGGGGCACGCCCAAGCGCTGGGGATTGTTTGGTGAATCCAACCAGGGGCAGATCAGCAACATCTCGCTCGGCATTATCGATCTGATTTACCCGCCGCACTGGCAGCCTTACATCACCCAGGACTTGGGTAAAACGACTGACGTAGACATCTATCTTAACCGCCAGGTGCTGCGCCAGGGGCGGTTCCTTTCGCTGCATGATGAGGTCAAAAACTTCCCGCTTCAGCAGTGGGGAAGAAACGCAGTGTTGATGGCCAGTTCGCTCTTGGTTCTGGTACTGTTGTTGACCTATATCCCACTGAGCCTGCCGCTCAAGCTAAGCATGGCTTGGTTACAGGGCGCGCAAAAAATTGAAGTGAACACCGTACAGGCACTGGAAGGTGCGACGTTGCGGATCGGGGATACCCTGAAAGCCCAAGGCAACGGTATGTGTTATGTGCCGCCGCTGGTCAATGGTGCGCGTGACGCCAACTTTATGCCTTTCGACTGTTCAGGTATTTACTGGAACAATGCCGCACCATTGCCGCAGCCAGAGTCGGAAGTCATCGACAAGGCCTCGGCACTGCTGGCAACGGTCAATGCCCAGTTACACCCTGACGGCACAGAACAAAAGCTCAATCCACAGTTGGCCAGCGCCATTGAAAAATCCGGCATGATCCTGCTGGATGACTTTTCCGATATTGTGCTGAAAACGCAGGATCTGTGCCAAACGGACAATGACTGCGTCCGGCTGAAGAACGCACTGGTGAATCTGGGCAACGTTAAAAACTGGGCCACGCTGGTGAAACGCGCCAAATCGGGTGCGCTGCAAGGCGTTAACGTGCTGCTGCGGCCGGTAAGTGCCGAATCCCTGGAAAGCCTGGCCAAAGTTGCCGCCTCGTCGTTTGTGTACAACGAAACGCGACAGGCTGCTGCTGCACTCAACAGCCCACCACCCGGCGGTTTTTTGATCAGCAGCGACGAAGGTAAGCAGTTGGTGAATCACCCGCAACCGACCGTGCCGCTAAACGAGTACAATGCACTTGACCAATGGAATGAGCTGCAGCGCCTGTCCAGCATGCTGCTGCACACGCCGTTTGAAGCGCAGGGCATCATCACCAATATCAGCGTAGATGCCAACGGCACGCGCCACATTGCGCTGCACAGCGAGCCGGATATTATCACGCTCTGGCGTTTTCTCGGCACCAGTCTGCTACTGCTCGCGGTCGCCGTCATTCTGGGTTACAACACCTGGCGACTCATAGAACGTCGCCGCAGCAATCAACACAGAATCACCGATATCCAGCGCTACTACGAAAGCTGCTTTAACCCGCAGCTCTCTCCGATGTCATTACGGCCAATGCCCTAAACCACATTCGTCGGTCTGCGCTCTGTCATCTGCTTATGTTAGGCTATCCCACTGTTCCTGCGGACCGCAGGCGGTTCGCCTATGGAGTTTTCATGGTTCCCAAATTTGACTGGTCAGAGATTGATACCGTACTGCTGGATATGGACGGTACTTTGCTCGATCTGGAGTTCGACAGCCACTTTTGGCTCAGTCTGGTACCACAAGCCCTGAGCGAGCAGCGCGCGATTCCCTTTGAAGAAGCGCGTAGCATTATCCATCAGGAATATCTGGCGGTGCAGCACACCATGAACTGGTACTGCTTCGACTACTGGAGTGAGCGGCTGGATCTTGATATTTATCGCATGACCAGTGAAGTGGGCAGCCGCGCCCGTCTGCGTGAAGATACCGAACCGTTTTTACAGGCATTACGTGCGGCAGGTCATCAGACTATTTTGTTGACCAACGCCCATCCACACAGCCTGGCGGTAAAAATTGAGCATACCGGTTTAGATCGACACCTTGATTTATTACTTTCTACCCACACATTTGGTTATCCGAAAGAAGATCAGCGTTTGTGGCAGGCAGTACAGCAGCACACCGGTTTCGATCCTCAGCGCACGCTGTTTGTCGACGACGGTGAACCCATTTTGGATGCGGCCCGCACCTTCGGCATTCGCTACTGCCTGGGCGTACAAAACCCGGACTCCAGCATGGCGGAGAAAACCTTCCAGCATTACCCGTCAATGCGCGATTACCGCCTATTGATTCCGGCGCTGGCCAAGGGGGAGTGAATGAAAGATAAAGAAACACGTGAGGACAGCGTCCGGCTGGACAAATGGCTTTGGGCGGCACGTTTCTACAAGACCCGTGCGCTGGCGCGGGACATGATCGATGGCGGCAAGGTGCACTACAACGGACAGCGCGGAAAGCCGAGCAAGCTTGTTGAGCTCAACGCCGAGATCAAATTGCGTCAAGGTAATGAAGAACGCACGGTGATTGTACTGGCGTTAAACAGCCAACGGCGTGGCGCCGACGAGGCGCAGCAAATGTATCAGGAAACTGAGACCAGCATCGCCAACCGAGAAAAAGTGGCGCTCGCACGCAAGATGAATGCGCTGACCATGCCGCATCCGGACAGACGTCCAGACAAGAAAGAGCGGCGTGACCTGATTAAATTTAAATTTGGTGAGCAGGAATAAACCCTCACCGCAATGAGAGAAAACTATGTCTAACCATGACCAATTGCACCGTTACCTGTTTGAAAACTACGCGGTGCGCGGTGAGCTGGTTACCGTCAGCGAAACCTATCAGCAGGTTCTGAACAACCATGACTACCCGGCTCCGGTAAAAAAACTGCTGGGTGAACTGCTGGTAGCCACCAGCCTGCTAACCGCCACCTTGAAGTTCGACGGCGACATCACCGTGCAATTGCAAGGCGACGGCCCGCTGAAACTGGCGGTGATTAACGGCAACAACCGCCAGGAAATGCGCGGTGTAGCTCGCGTACAAAGCGAAGTCGCCGATGACAGCACGCTGCACCAGATGATCGGCAATGGCGTCATGGTGATCACCATCGCACCAACCGAGGGTGAACGCTATCAGGGCGTGGTGGCACTGGAAGGTGAAACACTGGCGGAATGCCTCGAAGCCTACTTCCGTCAGTCAGAACAGCTGCCAACCCGTCTGTTCATCCGTACCGGTGAATCCGAAGGTCAACCGGCCGCAGGCGGCATGCTGCTGCAAGTGTTGCCAGCGCAGGACGGCAATGCCGATGATTTCGATCATCTGGTGCAACTGACCAACACGGTGAAAAGCGAAGAGCTGTTCGGCCTGCCCGCCAACGAAGTGCTGTATCGCTTGTACCATCAGGAAGAAGTCACCTTGTATGAACCGCAAGACGTGATCTTCCGTTGCACCTGTTCACGTCAGCGCTGCGCCGATGCATTAATCACGCTGCCAGCGGAAGAAGTGGCTCAAATGCTGGAGCAAGATGGCAACATTGATATGCACTGCGATTATTGCGGCAATCACTATGTCTTCGATGCCATGGATGTGGCCGCTTTATACACCGGTAACACCGGCGAAAGCGACCAGTTGCACTAAGTAGCACCTCATATCGGCGGGCGCACCCAGCGCCCGCCTGCTCACGCCGTTTGCACGTTTGCTTTTTTCCGTGTGCTATCTCTCATAACGTAACGAAAAACCGACTAAAACGTTAATTATTTGATACCTATCGCGGTTACTCGCGGCTGAATCCCTACAATTGGCGCCAGAAATTCTGTGACCAAGGAGTAGTGACATGCGTGTTAAAGGTATAACCCCTCAGGATCTGGCCGCTTATGGGATTCATAACGTTGGCGAAATCGTTCACAACCCGAGTTATGACTTGCTGTTCAAGGAAGAAACAGACCCATCTCTGGAAGGTTTTGAGCGTGGGGTCGTAACCAAGCTGGGTGCTGTATCCGTCGACACCGGTATTTTTACCGGCCGTTCCCCGAAAGATAAGTACATCGTCCGTGACGACATCACCCGCGACACCGTCTGGTGGGCCGATCAGGGTAAAGGTAAAAACGACAACAAACCCCTTAGCCCGGAAACCTGGGCAGACCTGAAACAACTGGTCACCACGCAACTCTCCGGCAAACGCCTGTTTGTAATGGATACCTTCTGCGGCGCCAATGCCGACTCCCGTCTGAAAGTCCGCTTTATTACCGAGGTAGCCTGGCAGGCGCACTTCGTTAAAAACATGTTCATCCGCCCGACCGACGAAGAACTGCAGGATTTCGAGCCAGACTTCGTTGTCATGAACGGCGCCAAATGCACTAACCCGAACTGGCAGCAACAGGGCCTGAACTCGGAAAACTTTGTCGCCTTCAACCTGACCGAACGCATGCAACTGATTGGCGGCACCTGGTACGGCGGCGAAATGAAAAAAGGTATGTTCTCTATCATGAACTACCTGTTGCCGCTGAAAGGCATCGCCTCCATGCACTGCTCGGCCAACGTGGGCGAGAAAGGTGACGTGGCCGTATTCTTCGGCCTGTCCGGCACCGGTAAAACCACCCTGTCTACCGATCCAAAACGCCAACTGATTGGCGATGACGAACACGGCTGGGATGACGACGGTGTGTTTAACTTTGAAGGCGGCTGCTACGCAAAAACCATCAAGCTGTCTGAAGAAGCGGAGCCGGATATCTATCACGCCATCAAACGCGATGCGCTGCTGGAAAACGTCGTCGTTCTGGCTGACGGCACAATAGACTTCAACGACGGGTCGAAAACCGAGAACACCCGTGTTTCCTACCCGATCTATCACATCCAGAATATCGTGAAGCCGGTTTCCAAAGCGGGCCATGCCACCAAGGTGATCTTCCTGACCGCGGATGCTTTCGGCGTATTGCCACCGGTATCTCGCCTGACAGCTAACCAGACTCAGTACCACTTCCTGTCTGGCTTTACCGCCAAACTGGCCGGTACCGAGCGTGGTGTAACCGAGCCTACCCCAACCTTCTCCGCCTGCTTCGGCGCAGCCTTCTTGTCGCTGCACCCAACGCAGTACGCTGAAGTGCTGGTGAAACGCATGCAAGCGGCTGGCGCTCAGGCTTACCTGGTCAATACCGGTTGGAACGGCACCGGCAAACGCATATCCATTAAAGATACTCGCGGCATTATCGACGCGATCCTCAGCGGTGAAATCGATAAGGCAGAAACCATTACTCTGCCTATTTTCGACCTGGCGATGCCAACCTCACTGCCAGGCGTTAACCCGGATATCCTGGACCCACGCGCCACTTACGCCAGCATTGAGCAATGGCAAGAGAAAGCACAGGATCTGGCCGAGCGTTTTGTCACCAACTTTGACAAATACACCGACACCCCAGCGGGCGCAGCCCTGGTCAGCGCCGGTCCAAAACTGTAATACCTTCTTTTAGAGCTTCAGCTAAGGCGTGGATACCACGCCTTTTTTTTTGATGGTTGTTTTTAGCCAGGCCAAAGTGGTAATAATGCAGTGCAATCATTGATAGCAAAGGGGGGGTCAATGGCGACCATAACCGTTAGAAATCTGGACGACGAAGTAAAGGAGTTACTGCGGATCTCGGCAGCGAAAAACGGCCATTCCATGGAAGAGGAAGCACGAATGATTCTGAAACAGGCCTTAGTGAAACAACCACCGCGCTATGGTTTGGGCACCTGGATGCATCAACACTTTGCCGAGTTGGGCGGTGTTGAACTGGAGATCCCGCCGCATGATGAAACGCCCCCCCGCACGGCCACCTTTGACGACGACCAGGTATGATTATTCTCGATACCCATGTGATTGCAGAAACGTTGCGCCCCAACCCACACTACAACGTCCTCACATGGCTGAATGAAAAAGACAACGATGAACTTTATCTGAGCGCGATAGTTCTCGCCGAGTTATTCGGTGGCGTTGCCTGTATGCCCGATGGGAAACGGCAGCGCATACTCAAACATAAGCTGGCGGAGGCGGTACAGATAAGATTTGACGAGCAAACTCTGCCCTTTGATACACTCTGCGCACTGCAATATGCGGAACTTATGGGTAAAAATCAGCGTGAGGGCCGGTTAATGAGCAGGGTGAATACTCAAATTGCCGCGACCTGCCTGCATTACGGTGCCGCCCTGGCCACGCGTAATACCAAAGACTTTATCCATTGCGGAATTGAATTAATCGACCCTTGGCAGGCAAGTACAGACCGTCGTCTGCATGAAGATGCGGCGGAATACTACGTCATGAGCAGAAAACCCTGACAGGGCAGCTTCACTGTCAGGGATTAGGCGTTGTCTTTTGCTGCCTGATGCCCGTTAGACGACTCTTTTCTCTCCATCGGTAACGGAATATACGCCCTGATCAACAGCCCGCCACGTTCGCTGGTGCCTATTTCCAACGCGCCATGGTGCCCATCTATAATGCGCTGAACGATAGCCAAGCCCAGACCGGTGCCACTGGTACTGCGTGCGCTGTCACCGCGGACAAAGGGTTGCAGCAGATGTTTCAACTCTTCAGGTTTAATGCCTGGGCCGTCGTCTTCCACCTGGAACCAACCGCGTTGCAGTTCACGACCGCTGCTGACTTTGATCCAGCCGTTGCCGTAACGTGCCGCATTCACCACCATGTTGACTGCCGCGCGCTTGATCGACAGCGGATGCACATTCATCATCAGTTCACCCGGTGCCATGGCCGTTTCGATAACCCGCTCATAACCACTCTCGGCCGCAACCACTTCGCCCAGAATGCCATTCAGATCGCAGAGCTCCGTTTGCATTTCCTGGCCGGTGCGCAGGTAATCAATAAACTGCTCAATGATGGCATTACACTCTTCAATGTCTTTATTGATCGACTCCGCCAGATAACCGTCTTCGGCGCTCATCATCTCGGTGGCCAGACGAATGCGCGTCAGCGGTGTGCGCAGATCGTGGCTGACCCCCGCCATCAACAGCGTGCGGTCATCCGCCAGCTGCTTGACGCCCGACGCCATCTGATTAAAAGCCCGTGTGACCGAACGCACTTCGGATGCGCCATACTCACGTAACGGCGGGGGAATAATGCCTTTGCCGACCTGCAAAGCGGCGTGCTCAAGTTCAACCAGAGGACGGTTCTGAATGCGTATAAACAGCCAAGCGCCACCTATCGCCAGCAGCATGATCGCCAGGGTATAACGGAACAGCGGCGAGAAATCGCCCTGGTGAATTTCAGTTAACGGGACACGAACCCAAATATCCGGCTGCAACCACGTCTTCAGCCACACGACCGGCGAGTTCTTGTTCACTTCCACACGAACGTCGGTCGGCCCACCCAGTTGCTGTGCCATTTGCTGACTGAGGAATTGATAGTGCTGCGCCCAGCGCAGACCGCTCTCCTCCGCCGCCGAGTTGGTGTAGAGAGAAATTCCCAGTTCGCGATAGATTTCGCGGCGGAATGCCGGTGGCACTTCCAGCAAGGTGCCATCCTCCAGTTGCAGCCGGTCAGTCATCAGCATACGAACTTCGTAGGCCAATACCTTATTGAACTGCTGCAGACTGGGCAAGATGGCAAAGTTTAGCACCACCAGATAGGTCGTCACCAAGCTGACGAACAGCAAGGTGACGATCAAGAGCAGGGTTCGGGCAAACGAGCTACGCGGTGAAAAGCGCAATCGCCTCATGCCTTGCTGCCGTCCGGGACGAAGACGTAGCCAAGACCCCAAACGGTCTGGATATAACGTGGATGCGCGGGATCTTCCTCAACCATGCGACGCAGACGAGAAATCTGCACGTCGATGGAGCGTTCCATTGCACTGTATTCACGACCACGAGCCAGGTTCATCAGCTTGTCGCGTGAAAGCGGCTCACGCGGATGGCTTACCAGCGCTTTGAGCACGGCAAACTCACCGCTGGTCAACGGCATCGGCTCGTCTTCGCGGAACATTTCGCGGGTACCCAGGTTCAATTTGAATTTGCCAAAGGCTATCACCGCCTCTTCTTGTGAAGGGGCGCCCGGCAGTTCATTGGCCTGACGGCGTAAAACCGCACGGATACGGGCCAGAAGTTCACGCGGGTTGAACGGTTTTGGAATGTAATCGTCGGCACCAATTTCCAGGCCAACGATACGGTCGACTTCTTCACCTTTGGCGGTCACCATAATGATCGGCATAGGGTTGCTTTGGCTGCGCAAACGACGGCAGATGGAAAGCCCATCTTCGCCAGGCAGCATCAGGTCCAACACCATCAGGTGGAAGGATTCACGTGTCAGCAAGCGATCCATTTGCTCAGCGTTGGCGACGCTGCGAACCTGAAAACCCTGCTCGGTTAAATAACGCTCTAAAAGCGCACGCAGGCGCATGTCATCATCGACGACCAGAATCTTATGATTCTCTTGCATTGTATTACTCCCAAAGGCTTTATTGCCTGACGTGAATATTGTTAAAAAACCCTGTCATTTCGGACAGCGTTTAATGGTATATATTCTAGACGAAATTGTTACAAAGCTTATTCTTTTGCCCATTTATCAACAATTTTCATCAAAATGCCCGCGAAGGTTCGCCAAAATCCCGATGCTCATTGGTTAAATTTATGATCGCTGTCTCTTCGCCCAACGGGCACGCCCGGTATTTGATTCGCAGTGTAACTCAGCCGGCGCGATAAGAAACGCGAGCGCCAGCAATTTTGCGCACTGCGGATGGTTGAACTCACATTTCTTTATGCAACGGCAGCCTACAGCCCGGCGTGAGTTTGTGCGACACTCTGCCAACGCAATGACTCCCTTCCCTTTGATATGCTCATGAAGGCGGAAAAACGATGAGAACGCAGCTGATAACCCGTGAAGGTTATGACAAGCTAAAACAGGAACTGGATTTCCTCTGGCGCGAAGAACGGCCCGAAGTCACCAAGAAAGTGACCTGGGCAGCCAGCCTCGGCGACAGAAGTGAAAACGCCGATTATCAGTACAACAAGAAACGGCTGCGGGAAATCGACCGCCGGGTGCGTTACCTGACCAAATGCCTCGAGCAATTGAAGATTGTCGATTACTCACCGCAACAAGAAGGCAAAGTGTTCTTTGGCGCCTGGGTTGAAGTGGAGAACGAGGGCGGTGAAATTAAACGCTTCCGCATCGTCGGCTATGACGAGATTTTTGGTCGCCGCGATTACATCTCCATCGACTCACCCATGGCCCGCGCCTTATTGAAAAAAGAAGTGGGTGACGCTGCCACCGTCAACACCCCTGTGGGTGATGCATTGTGGTATGTGAACGAGATTGAGTACGTTAAATAAGATTTCAGTTTTATCCGAGCGGCCGCCCACCGCCGCAGTACAGGCCGCTTTGCGCGTCATGACTACCGAGAGGCGGCCTGCTCCACTGGCATTTTCCCCGATCAATCCGTATAACTGTCCCCCTGTTTACTCACCGTTCTCAACAGATACCAGACTTATGAATGACCCACTGAGCCGCATTATTGCAACAGAACTGCAGGCCCGGCCGGAGCAAGTTGACTCCGCCATCCGTCTGCTGGATGAAGGTAATACCGTGCCTTTTATTGCACGCTATCGTAAGGAAGTCACCGGGGGTTTGGACGATACCCAACTGCGCCAGCTGGAAACCCGCCTGGGTTATCTGCGTGAACTGGAAGACCGCCGTCAGACCATCCTTAAATCGATCGACGAGCAGGGCAAACTGACCGAACAGCTGGCGGGGGCGATCACCGCCACGCAAAGCAAAACCGAACTCGAAGACCTTTACCTGCCCTACAAGCCCAAGCGCCGCACCCGCGGTCAGATCGCGATAGAGGCCGGTCTGGAGCCTTTAGCGGACACATTGTGGCAGGACCCTCAGCAGCAACCAGAACAACTGGCCGAAGGCTACGTTGACGCAGACAAAGGCGTTGCAGACGTGAAAGCCGCCCTCGACGGCGCGCGTTATATCCTGATGGAACGCTTTGCCGAAGATGCTGCATTGTTGGCCAAGGTGCGTAACTACTTGTGGAAACACGCACATCTGGTCTCCAAAGTGGTGGAAGGCAAGGAAGAGGCTGGCGCCAAGTTCCGCGACTACTTCGATCACCACGAACCTATTTCTCAGGTGCCGTCACACCGTGCGCTGGCGATGTTCCGTGGCCGCAACGAAGGTGTACTGCAACTGGCACTGAATGCCGATCCCCAGTTTGAAGAAGCCCCGCGCGAAAGCCAGGCGGAGCAAATCATCATCAGCCACCTCGATCTGCGCCTGAATAACGCCCCGGCGGATGCCTGGCGTAAAGCGGTGATCAACTGGACCTGGCGCATCAAGGTGCTGCTGCATCTGGAAACCGAACTGATGAGTACGGTGCGCGAACGTGCGGAAGACGAAGCGATCAACGTCTTCGCCCGTAACATGCATGATCTGCTGATGGCGGCACCTGCCGGCATGCGCGCCACCATGGGGCTGGATCCCGGCTTGCGTACCGGCGTAAAAGTCGCCGTCGTGGATGCGACCGGCAAGCTGGTCGCCACCGACACTGTCTACCCGCACACCGGTCAGGCCGCTAAAGCCGCCGCGATCGTCGCTGCATTGTGTATCAAACATAAAGTGGAGCTGGTTGCTATCGGTAACGGCACCGCATCACGCGAGACCGAGCGTTTCTACCTTGACCTGCAACAGCAGTTCAGCGAGGTCAAAGCACAAAAGGTGATCGTCAGTGAAGCTGGCGCTTCGGTGTACTCCGCTTCCGAGCTGGCGGCGCTGGAGTTCCCTAACCTTGACGTTTCGCTGCGTGGTGCCGTCTCCATCGCCCGCCGTCTGCAAGACCCCCTCGCCGAACTGGTAAAAATCGACCCGAAATCCATCGGTGTCGGCCAGTATCAACACGATGTCAGCCAAAGCCAATTGGCGAAAAAGCTGGACTCCGTTGTTGAAGACTGTGTAAACGCCGTCGGTGTCGATCTGAATACTGCCTCCGTGCCGCTGCTGACCCGTGTGGCTGGCCTGACACGCATGATGGCGCAAAACATCGTTACCTGGCGTGATGAGAACGGCCGCTTCAGTAACCGTGAACAACTGTTAAAGGTCAGCCGTCTGGGGCCAAAAGCCTTTGAGCAGTGCGCTGGCTTCCTGCGCATCAACCACGGCGATAACCCTCTGGATGCCTCAACGGTTCACCCGGAAACCTACCCCGTGGTCGAACGCATTCTGGCCGCCACCCAGCAAGCGCTTCAAGATCTGATGGGCAACCCGACTGCCGTACGTAACCTGAAAGCCGGCGACTTCACCGATGAGAAGTTCGGTGTGCCGACGGTAACCGACATCCTGAAAGAGCTGGAGAAGCCGGGCCGCGACCCGCGTCCTGAATTCAAAACGGCGACCTTTGCCGACGGCGTTGAAACCCTCAATGACCTACAGCCGGGAATGATTCTGGAAGGTTCGGTCACTAACGTCACCAACTTCGGTGCCTTTGTCGATATTGGCGTTCACCAGGATGGCCTGGTGCACATCTCCTCACTGGCGGACAAGTTTGTCGAAGATCCACATACCGTGGTGAAAGCCGGCGACATCGTTAAAGTGAAGGTGATGGACGTTGACCTGCAGCGCAAACGTATCGCGCTGAGCATGCGTCTGGATGAGCAACCGGGCGAAGGGTCTCCGCGCCGGGGCGGCAATACCGCACCGGCCAAAGACAATGCAACCCGTGCACCGGCTAATAAGGCCAAGCCGCGTGGCGGCAACACACCTGCGGGCAACAGCGCAATGGGTGATGCACTGGCGGCAGCATTTGGCAAAAAAGGCTAAAGACGCCGCAAATTTGAACGACCAAAGGTACCAAGGGCGGAGTTAACTCCGCCCTTTCCCGCAAAAATATCCCCCAGCCTTTTTTGACCCGCCTCAATAAAGCTGCAATTTTTTTGATCTTCCCGGCGGAAATAATATTCGGGTGCATTACGCCATAAAAGAGGGGTGAATAGCCATTTGTTAACATCGTTATTAACACCGCGTTCTCATTTCAGTATTTCCCTGCGAAACACAAATGGTTACTGCTCGTATTCAGCCCGAGAAATGTTGCCAAATAAATACGGATTTTGACGCTGTCGGATCAAAGCTGCCGAATCTGTCGCTAATTTTTTCAAAGTAGAAAAAAACGCTGCAATTACGTAACTGATTTAACTCGCCATTCGCATTTGCACCCCACGAAACCGGGTGATAAAAGAGTCCTGCCAGGCAACCCTGAGCGCTAAATGTGATCGCTACAACCTTTGGTTACCAATACCCCTATTTTTTGTATTGAATACGATAATTATTCTCACTATTATTATTTTGCGTGTTCACTGCATAGCCTCATGGATTGAAAACGTCGGTAACCCTGTGTGGTTACTGCGGCATTTCCTTTAGAACGTTCTTTTATCATCACCAGCCCAATAACAAGGGCTCAGAGAAGGTTATATGCATCTTCTGCCTAAACGGTCATATAAGATTGCCGGCTTCGCTACTGACATTGGCCCCGCTTATCGCCAGAAACTTCTCTCACTCGGCATGCTACCGGGGTCGTCATTTGAGGTCGTCCGCGTCGCGCCATTGGGCGACCCGATAGAAATCAAAACTCGCCGCGTCAGCCTGGTGCTGCGTAGAAAGGATCTGGCCTTGATTCTGCTCGACGGCCAATCCTGATCCTGAGCCATTTTGCCTTGGCCATGCGCATCGCCTGGCCCCATTTCCATTGACTGATATCACGCTAAATTATGAAAAAACTCACTATTGGCTTAATAGGCAACCCCAACTCCGGTAAGACTACGCTGTTCAACCAGCTTACCGGGGCGCGCCAGCGGGTCGGTAACTGGGCAGGCGTGACGGTAGAGCGTAAAGAGGGCCTGTTCACTACACCACAGTCACAGGTCAAACTGGTTGATCTTCCCGGTACCTACTCTCTGACCACCATCTCGGAACAAACCTCACTCGATGAGCAAATCGCCTGCCACTACATTCTCAGTGGCGACGCCGATTTGCTGATCAACGTGGTCGATGCGTCCAACCTGGAGCGTAACCTGTACCTGACGCTGCAACTGTTGGAACTGGGTATTCCCTGCATTGTCGCGCTGAATATGTTGGATATCGCCCGAAGCCAAAAGATTGAGATTGATATCGCTGCGCTGTCTGCCCGCCTTGGCTGCCCAGTGGTACCGCTGGTGTCCACCAAAGCCGACGGCATTGGTGTGCTCAAGCAAATGATCGACAATCATCAGTTCAACGAATTAAAAGCGCTGGTGAACTACCCGCAGCTCCTGCTAAAAGAAGTGGCAACGCTGACCGATGCCATGCCGCAAACCCTTCCAAACGAGCAACGCCGTTGGTTGGCCCTGCAAATGCTGGAAGGCGATATCTACAGTCATACCTTAGCCGGTCCTGCGGCTGCACTGCTGCCGGCCGCTCGGCAGGCGCTCCAACAGCAACATCAGGAAGACCCAGCACTGGTAATAGCCGATGCGCGTTATCAGTCGATTGCCTCCCTGTGTGACGCGGTCAGCAACTCACAACACGCCATGCCGAACCGCCTGACCGAAGCATTGGACAAGGTGATCCTGAATCGCTGGCTGGGCGTGCCTATCTTCCTGCTGGTGATGTATTTAATGTTCCTGCTGGCGATTAACCTCGGCGGCGCCCTGCAGCCGATTTTCGATATCGGCTCGGCAGCGATCTTTATCCAGGGCATTCAATGGCTGGGTTACACCCTGCATTTCCCTGAATGGCTGACCATTTTCCTGGCTCAGGGCGTCGGCGGCGGTATCAACACCGTGCTGCCACTGGTGCCGCAAATCGGCATGATGTACCTGTTCCTGTCTTTCCTCGAGGATTCCGGCTATATGGCACGGGCGGCATTCGTGATGGACCGCTTGATGCAAGCGCTCGGGCTGCCGGGCAAATCTTTCGTCCCCCTGATTGTCGGCTTCGGCTGCAACGTGCCATCCATCATGGGTGCCCGTACGTTGGATGCGCAGCGGGAGCGTTTAATTACCATCATGATGGCCCCGTTCATGTCCTGCGGTGCCCGATTGGCGATCTTCGCCGTGTTTGCTGCCGCCTTCTTTGGTCAGGACGGCGCAGGCGTGGTGTTCTCACTGTACATGCTCGGCATTGTGGTCGCGATCCTCACCGGGTTGGTGCTCAAATACACCATCATGCGTGGGGAAGCGTCTCCCTTCGTCATGGAACTGCCGGTTTACCATGTCCCACACTTGAAGAGCCTGCTATTGCAGACCTGGCAACGCCTGAAAGGCTTCGTGCTGCGCGCAGGTAAAGTGATCGTGATTGCCAGTATCTTCATTGGCGGCTTGAACAGCTTTTCGTTCAGCGGCAAGCCGGTAGATGACATCAATGATTCCGCGTTGGCGTCGGTATCCAAGGTGCTGACACCGCTGCTGCAGCCAATGGGCGTACATAACGATAACTGGCAGGCCACCGTCGGTCTGGTGACCGGTGCTATGGCAAAAGAAGTCGTGGTCGGCACATTGAACACCCTGTACACCGCCGAGCGCATCAATAATACCGAGTTTGATGCTGCTAACTTTAACCTGTTGGACGAACTGGGCGGTGCGGTGGAAACCACCTGGCAGGGTCTGAAAGACACGTTCAGCCTGAGCGTACTGTCCAACCCGATTGAGGCGAGTAAGGGTGACGGGGAAATGGACGTCGGTTCAATGGGGGTGATGAGCAGCAAATTCGGTTCCGGGGTTTCCGCCTACAGTTACCTGATTTTTGTGCTGCTGTACGTACCTTGCGTCTCGGTGATGGGAGCCATCGCCCGTGAGTCCAGCCGCGGTTGGATGACGTTCTCCATTCTCTGGGGGCTGAATATCGCCTACTCGTTGGCCACGCTATTTTATCAAACCGCCACTTTTGCCCAGCACCCGCAGTACAGCCTGACAGCAATCACCATTGTGGTGCTGTTCAATCTGTTGATCTTGTTTGGCCTGCGTCGCGCTCGCAGCCGGGTCACCGTGCGTCTGGGCAATGCTACCCCAGCAGTCTGTTGCCAGGGCAGCAAGGGTGACTGTCACTGATGGCAAGCCTGTTGCAGATCCGCGATGCCTTGGCGCTGCATGGCAGCGTGCAGGCGCTGCAGCTCAGCCGTCAGTTGGCAACCCCATTGCCGCTGGTGCAGGCCATGCTGGAACGGTTAATGGCGATGGGTAAAGTGGAGCGTATTGAGCAAGATAACAGCGCCTGCCTAAGCGGTAGTTGCAAAAGCTGTCCGGAAGGCCAGGGGTGCAGTACGGTGGTGTATCGTCTGAAGAAGTGAAGATTGGGGCGCAGCACAAAGGCGCGCCCCTTCTTAATCAATCGTTATTTCTTGTCTTTGTACACGTCAGCGATAGCGCTGAACTTGCCGTGCTCACGACCTGCCAGAATAACGTAATATTGCCCACCTTTTTCATCGGCCAGTTTGGACAATTCCTCTTTCGCATCCATCGGCGACGTGGTTTGGGCGGTGGTGGTTACGGTACCCACTTTCTCGTATTTACCTGGGTTCTTGTCCAGATCTTCCTTGGTCAGCATGGTTGCTGCCAGGGTGCTGAAGGACACTGAACCCACAACCAACGCGGCAATAATCATTTTCAAAGATTTCATTACAATACCTCTCAATGGATAATTTATTTATTATGAAAGCCGTCCAGAGTAAATGCGTAATAACACCGGCTGCCGCGACATCTTCAGACCTCGTTGCTTTCCCTGACGAGAGCCGTTTTCCCAGAGACGAAACGTCAAAATGAAAAAACCGTGAGCGTTTTTTTCATTTTCCAGCCAACGCAGTTACCCCCCTAAGTATTGAACAGGTTTATTTTTTATCCACTAAGCGGCTCTTTTTTTAGCGCTTTATTGTGCGTTTTGGCGTCGGATCCCGTTTTCAGCCACAAAGGTGCAAATAATTTCTGCGAACTCATCAGGATGGGAAATAAATGGCGCATGGGCCGCTTTCGCAATGATGACAGAGGGCGAGTGCGGCCACATGACATCCAGCAAACCAGCGACTTTACGTGGCACCAATCCATCCAAATAACCGTAAATGCGTAGTAATGGGAGCGTCAACCCCGCCAGCGGCTCGCGAAAATCGGTGGTACGCAGCATCTCCAACCCGCCGTTCAGAACGTCAACGCCAGGCATCGGCTGGTCAAGCACCACAGACTTCAACAAGCGGGCATCCTGCCGCGCGCTTTCCGTACCCAGCGTTTGTAATGCCAAGAAACGCTCTACGGTACGCTGAAAATCTTGCCCCAGCTGATGCTGAAAACCACTCAACACGTCAGGGCGGATCCCTGGCCAGTCTTCCTGAGCCGCAAAGCATGGCGAAGACGCCACGGTAATCAGCCCACGTACCCGTTGCGGCTGCATGAGCGCAATCTGGCTGGCCACCAGCCCGCCGAGCGACCAGCCTAGCCACCAGGCATTTGCCGGGGCGGCAGCTAACAGGGTCTCTGCCATTTGCTCAAGCGACATAGCCCCAAAACCTTGGCTACGGCCATATCCAGGCAGATCAACCAGATGCAGGCGAAAATGCGGCGTCAGTCGCTCTAGCATGCAACTCCACACCTGCGCATTCAGCCCCCACCCGTGCAACAGCACAAGATCGCGATCCCCTTCACCTAGGGTTTGCCAGTACAACGCAGTCATCAGTTATTGTCCTTCATTCTCATCCGTCAGGGAGGACGGCTATGCTATCAATCCAAAGCCGTTGTTGGCTATGCCGACAACCACTACGCCTTCATTGTCACGGCATCTGCAGCTACTGCCTGCGTCATTTACCCACCAAACCGCTTTGCTGTCCACGTTGCGGCCTGCCTGCAGGTGACACCGCGCGGCCCTGCGGTCGCTGCCTGCAACAACCTCCTCCCTGGCAGTCACTGGTGTTCGTCAGCGACTATCAAGCCCCGCTGCGCCAGTTGATCGGAAAATTCAAGTTTCAACACACACCAGAACTGGCCCCGCTGTTGGCACGGCTAATATTACTAAACTGGCAACAGGCACATCGAGAGCAATATCTGAACAGACCCGATGTCATTTTAGCTGTACCCTTACAGGCAAAACGTTGTTGGCAGCGCGGCTATAACCAGAGCGACCTGCTGGCACGGCCTTTGGCCTACTGGTTAGGGTGCGACTATCGCCCCGCGGCCCTGAGTCGGGTACGTAAAACCGCCCCACAACAGCACCTAACGGCTCGTGTGCGGCGGCGCAATTTGCGCGGTGCATTCCGCTGCAATGAACCCTTGATGGGTCGGCATGTTGCTTTGTTGGATGATGTGGTCACGACGGGCAGCACGGTGGCGGAAATCGCTAAGCTACTACAGCGGCAGGGCGTTGCATCAATACAGATCTGGTGCGTTTGCCGCACGTTGTAGTGCCACGGCAATGGGCGTATTATAACCTAGTATAGAAGTCAACTATTTGAACTAACGAGCTAATGCCATGATTCGTATAACAGATACTGCACAGGAACACTTTGCCAAACTATTGGCAAACCAAGAGGAAGGCACCCAAATCCGCGTATTCGTGATCAATCCGGGTACGCCTACGGCCGAATGCGGTGTCTCTTATTGCCCGCCGGACGCCGTTGAAGCGACAGACACCGAGCTGAAGTTCGAAAAACTGTCTGCCTATATCGACGAGCTGAGCAAACCGTATCTGGACGATGCCGAAATCGACTTCGTCACCGACCAATTGGGCTCCCAGTTAACACTGAAAGCGCCAAACGCCAAAATGCGCAAGGTTGATGACAATGCCCCGCTGATGGAGCGTGTTGAATACGTGCTGCAGTCACAGATTAACCCACAGCTGGCAGGCCACGGCGGCCGCGTTACGCTGATGGAAATCACCGACGACAGTCTGGCTATCCTGCAATTCGGCGGCGGTTGTAACGGGTGTTCCATGGTCGATGTGACCCTGAAGGAAGGCATCGAGAAAGAGCTGCTGCAGAAGTTCCCTGAACTGAAAGGCGTGCGCGATCTGACCGAACACCAACGCGGCGAGCACTCCTATTACTGATACCCTTTTGACGTGAAGTTGCAGCGTTGTTGGCCAGGTGCGTCCCCCCAGTCACTTACGAAAGTAAGCTCCTGGGGATTGAGGCACTTGCCGCCTGGCTGCAACTCCAATTAATTCGGGTATCCCAACATTATGGATAAGAATCATAGTGTTCAGATCTCATCTTTAATGCAATCTTGGACCCATGATTAGCCTACCGACACCTTACGCCGCCGCTTGTCCAAATCCTTAAGCAGTCGGTTAACCTGCTGATCGGCAAACATTTCCTCCAAAGTGTGCGTCAGTTTTCGCCGCCAGTTAGGGTATTGATCGCTGGTCCCGGGAATATTGACCGGGTCAGCCATGTCCAACCAATCTTCCGGCTGAAGCCCCAATAACGCGCTGGCGCTGTCTGCAACATAGCGCTGCAAGCCCCGGTTAAGTAATGGGCTCATCTTCAACAATGCCGCCTTTTTACCCACCTTCAGCGGTACACAGCCATAGTGATGCAGCCCGTCCAACAACCCTTGCTTGGCACGTTCGCGATCGGCAAACAGCTCTTTCAAGACCTCGGCATCTGGATACAACCCCAGCGAGTTGCCAAGCTGCAGATCGCCACTTTGCCAATAGCCACGCAGCGTGGGAAGATCATGCGTGGTGATGGTCGCCATGGCCTGCACAGGATAGGCCTGCGGCGCACGGAAGTGATTCTCACCGTCGCGTTCGAAATACAACACCTTATAGGAATAGACACCGCTGTCGCGCAGCTTGCCCACAATCTCAACCGGTACGGTGCCAAGGTCCTCACCAATCACCATGCAGCGATGGCGCTGGCTTTCCAGCGCCAATACCGCCAGTAAATCATCCACCGGGTATTTTACATAGGCACCGTGAACGGCGGTTTCACCATAAGGAATCCACCACAGACGCAGTAGCGCCATCACATGGTCGATACGCAACGCACCACAACTGGTCATATTGGCGCGCAACAGATCGATAAACGGCTGGTAACCGCGCGCTGCCATTACGTGCGGGTCCATCGGTGGCAGGCCCCAGTTTTGTCCCAGTGGCCCCAAAATGTCCGGCGGCGCCCCGACAGAGGCTTTCAGGCAATACAGCTCACGCTCACACCAGGTTTCCGAGCCGCCTTCTGCCACGCCGACCGCCAAATCGCGGTACAAACCAATCGGCATGTGCTGTTGCTGGCTCTGACGAAAACAATCCGCAAACTGGCTGGCAGCCAGCCACTGCAACCACAGGTAGAAGGTTACCTGATCCTGCTGTTGCTGGCAGAACTGCTTAACTGCCGCGCTGTCCCCTTGCTGATAATGTTCCGGCCAGGCAGGCCAACCCCACAGACTCGTGTCTTCTGCGGCAAGATGGGCATGCAACGCGTCAAATGCAGCCTGCTGATACAGGCTGTCACCCCCCTCGATAACAAACTGTTCAAATGCCTGACGCAGTCCGTCACCGGCTTTACGCGCCTGGAAAAGCGGGAACGCCAACTTCAGCGCCGCCAGCTTCAACTGCGTTACCGTACTGTAATCCACCAGCTTGCTGTTGCGCGCTTGGGCCAGCTTTTTTTGCGTGGCCGGCTTCAGCCACCATTTCTGTGCGGCGTCATTGCGCTGAAAATCCTCTACCGCGTTGACATCGATGTAGATCACGTTCAGCCAACGGCGCGATGACGGGCTGTACGGGCTGGCGCTGTCGGGGTTGGCAGGGTACAACGCGTGGATCGGATTCAGCCCGACAAAAGCGCCCCCCCGCTCCCCCACTTGCTCAACCATCTGCCGCAAATCGCCAAAATCGCCAATGCCCCAGTTACGATCGGATCGCAAGGTGTAAAGCTGGACACAGGCCCCCCACAGTTTTTTCCCGGTCAGCAAGGCATCGGGCTCAAAGCAGCGTTTCGGTGCCACAATCAATCGGCACTGCCACTGCTGTTCACCCTGTGTCAACGTCAACTGGTGATAACCCGTCGGTAACTCACCTGGCAGGGTAAATGTTTTACGTGCGCTGGCACGCCCCTGTTGTTGACCGCCGTCCTCACGCTGTAACGCCCAGAGATATTCGCCACTGCCCGCGAGCGGTAATGCCACCGGCGCTCCTTCATAGAACACCTTCACCGCCGGAAGCGGCGTCATTACCGCTTCCAACGGGGCCGTACCCCGCCCCATTGCGTCTAGCAGTCTACGCTTGGTGTCCTCGTCAATTGCCTGTTGTTTACCATGAGCATTAATATAGTCAGCAGCGATACCCGCCTGAGCAGCCGCCTGATCGATGACCTTGCGATCCATTCACTCTCCTTAACGCTTGGCTTGCCAGATACGCTGCTGGTAGTCGCGGATCGAGCGATCCGAACTGAACATACCGACACGCGCGGTGTTAAGAATAGTACGTCGCGTCCATTCATCACGGTCACGGTAAAGTTCATCTACCTGCTGTTGAGCTTTGCAGTAAGAAGCAAAATCCGCCAGCACCAGATAAGGGTCCCCCCCTTCCAGCAGGCTGTGCAGCATCATGTCGAATGCATGCTTGTCGCCATGACTGAATGCACCACTCGCCAGTTCGTCCAGGATTACCTTCAAATGCTTGTCTTTCTTACGGTAACTGAGCGGATCATAGCCTTTCGCCAGCAGCGCCTTCACCTGATCCACGGTATTGCCGAAGATAAAGATATTGTCTTCACCGACTTGCTCGGCGATTTCCACGTTAGCGCCATCCAGCGTGCCAACCGTCAGCGCACCGTTCAACGCCAGCTTCATATTGCCGGTGCCTGAGGCTTCCTTGCCCGCGGTGGAGATCTGCTCAGAGATATCCGCAGCCGGGATCATCAGTTCAGCAACAGACACGCGGTAGTCAGGAATGAACGCCACTTTCAGCCGATCCTTCACCAGCGGATCGTTGTTGATCTTTTCCGCCGCCTGGTTGATCGCGTAAATGATGTTCTTCGCCAAATAGTAGCCCGGAGCCGCCTTGGCACCGAACAGGAACACGCGCGGCACAATATCCAGCTGCGGGTTATCACGCAGTTGACGGTACAGCGACAGAATGTGCAGCAGGTTCAGATGCTGGCGTTTATATTCATGCAGGCGTTTGATCTGCACGTCGAAGATGGCGTCCGGGTTCAGTTTCAGCCCCATGACGTCGTGCACGTAGTTAGCCAACACCACTTTGTTATCACGTTTGATCTGCTGATAACGCTGGCGGAACGCCGCATCATCGGCGTATTTCTCCAGCCCTTTCAGCGCGTCGAGATCGTTAACCCACTCCACCTTCAGCGTTTCATCAATCAGCCCTGACAGCGCCGGGTTACACTGCTTCAGCCAGCGGCGTGGCGTAATGCCGTTAGTGACGTTATGGAATTTGTTCGGCCACAGTTGGTGGTATTCCGGGAACAGATCTTTCACCACCAGATCAGAGTGCAACTGCGCCACCCCATTGACCGCAAAACCACTGACGACACACAGGTTAGCCATACGCACCTGTTTATCATGGTGTACCGCCAGCTTGGCCCACACGGCGGCATCGCCCGGCCAGTGTTTATCCACCAGCTTTTTGAAATTGGCGTTGATCTGCTTAATGATGGAGAAATGGCGCGGCAGCAGGCTGCGTACCAATTTCTCATCCCAACATTCCAGCGCTTCAGGCATCAGAGTGTGGTTGGTGTAGGCGAACGTTTTGCTGGTGATTGCCCAGGCCGCATCCCAGTCCAACTGGTGCTCATCCAACAAAATGCGCAGCATTTCCGGGATGGCGATGGTTGGGTGGGTATCGTTAAGCTGGATCACTTCGAATTTCGGCAGGTCTTCAATCTTGCGGCCCGCCAGATGGTGCTTACGCAGGATATCTGCCACCGAACAGGCGCATTGGAAGTATTGCTGCATCAAGCGCAGACGCTTGCCCGCCTGATGATTATCATTCGGGTACAGCACCTTCGTCAGTTTGGCCGCTTCTACACCCTGTTTCTCCGCCTGCAGGAATTTGCCGTCGTTGAAGTCGCTGAGATCGAATGGATGCTGATGGGTTGCTTGCCACAGACGCAGGGGCTGAGACACGCCATTACGGAAGCCCAGTACCGGCAGATCCCAGGCTTCACCGCGCAGGGTAAACGCCGGGCGCCACAGTTCGCGGCCATCGGCCAGTTTTTCCAGTTTGCCGCCAATGCCGACATCGACGGATAACGCGGCATTGTGACGGAACCACGGGTAACTTTCCCGTTGCCAGTTATCCGGCGCTTCTTGTTGCTGCCCGCCGCTGAACGACTGACGGAACAGGCCATATTGGTAATTCAGCCCGTAACCGGTGGCCGGTTGCTCTACCGTTGCCATCGAATCCAGGAAACAGGCCGCTAAACGCCCCAGCCCACCATTGCCCAACGCCGGATCGGTTTCTTGCTCCAGCAGATCTGCCAGCTTGATATCCTGTTCCGCCAATGCCTGCTCGACGGTGTCATACCAGCCCAGGTTAATCAGGTTGTTGGCCGTCAAACGGCCAATCAGAAACTCCATCGAAATGTAGTTCACATGGCGTAGCGGCTTACTGCTTTTGCGCGGTGCCGGTTGTGCTGCCAACTGTTCGGCCAATGCGCGGCTTACCGCTTCCCACCATTGGTGCTGGGTCATCTGTTGTGCGGAACTGAGGCCAAACTGTTGCCACTGACGGGTCAGTGCCGCCAGAAAAGCATCCTTTTTAAGCGTAGGCTGTGACATAAGGAAAACTCTCTATCCAGTAAGTGGGTCAAATTACCGTTATCGTGCCGGGGAGAAAGCGTGAAGGCATCATCCCGCTTGGGGATTAGCTGGGGAGGAGGATTGGGGCGTAGCTAAAATTGTGATCTCAGGCACTTTTTGACTCCCTTGCATCATGCAAAAAAGCCCACCGACGAACGCGACGAGCACTGAGAATACGGTGAAAACTTGTTCAATAACGTTAGCATAGTTATTGCAGCGTCTGTAGTGTCGCACACACCCGGAAATGCTTTCCTGCACCTGCGTCACCAAACCGCGCCACTGCCCTGCGATTCGGCAAGGAATTGCCTGCAAACGTAAAAAAGTGTGATCAATAGCAATATAACTCCAAGCCAATGCTGAACCTTGTTGCAATACGTTTAACGTTGTCAGAACTTAGGAGGGGGATTAATTACGAGCCATAAAATAATTAACCCCCTCAGATCCCGGCAGGCGTAGTGATGACATAAACGCCATCGGGCAAGCCTCGGCGGCGGGCACCGCGATTTTCACTCTGGAATACTATGCTGATCCCATCGAAACTGAGCCGTCCGGTACGGCTGCAAAATACCGTGATCCGCGATCGCCTGTTGGCCAAATTAGCCAGCGCGGCCAACTATCGCCTGACATTGGTCAATTGCCCTGCGGGATACGGGAAAACGACGCTGGTCGCACAGTGGGCGGCCGGCAAGTCAGATTTAGGCTGGTATTCGCTGGATGAAAGCGACAACCAACCCGAGCGCTTCGCCAGCTACCTGATCGCAGCGTTGCAGCACGCCAGCAGTGGCCACTGTGTGAAGAGCGAGGCACTAAGCCAAAAGCATCAGTACGCCAGTTTGTCAGCGCTGTTCGCCCAGGTGTTTATTGAACTTTCTGATTGGCATCACCCCCTATACCTGGTGATTGACGACTACCACCTGATCACCAACGACGTCATCCACGAAGCCATGCGCTTCTTCCTGCGCCATCAACCAGAAAACCTGACGCTGATCCTGCTTTCGCGCACCCTGCCACCGCTCGGCATCGCCAACTTGCGCGTGCGCGATCAGTTATTGGAGATGGGCACGCAGCAATTGGCATTCACCCATCATGAAGCCAAGCAGTTCTTCGACTGCCGTCTGGTTGCCCCCATGGAACAGCAAGACAGCAGCCGCCTGTGTGATGAGGTCGAAGGCTGGGCCACTGCGCTGCAGCTGATTGCGCTGTCCGCACGGCAATCCACCTCTTCCGCACAGCAATCGGCCAAACGCCTGGCCGGGCTGAACGCCAGCCATCTGTCCGATTATCTTGTGGACGAAGTCCTGGATCACGTTGATGCCGATGCGCGTGCCTTCTTACTGCGTTGTTCGGTACTGCGCTCGATGAATGATGCGCTGATTGTGCGTCTGACCGGCGAAGACAACGGCCAGCAACGGTTAGAAGAGCTGGAGCGCCAGGGGCTGTTTATCCACCGCATGGACGATAGCGGTGAGTGGTTCTGCTTCCACCCTTTGTTCGCCACCTTCCTGCGTCAACGCTGCCAATGGGAGCTGGCGTTGGAATTACCGGGCCTGCACCGCGCCGCTGCCGAAGGTTGGCTGGCGCTGGGCTACCCGGCGGAGGCGATTCATCATGCACTGGCAGCCAGTGATGTCAGCATGCTGCGTGATATTCTGCTGCAACACGCATGGTCACTGTTCCACCACAGTGAATTGGCCCTGTTGGAAGAGTGTTTGAATGCACTGCCCTATGAGCGCTTGATCCAAAATCCTAAACTGGCGCTGCTGCAGGCCTGGTTGGCACAAAGCCAGCACCGTTATATCGAAGTGAACACGCTGCTGGAACGCGCAGAGCAAGCAATGCGCGAACAAAAAATTGACGTCGACCGCACCCTGCATGCCGAATTTGACGCCCTGCGTGCACAGGTCGCCATCAACGCAGGTAAGCCGGAAGAGGCCGAACGCTTGGCCACTGAAGCGCTGAAGTTCTTGCCGCTTTCCAGCTATTACAGCCGCATCGTCGCGACCTCGGTGACCGGCGAAGTCCATCATTGCAAGGGTGAGTTGGCCCGTGCGCTGCCGATGATGCAACAAACGGAACAAATGGCTCGGCGCCATCAGGCTTACCACTACGCGCTGTGGGCGCTGTTGCAGCAAAGCGAGATCCTGATTGCTCAAGGTTTCCTGCAGGCCGCTTACGAAACACAGGACAAAGCGTTTGAACTGGTACGTGAACAGCATCTGGAACAGTTACCGATGCATGAGTTCCTGTTGCGCATTCGCGCGCAGATCCTGTGGTCATGGGCGCGCCTGGACGAAGCGGAAGATGCCGCTCGCGAAGGCCTAAAAATCCTGGCGAACTACCAGCCTCAGCAACAGTTGCAGTGTATCGCCATGCTGGCCAAGTGTTCGCTGGCGCGTGGCGATCTGGATAATGCCAATGCGCATATGCAACGGTGCGAAGTGCTGCTGCACGGCACCCAATACCACCGCGACTGGCTCACCAACGCGGACAAACCACGCGTGATCCACTGGCAGATGACCGGCGATACTGCCGCTGCGGCTCAATGGCTGCGCCAGACGGAAAAACCCGGTATGGCGGATAACCACTTTATGCAGGGCCAGTGGCGTAATATCGCGCGGGTGCAAATCATGCTGGGTCAGTATGAAGAAGCCGAAGTGGTGCTGGATGAACTCAACGAAAATGCCCGCCGCCTGCGGCTGGTCAGCGATTTAAACCGTAACCTGTTGCTCAGCAACCAGCTTTATTGGCAGATGGAGCGCAAAAGCGACGCGCAAAAGGTCCTGATGGAAGCTCTGTCATTGGCCAGCCGCACCGGCTTTATCAGCCACTTCGTCATTGAAGGCGAAGCGATGGCGCAACAACTACGCCAACTGATCCAACTCAATACGCTGCCGGAGTTGGAAAACCATCGCGCCCAGCGTATTCTGCGCGACATCAACCAGCATCATCGGCATAAGTTCGCGCATTTTGACGAGAATTTCGTCGATAAACTGCTGACCCATCCGCAGGTACCCGAACTGATCCGCACCAGCCCGCTGACGCAGCGTGAATGGCAGGTGTTGGGGCTGATTTATTCCGGTTACAGCAACGACCAAATCGCTGGCGAGCTGGACGTGGCGGCCACCACCATCAAAACCCATATCCGCAATCTGTACCAGAAGCTGGGCGTGGCCCATCGTCAAGAGGCGGTGCAACAGGCGCAGCAACTGCTGAAGATGATGGGCTACGGCGCCTAAAAAACCACATTAATGCTCTGGTCTTAATTGCCGCGAAATTGACTACAATGGCGGCATATTCATATTACGAGGCAGTCCGAAGTCATGGAACAGTTTGAAGCGATCAACGTTGAGCAGGCGCACAGCCGTTGGAAAGATGACAGCGCCGCCCTGGTCGACATCCGCGATCCGCAAAGTTTTGAAGCCGGGCACACGCCAGGCGCCTTTCACCTTACTAACGCCAGCCTGCAAACCTTCATGCAGCAGAACGACTTCGATCGTCCGGTGATGGTGATGTGCTATCACGGCAACAGCAGCCGCAGCGCGGCGCAATATCTGCTGCATCAAGGGTTTGATGCGGTGTACAGCATAGACGGCGGCTTTGAAGCCTGGGCTCGTCAGTATCCGCAGGACGTTGAAACCTCTGCCTAATTCTCCCCGCCGCCGGCGGGGTTCTTTCTCGCGTCGTTAGTGCGTGTTTTTGCTGGTTTTGCGCAGATCCGTTGCCTGCGCTCAGGATTTCGACGGTATAATCAGCCGTCAACGCCGCCGGGGTAAACCGACGGCTAAAATCATCTCATTAAACGGAATACCTATGGTTCGAGTTATCGCCGTCTCCAATCCCCGCCTGGCGCAGGCCTTTGTCGATTACATGGCGACACAACACATTGAGCTTAGGGTGCACAATACTGACGAAGCGGCAGAAATCTGGCTGGCTGACGACAGCCATCTGGAGCAAGTACAGCACGAACTCCAGCAGTTCCTGGTCGATCCGCTCAATAGTCGCTATCGGGCGGCCAGTTGGCAGGCCGGAAGTACCAACGCCGAACTCCACTATCAGGGCTATTCCTATCTGCAAACGCTGTACAGCAAAGCCGGGCCACTGACGTTGAGTGTGATGGTGCTGTGCATTGCGGTGTATATCCTGATGCAAATACTGGGTGACGACACCGTGATGTACTGGCTGTCCTGGCCACAAGACAGCAGCCAATACCTGCAATTGTGGCGCTGGGTCAGCCACGCCTTCCTGCATTTCTCACTGCTGCATATTACCTTTAACCTGATGTGGTGGTGGTATCTCGGTGGTCCGATGGAAAAACGTCTCGGTGCCGGCAAACTGTTCGTATTGGCGGTGGTTTCGGCCTTTTTCAGCGGCTGGGCGCAGTCGCTGTTCAGCGGAGCCCTGTTCGGTGGCCTGTCCGGCGTGGTCTACGCGTTGATGGGTTACTGCTGGCTCAGCGGGGAGCGAGCACCGGAACGTGGCCTGATGCTGCCGCGCGGCCTGATGGTGTTTTCCGTTCTGTGGCTGGTGGCCGGGTATTTCGATATTTTAGGAATGTCGATCGCTAACGCGGCACACGTTGCCGGTTTAGTGTTAGGGTTATTGATGGCATTTTGGGACACGCGTCATCGCGCGCACAACGAACAATAACAGCCAGGTACAAGCCGGGCGTTTTAGGGGATTACCGTGAAGCAAACACAGCGTCATGACGCAATTATCGAGCTGGTGCGCCTGCAAGGTTATGTCAGTACGGAAGAACTGGTCGAACATTTTGACGTCAGCCCGCAAACGATTCGCCGTGACTTGAATGACCTGGCCGATCAAAACAAAATCCAGCGTCACCACGGTGGTGCGGCGTTGCCTTCCAGCTCAGTTAACGCCGCCTATAACGATCGCAAGGTGATGTGGTCGGAACAGAAAGCGCGTATCGCCCAACGCGTCGCCAGTCAAATCCCTGACGGCGCCACGCTGTTTATCGACATCGGCACAACCCCGGAAGCCGTGGCTCATGCGCTGATGAATCACAAGAACCTGCGTGTGGTAACCAATAACCTGAACGTCGCCACCCTGCTGACCGCCAAAGAAGATTTCCGTCTGATCCTGGCTGGCGGTGAAGTACGTACGCGTGATGGGGGCATCATGGGCGAAGCCACGCTGGATTTTATCTCTCAATTCCGTCTCGATTACGGCATTCTGGGCATCAGCGGCATCGATATGGATGGCTCACTGCTTGAATTCGACTATCACGAAGTGCGCACCAAACGCGCAATTATCGAAAACTCGCGCTGCGTCATGCTGGTGACCGACCACTCCAAATTCGGCCGTAATGCCATGGTTAACCTCGGCAATATGAACCTGATCGACTACCTGTTTACCGATCAACTGCCGCCGCCAAGCGTGATGAAAATCATCGAACAGTACGATGTGCAGCTGGAATTGTGCTGAGTCTTTTACCGTTCATTTAACCCCACTCCGCCCCGCCAGACCTGCCGTTATAGACAGGGTTCAGCCTGCTGAACCCTGCAGTTCCAGAACGAAAATACCCCTTCACTTTGTATAACTACCATCATCAAACTGTTACCTCTATCACGCCTAAATGTTTTTGTTTGGTTAAGTCTTGGCTTGTTTGTTGGTTTTTGATTACAATCATGAGCGAAAACGAACATGAAAGAGCTATTTCGAACATCTGGAGGAAGTTGACGTGGAAACCAAAGACTTGATCGTTATCGGTGGCGGCATCAACGGTGCCGGCATCGCGGCGGATGCTGCCGGGCGCGGCCTGTCCGTTCTGCTGCTGGAAGCGCAAGACTTGGCCTGTGCTACGTCTTCCGCCAGTTCCAAACTGATCCACGGTGGCCTGCGCTACCTGGAGCATTACGAATTCCGTCTGGTGAGCGAGGCGCTGGCCGAACGTGAAGTGCTGTTAAAACTGGCACCACATATTGCCTTCCCAATGCGCTTCCGCCTGCCGCATCAGCCTCACCTGCGTCCAGCCTGGATGATCCGCATCGGTCTGTTCCTGTACGATCACCTGGGTAAACGCACCAGCCTGCCAGGCAGCAAGGGGTTGCGCTTTGGACCAGAATCGGTGCTGAAGCCAGAATTGAAGCGCGGTTTCGAATATTCTGACTGCTGGGTCGACGATGCTCGCCTGGTGGTACTCAACGCCCAGGAAGTCGAAAAACGTGGCGGTGAAGTCCGTACCCGTACCAAGGTGACCCGCGCATGGCGTGAAAACGGGCTGTGGATGGTGGAAGCGGTTGACGTCGACAGCGGTAAAACCTTCACCTGGCGTGCCAAGGGCCTGGTGAATGCCACTGGCCCATGGGTGAAACACTTCTTCGATGATGGCCTGAAGCTGAAATCCCCTTACGGTATCCGCTTGATCAAAGGCAGTCACATCGTGGTACCGCGTGTGCATGACCAGCCGCAGTCCTATATTCTGCAGAACGAAGACCACCGTATCGTCTTTGTCATCCCATGGAACGATGAGTTCTCCATCATCGGTACCACCGACGTGGAATATCATGGCGATCCAAAAGACGTGAAGATCGACGATAACGAAATCAACTATCTGCTGAAAGTGTATAACGACCACTTTAAGAAGCAGTTGGGCCGTGACGATATCGTCTGGACCTACTCCGGCGTGCGCCCGCTGTGCGATGACGAGTCAGACTCGCCACAGGCCGTTACCCGTGACTACACGCTGGACGTGCATGACGAACAAGGTAAAGCCCCACTGCTGTCCGTGTTCGGTGGCAAGCTGACGACCTACCGCAAGCTGGCAGAGCATGCGATGGAAAAACTGGCACACTACTACCCTGGCTGCGGCCCGGCATGGACCAAAAACGGTTCACTGCCAGGTGGCGACATCGGTGGCGATCGCGACAGCTACGCGGCGAAACTGCGTCGTGAACACAGCTGGTTACCTGAGTCATTGGCTCGCCGCTATGCACGCACCTACGGCAGCCACAGCGAGCTGATTTTGGCCGATGCCAAGAGCCTCAGCGATCTGGGGGAAGAATTCGGCCACGGCTTGTACGAAGCTGAACTGCGCTACCTGATCGACAAAGAGTGGGTGGTAGAGTTGGAAGATGCTATCTGGCGTCGTACCAAATTAGGTATGTGGTTGAATGAAGCACAGCAGGCACGGGTCAAAACCTGGCTGGCGGAACACGCGAAAGCGAAAACGCTGTCTCTGGCATCGTAAATCGCTAAACGTAAAAAGGGCCGGATATCCGGCCCTTTTGCATTACAGCTTGATGGGTTTGATGTTCCAGATTTCGTCTGCGTATTCCTGAATGGTACGGTCGGACGAGAAGTAGCCCATATTGGCAATATTCAATATCGCTCGCCGCGTCCAGTCATCCTGATTGCGATACACCTCATCCACCTTATCCTGCGTATCGACATAGCTGCGGTAATCGGCCAGCAGTTGGTAGTGATCGCCCAGGTTCACCAGCGAATCAAACAGATTACTGTAGCGCTTTGGCTCTTCCGGGCTGAAAGCCCCGGTGGCAATCTGGGTCAACGCCTGATGCAACTCGGGATCCTGCTCATAGTAAAGATGCGGGTTGTAACCGTTGCGTCGCAGCTCCTCGACCTGCTCGGCGGTGTTGCCGAAGATAAAGATATTCTCCTCACCCACGTGCTCCAGCATCTCGACATTGGCACCGTCCAGCGTACCTATGGTCAGCGCACCATTGAGAGCGAACTTCATATTACTGGTGCCTGACGCCTCGGTGCCCGCCAGCGAGATCTGTTCAGAAAGATCCGCCGCCGGAATGATCATCTGCGCCAAACTGACACCGTAGTTCGGGATAAACACCACTTTCAGTTGGGCATGCACCCGCGGATCGTTGTTGATCACCTTGGCCACGTCGTTGATCAGGCGGATGATCTGTTTGGCGGCGTAATAAGCCGACGCCGCCTTACCGGCAAAGATCACCACCCTCGGTACCCGTTCAGTTTCCGGATCCTCCAGCAGCCGGTTATACAGCGTGATCACATGCAACACGTTGAGCAGTTGCCGTTTGTATTCGTGAATGCGCTTAATCTGTACATCGAATAACGCATCTGGGTTGACCACCACATTCAGCGTTTTAGCGATGTAAGTCGCCAGTCGCTCCTTGTTCTTTCTCTTGGCAGCCTGCACCGCCTGCAAGAAGCTCGGGTAATCAACATTCGCCTTGATCTCACTCAGCTGGCTGAGATCGGTGCGCCAGGTCTGGCCAATGCTGTCATCCAGCACGGCGGACAGCGGCGGGTTAGCCAACCCAAGCCAACGGCGTGGCGTTACCCCATTGGTTTTATTGCAGAAGCGATCGGGGAAGATACGGGCGAAGTCGGCAAACAGTGACTGCACCATCAGTTCGGAATGCAGCGCGGACACACCGTTAACCTTATGGCTGGCCACCACCGCCAGCCAAGCCATGCGCACCCGGCGGCCATTGGTTTCATCAATGATCGACACGCGTGCCAGTAATTCATTGTCGTCCGGTATCACCTCCTGCACGTGTTTAAGGAAGTGATCGTTGATCTCGAAAATCAGCTGCAGGTGACGCGGCAAAATCCGGCCGATCATATCCAGCGGCCAGGTTTCCAGTGCTTCGCTCATCAGCGTGTGGTTGGTATAGGAGAATACCTGCTCCACCACCGCCCAAGCATCAAGCCAGCTAAATTTATGCTCGTCGATTAACCGGTGCATCAGTTCCGGGATAGACAACACCGGGTGAGTGTCATTCAGGTGAATGGCAATCTTATCGACCAGGTTATCGAAGGTTTTGTGCATCAACCAGTGGCGGTTGAGAATATCCTGCACCGTGGCCGACACCAGGAAATACTCCTGTCGCAGGCGAAGCTCGCGCCCGGAAGAGGTTGAGTCGTCCGGGTACAGTACACGTGATACGTTTTCCGAGTGGTTTTTATCCTCCACCGCCGCAAAGTAATCGCCCTGATTAAATTTGCCCAGGTTGATTTCATTACTGGCCTGCGCACTCCACAGCCGCAGGGTGTTGGTAGCATCGGTATCAAAACCGGGGATCACCTGATCGTAAGCGGTAGCAATGATCTCTTCGGTTTCCACCCACCGCGCCTTGGCACCCTCTTGTTGGATCCGACCGCCAAAACGCACCTTATAACGGGTATTATGGCGTGGGAATTCCCATGGATTACCGTATTCCAGCCAATAGTCTGGCGATTCCATTTGCTGGCCATTGACGATATTTTGTTTGAACATCCCATATTCATAACGAATGCCGTAGCCACGCCCCGGCAATGCCAACGTTGCCAGCGAATCAAGAAAACACGCGGCCAGACGCCCCAGCCCACCGTTGCCCAGACCCGGATCGTTCTCTTCCTCCAGTAAGTCACTCAGACTCAGCCCCATCTCATTGAGTGCATCGTCGATATCCTGATAAATTCCCATCGACAGCAGGGCGTTGGACAACGTGCGGCCAATCAGAAATTCCATCGACAGGTAATACACCTGACGCACATCCTGTGAAAGTTGTGCACGGTTAGAGCGTAACCAACGTTCCACCATGCGGTCGCGCACCGCGAACAGCACGGCGTTCAGCCAATCATGCTGATTGGCGATAGCCGGGTCCTTGCCGACAATAAACATCAACTTATAAGCGATGGAGTGTTTCAGCGCTTCAACACTGACCGTGGGTGAGGTGTAACTAATCGGTGAAGTCATAGCTTTTCGATCCCAAGTTCGTGACTGCCCGTCGCCTTTCAAACCACAGCCGTGTTACCTGCACTCAGTTACGTGGCCCATCCGTGGGCCACACCCCTTAAGGGGCCGCTGCAAGCAGCGTTCAAATCTGTTCCCGACAGATTTGACACCCCAGTGACTGACTAAAGTAAGCGTCTGGGGATGAGTAAGCTGGCCACCTGGCTGCAACTTGAAATTCATAGGGCATTACAATAGGTGTTGATATACCCAAAATAATTGGCGCTGCATCAAGGCGGCAAGGGAACTTATCCCGAATCACTTACACAGGTAAGTGATTCGGGTAAGTGAATGCAGCCAACACTGAGGTAGCGTCAAATATGACGGGAATAAAGCGACAAATATTCCTTTGCCGCGACTTGCCAGCCAAAATCCACGCTCATCGCGTGGCGCTGGACGTGACGCCAATGCTTAGGTCTACTCCACAGCACCATGGCGCGCCGAATGGCGTTGCCCAGTGCGGCGGCATCACAATCATCAAAGACAAATCCGCTGGCGCTGCCATCGGCCAGATTCTCCAGCGCGCAATCGACCACCGTGTCCGCCAATCCACCGGTGCGGCGCACCAGCGGCAGCGTGCCGTATTTCAGGCCATAGAGTTGGGTCAGCCCACAGGGTTCGAAGCGGCTGGGCACCATGATCACATCCGCTCCGCCGATAATGCGATGTGAAAAGGCCTCATGGTAGCCAATCTGAACGCCGACCTGTTCCGGGTAGTCCGCGGCGGCAGCCAGAAACGCCTGCTGCAACACCGCATCACCGGCCCCTAACAGCGCCAATTGGCCGCCTTGCTCCAGCAGTGCAGGCAGCGCTTCCAATACCAGATCCAGCCCTTTTTGGCTGGTGAGACGGCTCACCACCGCAAACACCGGCAGCGACTCGTCCACCTTCAGGCCCATGGCTTTTTGCAGGTGCAGCTTGTTCTTGGCTTTGTTTTTCAAATTGTCGGCGTCATAGCGGGCGGTCAGGCGCGGATCGTGGGACGGGTCCCAAATCTTGTCATCCACGCCATTGAGAATGCCGCTCAACCGCCCTTGCCGCTGGCGTTCTTGTAATAACCCTTCCATGCCGTAGCCGAACTCCGGTCGGGTAATCTCACGCGCGTACGTTGGGCTAACGGCAGTGATGTGGTCGGCGTAATACAAGCCCGCTTTCAGGAATGACATCTGGCCGTAAAACTCCAGACCGTAAACATTGTAGAACGAAGGCGGTAGCCACAATTCCGGTACGTGGTGGGCGGAAAACAGCCCCTGATAGGCCAGATTGTGCACGGTAAAAATGGAACGTGCAGGGTGGCCGTTAGCCGCCAGATAGGCGCAGGCCAGCCCGGCGTGCCAGTCATGAGCATGCACCACCTGCGGGCGCCAGTAGCGATCCAGCCCCTTAGCCAGTTCACAGGCTATCCAGCCCAGCAGGGCAAAACGCCGATGGTTATCGGAATAGGCATTCATGGATTGGTCGTGATATGGGCTGCCTGGCCGCTCGTACAGCCAAGGGGCATCAATCAGGTAGATGCCCACACCGTGGTAGGTACCGTAACGCAGGCCAACGCGACCGGCGAACGAATCGATCTCCGCCACCAGCACCGAATCCGGTATGCCGTTGCGCACGTCAGGAAAAGCGGGCAATAACACCCGAACATCGCCACCTTCGGCGATCTGAGCCGCCGGTAATGCGCCAACCACGTCTGCGAGCCCTCCGGTTTTCAACAGGGGGAACATTTCAGAACATACGTGTAAAACCTGCATTATCACTCCTGAGAATCGGCTAAATTACTCTGGAAAAGCAGGCTTGCCGCTGTTATTAATCCCGCGTTGTGCAAGCCATCAGTCCGTTTATATATGGCGGCAGGTCTACCCTTCGCCTTTAAAACCGCTGTGTTGTTGGCTGTGTTGACTCGCCCCAGTCGCTTACCTGAGTAAACTCCCGGGGCTTCTCGTCCTGGCCACCTAGCCGCGACTAAAAATTCGTTGGGTCGTTATTGCTGCCGACTACCTTAACTCACAACTTTGACAACATTTCGCGCGTGACCAGCACGATGCCGCCTTCTGAACGATAAAAGCGTTTGCTGTCTTCGTCGGCGTTTTCGCCAATCACCATGCCCTCGGGAATATGACAGGCACGGTCGATGATGCAGCGCCGCAGACGGCAGGAACGGCCGACGTTAACGTCGGGCAGCAATACGGTAGAGTCGATGGTGCAGAACGAGTTCACCCGCACTCGCGGGAATAGCACCGAATGCACCACCACCGATCCGGAGACGATGCAGCCACCGGATACCAGCGAGTTCATGGTCATACCGTGGCTACCGGAACGATCTTGTACGAACTTGGCAGGTGGCAACGGCTCCATATGGGTGCGGATTGGCCAGGCGCGATCGTACATATCCAACTCCGGCGTCACGGAAGCCAGATCGAGGTTGGCACGCCAGTAAGCTTCCAGCGTGCCCACATCGCGCCAGTATGGCGGCAGATCGGGGTTGGACGTGACGCAGGACAACGTGAACGGATGTGCCCATGCCGCCTTTTGGGCCGTGATTTTCGGGATCAGATCCTTGCCGAAGTCATGGGTGGAGCCCGGCGTAGACATGTCCTCCTCCAGCAATTGGAACAGGTAATCGGCGTTGAAGATGTAGATCCCCATGCTGGCGAGCGACATATCCGGGTTACCCGGCATCGGCGGTGGATTACTGGGTTTCTCCAGAAACTCGAGGATCAGGTCGTTTTCGTCTACTTCCATCACACCAAACTCGCTGGCCTCCTCGCGCGGCACCGGCAAACAGGCCACGGTACATTGCGCCCCCTTTTCCACATGGTCGATCAGCATGCGCGAGTAATCCATCTTGTAGATGTGATCGCCTGCCAGGATCACCACATACTCGGCCTCGTAACGACGGATGATATCCAGGTTCTGGTATACCGCGTCCGCCGTGCCCTTATACCAGTGCTCGGTACTGAGGCGTTGTTGTGCCGGCAACAGATCGACAAACTCGTTCATCTCTTCATTGAGGAACGACCAGCCGCGCTGAATATGCTGTACCAAAGTATGGGACTGGTATTGGGTGATCACGCCAATGCGGCGGATCCCCGAATTCAGGCAGTTCGACAGGGCAAAATCGATGATGCGGAATTTACCGCCAAAATGAACGGCTGGCTTGGCCCGGGTTGAGGTTAAATCTTTCAAACGCGAACCGCGGCCCCCCGCCAGAATCAGGGCGACAGACTTAATCGGCAGTTGGCGTGCCAACATCAGGGGGTCTTTATTTTCAAACCTAACCATAGCTGACTCCTTTTATTATTTCTTTACCAGCACGCAAATCGAGTGCGCAGCCTGGTTCCAGGCGGGTAAAACCGCCCGCGAATCTTCCTGAGTAAAAGGGGCGACAAGCTGCCAATCGCCGTCGGGCAACGTCATCTCCGCGGCTTGCTGCGTGGCGTTTACCACCACCAGCCAGCGTTGCGACAAGCGGATCTGCAACTGCAGAGCCCCTTGCTCCCACTGTTGTGCGCCGAGCGGTTGCCCCTGCGCGTTCAGCCACTGCACGTTACCGTCGCCTTCCTGCCACCAGCGGTCATGCTGCAGAGCGGGGATTTGTTGACGCAGACGGATCAATGCAGCGGTGTACGTGGTGAGTGAGTCATCTGCCGTGGCCCAGTCGAGCCAGGTGATAGCATTGTCCTGACAATAAGCATTGTTGTTGCCCTGCTGGCTGTGTCCATGCTCGTCGCCGGCCAGCAGCATCGGCGTACCCTGGGACAGTAACAGCGTGGCAAGCAGTGCCCGCTGGCTAGCCCTACGGCGTTGCAAAATGGCGTCGTCGGCAATCGGGCCTTCAACACCGTGGTTATTGCTAAAGTTACGATCACTGCCGTCACGGTTGCCTTCACCGTTCAGTTGGTTGTGTTTGCGGTTAAAACTGACCAGATCCTGCAGGGTAAACCCGTCATGAGCGGTCAGCATGTTGATGCTGGCGTACGGCGCACGCCCGCGTTGGTTAAAATGATCGCTGGAAGCAGCGAAACGTTGGGCGAATTGCCCCAGCGATACGCCGTCCTGCAACCAAAAACGGCGTATATCGTCGCGATAATGATCGTTCCACTCGGCGAAGCGCCCTGGGAATTGGCCTACCTGATACCCACCGGGGCCAATATCCCACGGCTCGGCAATCAGTTTGCAGCGCGACAGCAGATCGTCCGCCAGCATCGCCTGGAACAGCGGTGCATCACGATCAAACGCCGGCGTGCGACCGAGTACGCTGCCCAGATCAAAGCGGAAACCATCAACATGGCATTCGCCGACCCAGAAACGCAGGCAGTCCATCACCCAAGCCACACCTTGCGGCTGATCCAATCGCAGGGTGTTACCACAACCGGTATCGTTCACGTAGCCGCCATCCGGTGTCAGCCAGTAGTAGCCCGGGTTATCAATGCCGCGTAACGACAGCGTTGGCCCGTCGATATCAAGCTCGGCGCTATGGTTGAACACCACGTCGAGGATCATTTCAATGCCGGCTTTGTGCAGCGCTTTAACCGCATCGCGAAACTCACGCAGCGGCGTCATCTCTGTCCGCAAACTGGAATAACGGTTGTCCGGCGCAAAAGGCGCCAGCACGTTATAGCCCCAGTAGTTAATCAACCCGAGGCGCTGCAAACGTGGCTCAGAGCTGTGCTGCTGCACCGGCAGCAGTTCCAGCGCGGTGATGCCAAGGCGCTTGAAATAGGCGATCATTACCGGATGGCCGAGCGCAGCGAAACTGCCGCGCAACACCGGCGGAATATCCGGGTGCTGCAGGGTCAGACCGCGCACATGCGCTTCGTAGATCACCGTTTTCCCCCACGGCGTGGCCGGGGGACGATCATCTTGCCAGTCGTAAACCTCGTCGATCACCACGCATTTCGGCATCAATTCAGCGCTGTCATGCTTATCCGGCCGATCATAACCCCCATGCAGGTAAGGATCGTCCGCCACGGGTCCCTCTACCGCACGGGCCGCGGGATCCAACAACAGTTTATTGGGATTAAAACGCAACCCGTGCGCAGGATCGAACGGGCCATGCACCCGGTAACCGTAACGCTGACCCGGCTTGCCACCCGGTAAGTAACCGTGCCAGATATCGCCGCTCCGCGTCGTCAGCGGCAGGCGGATTTCGCGCTGCTGTTCGTCGAACAGGCACAGTTCCACGCCCGTGGCATGGGAGGAATACAGGCTAAAGTTGATGCCATTACCGTCATAATGCGCCCCGAGAGGCGCGGCGATACCCGGCGTCAGCTCAGTCATGGCGCCTCCCGCAGCAGGTAGATGGTCGCCAGCGGCGGTACGGTCACGCTAATAGAATGCTCGCGGCCGTGATGGCCAGTTTGCTCGGACACTACGCGGCCCTGGTTGCCGGTATTGCTGCCGTGATAATGGTGTGAATCGGTATTGAGAATTTCTCGGTATTCACCGGCGCGTGAAATACCGATGCGATAATGATGGCGCGGGACTGGGGTAAAGTTGCTGACGGCGATCAGTTCATTGCCATGTGCGTCATAGCGGGCAAAGGCAAAAACCGAGTTATCGTGATCATCCACCACCAGCCACTCGAAGCCGTCTGGGCGGTAATCCCGCTCATACAACGGGGCGTGTTGCTGGTAGCAATGGTTCAGATCTCGCACCAGCCGCTGCACACCGTGATGCCAGTTATCTAAGCCTTCCAGCAGATGCCAGTCGAGGCTGCTATCAAAATTCCACTCGCGCCCTTGGGCAAACTCACACCCCATAAACAGCAGTTTCTTGCCTGGGTGCGCCCACATAAAGCCGTAATAGGCGCGCAGGTTAGCGAACTTTTGCCAGGCATCGCCGGGCATGCGATCGAGAATGGATTTTTTACCGTGCACCACTTCATCGTGAGAGATTGGCAGCACAAAGTTTTCGGTGTAGGCGTACAACATGCCGAAGGTCATCTGATTGTGATGATACTTGCGGTGCACCGGGTCACACTGCATGTAGGTGAGCGTGTCGTGCATCCAGCCCAGATTCCATTTGTAGTGGAATCCCAACCCGTTGGATTCCGGCGGCAGCGTTACGCCCGGATAGTCAGTGGACTCCTCCGCCAACGTGACTGCACCGGGGCGCTCCTTACCAAGGGTATGGTTGGTGTAACGCAAGAAGGCGATGGCCTCCAAATTCTCGTTACCACCGTAATAATTTGGCACCCACTCACCGTCGGCGCGGCTGTAGTCACGGTAGATCATTGACGCCACCGCATCGACACGCAACGCATCTATGCCATAACGCTCAAGCCAATAAAGCGCATTGCCCGCCAAATAGTTGCGAACCTCATGCCGGCCATAGTTATAGATCAGGGTATTCCAGTCTTGATGGAAACCTTCGCGCGGATCGGCGTATTCATACAATGCAGTACCGTCGAAGTTCGCCAGACCATAGGTATCGCTGGGGAAATGCCCCGGCACCCAATCCAGGATCACGTTAATCCCTGCCTGGTGTGCGGCCGCCACAAACGCCTTGAAGTCGGCCGGGGTACCGAAACGCCGGGTCGGGGCATACAGCCCCAATGGCTGATAACCCCAGCTGCCGTCAAACGGGTGCTCGTTAATCGGCAGCAACTCAATATGGGTGAACCCCATATATTTAACGTAATCGATCAGCTGTACGGCCAGTTCGCCATAGCTGAGCCAGAAGTTATCGTCGGTGTGACGACGCCACGAGCCAAGATGTACCTCGTAGATCGAAATCGGTCGGTCAAAATCATTCGCACGCCGCCGTTCTGGCGCGTTTTCCACCACCGCAGGTAACGGCGCCACCAGCGACGCGGTATCCGGTCGCATCTGCGCTTCAAAAGCGTAGGGATCGGCCTTCAACTGGGTATTGCCATAGCAATCAATGATTTCGTACTTGTACAACTGCCCGGCTTTCACCCCCGGCAGGAACAGCTCCCAAATGCCGTTTTCACGGCGCAGTCGCATTGGGTGACGTCGGCCATCCCAGAAGTTGAACTCACCGACTACCGACACACGCTGGGCGTTCGGTGCCCAGACCGCAAAGCTGACACCGTCAACGTCATCAAGCGTAGCGAGATGCGCACCCAAGCGTTCATAAGGACGTAAGTGGGTACCTTCGGCCAACAGCCAGCTATCGATATCTTGCAGCAGCGTGCCAAAACGGTAGGGATCGTCGACGATCTGCTGGTGATCGTGCCAGCGGACGTCGAGTTGATAGCGGAACGGGGTTTTGCGGCGTGGGACCGTGGCGCTGAAAAAGCCGCGCTCATCGTCGCAGTTGAGCTGTACCAACCGGCGGCCTGTTTGCTGTTCCAGCAACCAGACTTCACTGGCGTCAGGCAATAGTGCACGTACCTGCAGGCCGTTATCAGCCGCATGCATGCCTAGCAGAGAAAAGGGATCGGCAGAGTTGCCGGAGAAAAGCTGATCAATCACGTCACGATCGGGAAGTACAGGCATAGTCTTCTTCCTAAGATTAAGAGCATGATTTATAAGAGGCCGCGCAAGCCCATCGCCTTTCAGGTTACAACGAAGACGCTGTACCTTGAGATCCACAGGGCATAACGCTTAATCCATAGCCGTTTTGGTTATCATGCAATTCATTCGGTATCTAAAGCGTGATTGCGGTCGGTTATTGATCAATTCTCACCTTCCCGGTCCGAATTCCGCTCTTTATGCTTATTTTTAGCGCTGGTTGAAATTTATCCGCCAGTCCTTTAAGCATAGCTAATGTCAGTTAAAAACATTGCCCATTACCAAGGAAAACTCTTCATTAAGAAAACTGCCAGCCTGACAACGTCTTTGCGCTGCTGCCCGCATGGAGATGTATCGATGTCTGGTGCGCTTTATCTCCTTTACAACGGCATAGACCATAGCGCGCCGAAACGGAGAAAAAGGAAGAAAATAAGGCTTTTGGGGGCTGAAAGAGGCCAGCCCCCGGGAAGTACGGTTCAGGTTACAGCAGGATGCGCAGCATACGGCGCAGCGGTTCAGCCGCGCCCCATAGCAACTGGTCACCCACGGTGAACGCAGACAGATATTCCGGCCCCATATTCAGCTTACGCAGACGGCCGACCGGCGTATTCAACGTCCCGGTTACCGCTGCTGGCGTCAATTCACGCATAGTCAGTTCGCGGTCATTCGGGATCACGCGTACCCAGTCATTGTGCGTCGCCAGCATCTGTTCGATTTCCGGCAGTGAAACGTCTTTTTTCAGCTTCAGGGTGAACGCCTGGCTATGGCAGCGCAGCGCACCAACACGCACGCACAAGCCGTCGACAGGGATCAGGCTACCGCTGTTCAGGATTTTGTTGGTTTCCGCCTGGCCTTTCCACTCCTCGCGGCTCTGGCCGTTATCGAGTTGCTTGTCGATCCACGGAATCAGGCTACCGGCCAGCGGCACACCGAAATTATCGGTGGGTAATTTACCGCTGCGGGTCGCGGCGGTGACTTTACGTTCGATATCCAAAATGGCCGAAGCCGGGTCCTGCAGCTCCTTCGCCACATCGGCGTGCAGCATGCCCATTTGGGTCAACAGCTCACGCATATGGCGCGCGCCGCCGCCGGAAGCCGCCTGGTAAGTCGCCACTGACGCCCACTCAACCAGATCATTGGCAAACAGGCCACCCAGAGACATCAGCATCAGGCTAACGGTACAGTTGCCGCCAACAAAGGTCTTGATGCCTTTATCCAGACCCTGCTGAATCAACGCACGGTTGACCGGATCCAGGATAATAATCGCGTCGTCTTGCATACGCAGAGAAGAAGCTGCGTCGATCCAATACCCTTGCCAGCCAGTTGCACGCAGCTTCGGGTAAATTTCGTTGGTATAATCGCCGCCCTGGCAGGTAATAATAATGTCGAGCGCGCTCAACGCCTCAACATCGTAAGCATCTTGCAGCGTGCCCTGCTGGCCGCCAAATACCGGCGCCGCTGAACCGTGTTGCGAGGTAGAGAAGAAGACCGGGCGAATGGCGTCAAAATCGCGCTCTTCCGTCATGCGTTGCATGAGTACGGAGCCGACCATTCCGCGCCAACCGATGAAACCAACGTTTTTCATAATGACTGTCCTGCCTTGGAGGATGACTGCTATAAGTTGTGTGCAATATCTCTCCACCTTACAAAATGTCGGCGCAGGCGCAAAGTGAATTTATTCGATGGGTGAGCGATTCTCAGCAATCCTTCTTATAGGCAAGGACGCCGTCGGGATGACCGAGGTGTTTTTCAGATCCAGAGGTAATGATGACAGAGATGATTTCAGTCACAGTTTTGCTGTTTTTAATCATGGACCCGTTGGGCAATTTGCCCATTTTCATGTCGGTGCTCAAGCACCTGGAGCCGCGCCGTCGGCGGATGGTGCTGATCCGCGAGCTGCTGATCGCCCTGTTGCTGATGCTGATTTTCCTGTTTGCCGGCGAGAAAATATTGGCGTTCCTCAACCTGCGTACCGAGACCGTGTCGATTTCCGGCGGGATTATCTTGTTCCTGATCGCCATCAAGATGATTTTCCCCTCGCAAGAGGGCGATAGCAGCGGGCTTTCCGCCGGTGAAGAACCTTTCCTGGTGCCGCTGGCCATCCCACTGGTTGCGGGGCCTTCGATTCTGGCATCGTTGATGCTGCTTTCGCACCAGTATCCAAACCACATTTCGTATCTGGTGGGGGCCCTGCTGATTGCCTGGGGGATTTCCGCCGCTATCCTGCTGATGTCTAACCTGTTCCTGCGCCTGCTGGGCAGCAAGGGGGTCAGCGCGCTGGAACGGCTGATGGGGCTGATTTTGGTGATGTTGTCGACCCAGATGTTCCTGGACGGCGTGCGGGCTTATATGAAGTTGTAATGAGGGTACTGGCGCCAGCTCGGCGCCGGTACAAAATGGCAGCCCGGTTTACTGGGCTGCAACACGCCGAATATAAGCGAGCGTATCCGCGACCACAGCGTCCAGCGGTTGATCTATCTCGATCGCCTGCACGTCTTGTTCTTGCTCGTTAGGCTCTTCTAACGTGGCAAACTGGGAAACCAACATCTGTGGCTTGAAGAAATGGCCCTTACGCTGTTTCAAACGCTCCTCAATGACCGCCTTGTCACCCTTCAAATAGATGAAATGCAGGTTGCGGTTGCCTTCACGCAGGCGGTCACGATAGCTTTTTTTCAGCGCGGAACACACTAACAGGGAAACGTCGTTGGTACGCTCCATGGCAAAGATCGCGTCATTTAATGCCGCCAACCAGGGGGCACGATCGTTATCGTCCAGCGCATGCCCGGCCGCCATTTTGTTGATGTTGGCACGCGGGTGCAGGTAGTCGCCGTCCAGCATCGCGGCATTGGCTTCATGAGCGACGGCGTTGGCCACTGCGGATTTACCGCTGCCTGAAACCCCCATCAGAATAAATACGTGGTGCTGTGAATTACTCATATGTCATGCCCTTATGGGATCAGATGTACGTTCCGGCGGCGGGTTACGCCCCCTGCGCCATCAAATGCGCCCCAAACTCCAAAGAATGTCCGACACCCTGGGGGTGCCGGATAACCTCGCTATATACCGACTTGAAAGGCAGCGGATATATTAAACGACCGTCGCCAGCAGCAAACAGCCCACCAGGCCGCAGACTGAGATGATGGTTTCCAACACCGACCAGGACTTGATGGTTTCCATGATGCTCAGGTTGAAGTACTCCTTGAACAACCAGAAACCAGGATCGTTGACGTGAGAGAAAATCACGCTGCCCGACCCAACGGCAATCACCATCAGTTCCGGGCTGACTCCGGTAGTCGCGATCAGCGGTGCGACAATTCCCCCCGCGGTTATTGCTGCCACGGTAGCAGACCCCAACGCCAGACGCAGTGCGGCGGCAATGGACCAGGCCATCAGTATCGGCGAGACGTTGCTGCCTTCCATCAGAGCGGCGATGTATTTCTCTACGCCGCTGTCGACCAGTACCTGCTTGAATGCACCGCCACCGCCGATGATCAACAGCATCATGGCGATAATTTTGATTGAGTCGGTGATGGTACCCATCACTTCATCCATGGTACGACCGCGGTTCAGACCAAAGGTGAAGATAGCGATCAGTACTGCAATCAGCGTCGCCATGACCGGATCGCCGAAGAACTCGGCAAAGCGCAACAGGCTATGGCCCTTCGGCAGCACCATTTCCGCTACCGCACGCAGTGCCATCAGGATCACCGGCACCAAAGAGGTGGCAACGCTGATGCCAAAGCTTGGCATTTCTGCTTCGGTGAAGATTTTTGGGTTATACAGGCCTTCAGGTACGGGCTTGTCGATGCCTTTCAGGAAACGGGCATAGACCGGGCCTGCCAGGATCACCGTTGGAATAGCCAACAGCGTGCCGTACAACAGCGTTTTGCCCATATCCGCATGGAAGATGGTGGCGATCGCCGTTGGGCCTGGGTGCGGCGGCAAGAAACCGTGGGTCACAGACAGCGCAGCCGCCATCGGCACGCCGACATACAGCAACGGCACGCGTGCAGAAGCGGCGATACTGAAGACCAGCGGCAGCAACAGCACAAAACCGACTTCATAGAACAGAGCAAAACCGACGGTAAACCCGGTCAGTACCACTGCCCATTGAATATATTTTTGGCCGAACTTCTCGATAAGCGTAGTGGCAATGCGCTGAGCACCACCGCAGTCCGCCAGCAGCTTGCCGAGCATGGCGCCAAAGCCCATGATCAACGCCAGGCTGCCCAACGTGCCGCCCACGCCGGCCTTGATGGAACCGATCACTTTATCGACTGGCATTCCCTGAGCGATACCTACCGCCAGAGCAACCAGAACCAGAGAGATAAAGCCGTTCAGCTTAAAGCGGATCATCAGCAGCAACAGCAGCGCTACCCCGCCTGCAACAATCACTAATGGCATAATTTTTCTCCAACCTTTTTTATCGCAGACCCTCTTTACGATAGGCCGTAAAGCGCGCGTTTGTTGTATTTTTAGGCTCTTCCCGGTGTTAGAAGACGAGCTGTAGGTGGTGCTGAGGTAAAGGTTCTATCTTGAGCAAGATAACCGCACACTCATTGTTACCGGTATCATGATACCGGTAACAGCATGATTGCCGGAACCGGGGGGCGGGCTAAAATTCGCGTTCTGGGATAGAGATCAAACTTATGAAGGTAACGGGCGGCAAACTTACAGGCAGGAACGAAAACGCGCCAAACGGCGCGCTTTCATCATTAAAATCGTTCAAACATCGGGTTAAACCCGATCAGATGCTGCCGCCGGGGATCACGGTAAAACCGACATCCACCATGCGTGGGCTGACCGTTTCGCCACGCAGGCGAGCCAGCAGGCGTTCAGCGCCGATTTGGCCCATGCGTTCACGCGGCGTCAATACGCTCGCCAGTTTTGGCACCATCACCTGGCCGATATCGTGGCCGTGGAAACCGGCAATAGCCATGTCATTGGGGATCGACAGCCCTTGTCGCTGGCACTCAAAGGTCGCACCGATCGCCAGGTCATCGTTTGTGCAAAAGATACTGTCAATCTGCGGATAATCGCGCTGCGCCTGGCGCAACAGCTCACCACCGGCAGAATAGGACGACGATCGTGCCGTCATGACGCTGTAGGGTTCCAGACCGGATTCGCGCATCGCCTGCTCATAGCCCTGCTGTTTGATAAGGGTACGTTCATCCTGGCGTGCACCGAAGTACACCACGTGCCGATGGCCGTGTGCGATGATTTGCTGGGTCATCTGGCGTGCCGCCTCAAAGTTATTGAAGCCTACGGCCAGATCAATACAAGGTGATACGCAGTCCATCAGTTCGACGACCGGGATCCCCGCAACCTCAATCATCTTCATGGTACGGGGTGTATGGTGCCGCTCAGACAGGATCAAGCCATCAATATTGTAAGACAGCAACGAGGTCAGGCGCTGTTCTTCGCGCTCCGGCAAATAGCCGTAGTGCGCCAGCATGGTTTGATAATTGTGCGCATCAGTGACGCTCTCAATGCCGCGTAGCACTTCGGCGAACACCTGGTTGGTCAACGACGGCAACAATACGCCAATAGCACGGCTGGTTGAGTTGGAAAGGATATCCGGCGCACGGTTGGGGATGTAGCCCAGCTCATCAAGCGCGACGGCAATTTTTTGCTGCAAGGCGACAGAAACCTGATCGGGATTACGCAGATAACGGCTCACCGTCATCTTGGTCACGCCTACCTTGTCTGCGACATCTTGGAGTACCGGCCGTTTTTTCTTCATTATCAATGAACTGGCTAACCGTGAATGGGCGCTCATTTTAGCAAAAAAAAACCGGGGCCGATATTGTTGGTTACTGGGAAGCGGAACGCAAAAAGGGCTCACCTTGTGAGCCCTTGATATTTACCGCTTAATCAGACGGGTGGCAGATCAAACAGCAGGATTTCACTGTCTTCATCGGCATGAATCGACAACTCGGCTTCATCCCACACCGCGAAAGCATCGCTGGTGCCGGCCTGCTGGCCATTAACCACAACCTTGCCACGTACCACCTGGATCCAGACACGACGCCCTGCTTCAATTGGGCACGCCGCCTGTTCGTCTTTATTCAACGCCCAGCGGGACAGTGTCATATCCTGGAACACCTTCAGCGAACCTTCACGCGCATCCGGTGACAACACCAACTGACGGCCCTGTGGCGCATCAAACATGCGTTGTTCATAGCGTGGCTCCAGCCCGACCTGATCAGGGATGATCCAAATCTGGTACAGGTGCAACGGACGATCGTTGTTACCGTTGTACTCAGAATGACGCACTCCGGTACCCGCGCTCATGATCTGGAATTCACCGGCCTGGATCTGCTCTTTGTTGCCCATGCTGTCCTGATGCTCGACCGTGCCGCTCAGCACGTAGGTCAGGATTTCCATGTCTTTATGCGGGTGAGTACCAAACCCCTGCCCTGCATCGATCATGTCTTCGTTGATCACTCGCAGCGCCGAGAACCCCATAAAATCAGCATCGTAATAGTTGGCAAATGAGAAGGTGTGCCAGCTGTCCAGCCAACCATGATTGGCATGACCACGATCTTCTGCCTTACGTAAATAAATCATATTCAACTCTCCTCAATGTTTTTTACAGTCTAGTCCTGGCAGCAGAATAAGAAAGCGTAAAAAACTCATCCCTCTGTTCAAAAAATTAGATGGAGTGGTGAAACCATTGGCAGAGAATTTGTTGAGGGCATGCCGGGCTGAAAACGGGCAAAAAAAAAGCCAGCACCCGAGCTGGCTAAGTAATACTTGGAAGCAATGTGAGCAATGTCGTGCCTTCGCAGTGAGGATATCAAAGGTTGATACTCTCCCCGGAACGCATCGCAATAATAATCATTATCATTCGCACCTGTAAAGCGTTTTTTTAACCAACACGTAATAATATTGACTCGACACAATAAACGGATAAATTCAGAGGTTATTCAACCGGTAAGCCAAAGGAGCAGCGTAATGAGTGAAATCGTAGTTCGTCACGTGGAAACAACAGATGCACAAGCCCTGCATCAGCTTTACTCTCAACCGCAGGCCTACCGTGACACGCTACAACTTCCACTACCGTCAATCGAGCTGTGGCACAAGCGCCTCGCCAATCTCGAACCGGGCACCCACAACCTGGTGGCTTGTATTGATGGGCAAGTCGTCGGCCAACTGAGCGTGATGCTGAACCAGCGCGTGCGCCGCCGCCATGTGGCGACCTTTGGCATTGGTGTCGATAGCCGCCACCACGGCAAGGGCGTTGGCAGCAGCCTGATGAAGGCAATGATCGATCTTTGCGACAATTGGGCGGATATCGAACGCATTGAACTGACAGTATTCACCGACAATCAGGCCGCGATTGCGCTCTACCGCAAGTTCGGCTTTGACATTGAAGGCACCAGCCGCGCCTATGCGATGCGCGACGGCAAACTGGTAGACTCCTATCACATGGCACGCTTTCGCGGTGAACAACAGAAAAACGCATCATCATGAAGGATGCCAAAAGTAGATCAGGGGCGGTATACCGCCCCTTAGCCGTCAGCCGCCGCACCTTTGTACAAACGCTGGCCTGCGTAACGGGTGCTATTGGCATCCTTTCTCCTACTGCACTCTTGGGGGCTGCCATGCCAACCTCTCCTGCCGTACGTACCGGCACCCGTAACCTGATTACCGACGTGCCTGGCCTACGGGTCGGCATCGCCCAAGACAGCCGCGTACGAACCGGCACGACGGTGATCCTGCCGGATCACCCGGCGTTCGCCGCGGTCGACGTGCGCGGTGGTGGCCCTGCCACCCGAGAAACCGATGCGCTGGGAGAGGATAATCTGGTGCAGACCATCGATGCCTTAGTGCTTAGCGGTGGCTCGGTATATGGCCTGGCGGCAGCGGATGGGGTGGCCGCCTGGCTGGGGCAGCAAGGCAGGGGTTACGCCCTTCGTCCAGCACCGGGTGTGCCGGTGTCCCCAATCGTCCCCACCGCCTGCCTATACGATTTAAGCAACGCAGGTGATAAAGACTGGCAGCTCACCCCGCCTTATCGCCAACTGGGGATAGAGGCCGTCGGCAAAGTGGGTCTCGACTTCCCGCTAGGTACCGTTGGCGCTGGCTATGGTGCCATGACCGGCATGGGTAAGCTGAAAGGCGGCCTGGGTTCAGCTTCTATCGTTGCTGCGAATGGTGCTACCGTCGGTGCACTGGTGGCGGTAAACAGCCTGGGCTCCGTCGTTGCCCCGGGCACTCGCGCGTTCTGGGCCACACCTTATGAAATCAACGGTGAGTTTGGCAACGGGGGTGCAGCCGCGCTCGCGCAATTGCACGGTCAGGGCGAAGACTGGATGCCGGAAGCGCCGACAGGCGGTAGAAAGAACACCACTTTGGCCTGTATCGCCACCGATCTGGCCCTCACTCGGGTAGAACTTAAACGCGTCGCGATCATGGCACAGGATGGCATGGCCCGCGCTATCCGCCCACTGCACAGCCCGTTCGACGGCGACGTGGTATTCGCCTTATCCACCGGGCAGCGCAACGTCGAGGGCAGCCGAGAACTGGCGGTGCTGCAAATTGGCGCACTGGCAGCGGATACGTTGGCACGAGCGATAGCCCGTGGCGTTTACGCAGCCACCCCCTGGCCTGGTGAACACGTCACTACCTGGAAAACGCTGAGCTGATACCCATTAAAAAGGGCGCATTGATTGCTCAAGCGCCCCTCGACATTCTCAACCCGGTTAAATACCGGCTGTCTCTTTGATATAACGACGCGCTTTCACCGCATATTCAAACGGGTTAGCCAACGCCGGATCCTGCTCAGCCTCGACCACCATCCACCCTTTGTAACCGCGCTCATCGAGTAATTTAAAGACCGGCAGGAAGTCGATCACCCCATCCCCCGGCACGGTGAAGGTGCCTTTCTTCACGCCGTCGAGGAAGCTCAATTTGTTGGCCTTCACCTCTGCAACAACCTCATCACGCACGTCCTTCAGGTGTACGTGATTAATACGCGGCAGGTATTTTTCCAGTATCGCCATCATCGCCTGCTGGCTGCCTTCCGAATAGTAAGCATGCCCAGTATCAAACAGCAGGTAGACGTCGTCGTTCACCATACTCATGTAACGATCGATCTCTGCGGTCGTCTGGATGCCGGTGCCCATATGGTGGTGCAGGCAGACCTGCATCCCCTTGTCGGCGGCAATTTTTGCCAGTTCATTGTACCCGTCGGCCACCCGCTGCCACTCTTCATCGCTGAAATACGGCTTCTCTTCAAACACCCCTTTGGTGGTGCCCTGAATACTCTTGCTCTGCTCGGAGCAGCCAATCACCTTTGCCCCCATCGCATGCAGGAAATTCATATGGTTAATGAATTCATCGACAGTTTTGTCTTTCAGGCCATCGGCAAAGAAGGTGCTGAACCAGGCATTGCAGATTTGAATGCCGCGAATGTCCAACATCGGCTTCAACACGGCCGGATCGCGCGGGTACTTGCTGCCCACTTCGCTACCGGTGAACCCGGCCAGTGCCATTTCACTGACGCACTGCTGGAAGGTGTTCTCTTTGCCTAACTCGGGCATGTCGTCATTGGTCCAGCCGATCGGGGCGATGGCCAGTTTTACGTTGTCTTTATTCATTTTCAGCCTCAGTAATATACCGTCGTCTTTTAAGCCGCAGGGTATAGAGCCCGTCTGTAGGCTATTTTCACCCGCGCAGCCGGGAAATTATTTACCCAACAGCTCTTTTTCGATGCGCTCTCGGGTCGCTACAGCCTGAGTTTTCATTCTTTCCGGGTAACCAAACAGTGACGTGCAGATAATCGACTCGCCGCCGACCTTAAAGTTGCGGGTCGCAAACGCCATATCACGCAAGGTCTGGAACAAGGTTTCGAAGTCCACCTCCCCTTCGCCGATACCCATATGCTGATGTACGGCAGCGTCTACACCCGGCGGGTTGACGATATAGCGACAGTGTTTGGTATGGTTCATGGTGTCGGCAATCAGCACATGCGAGAGATCCTCACCGGCATATTGCAACATGCCAGCCACGTCACCCTGGCCTTTGTCGTAGTAGAAGGTATGGGGAACGCTGTAGAGGTATTTAACGTGATCGCTACGCAGCGACTTGACGATATCCGCGGTTTCGTTGCTCAGCTCGCAGAAGTCCCATGGGTGTGACTGGATCTCCATGCGGATACCTTCCCGCTCGATAATCGGCAACAGTTCCTCCATTGAGCGATACCACAACTCTTCACAGATTTCCGGCTCATTGGGATTGCCGGCCAGCTCGGTATTGATCACCTGCACACCCATTTCTACCGCGATTTCGATCATCCGACGCCAATTTTTGACTGCCGCCTGACGGCGATCTTCACCCGGGCCAGACCAGCGATAAACGACGATAAACGAGGAGATCTCCACGCCGGTAGCCTTCAGGACGTTTTTGTACTCCGTCATGACCTCACGCCCGGCTTTCGGATGCTTATAGAAAGGATTGATCTGCGGGTGCGGTGACTGCTCAATATATTGATAGCCCCAGTCCGCCACCTGCTGAACCATTTTCGTGATGCCCAGGTCCCTGATGACATCAACATCAAAAGCGATCTTCATGGTCATTCCTCGTTAAACGTGGATACGGCGGTCAGCACACTATTTGTTATAAAACGACGGACGTGGTGGCAAGGTCACAGGGACAATCTCACCGCTGAGCTGCGCGGCTATGCAAGCATCAGCCGTCACCGCCGCCGCATAACCGTCCCAAGCGGAGGGGCCTGTCAGCGAACCTGCCAGGACGTCATTGATAAAGCCTTGTAACTCAACGTCGTAAGCATCAATGAAGCGATCTTTCCAGTCGGTCAGAATTTCGGTCGACAGTTTGGCACCGCTGCGCATCTGCACTGATGAAGGTTCTGGCAGCTTGGCAATACCACTTTCACCCACGACCTCGCACTGGATGTCGTAACCGTATTGGCAGTTAACGAAGATTTCGACATCAATACGCGTGCCCTTCGCGGTTTCAAACAGCACAATTTGCGGATCTTTCAGGTGCGGGAACGCCTTGGGGCTTTTACGCGGGAACACGACCTGTACCGAAACATAGTCGTCATCCAGCAGCCAACGCAGGACGTCAATTTCGTGGATCAGGGTGTCCGTGATCGCCATATCCGTGGTGTAAGCTTCGCCAACGGTCGGGTTGCGGTGCGCGCAATGCAGCATCAACGGCTCACCAATTTGTCCACTGGTCAGCACCTGCTTGAGCGCTCGGTAGCCCTGATCGTAAGGACGCATAAAGCCCACTTGCACCAGACGTTTGCCGTGTTTTGCTTCAGCCTCAACGATGTTTTTGCATCCCTGAGCCGTCACCGCCAATGGCTTCTCGCAGAACACCGGCTTGCCGGCAGCAATGGCTGCCAGTACAAACTCTTCGTGGCTTGGGCCCCAGGATGTGACCAACACCGCCTGCACGTCCGACGCGTTGATCAGGTCGTGACCCTTGTCATAAACCTTGGCGTCCAGTTTCAGATCGCTCACCACCTTAGCGGCGTTGTCACGGTTGATATCGTTGACGGCCACGATACGACTGCCCTGCAACACTTTGCTGCAGCGACGAATGTGATCCCGACCGATTGCGCCGGTGCCAATAACCCCAATGTTCAGTGTCATTTTCGTTATCCTCTTCAAATAGTTGCGGCAGACGCAAGGTCTGGGTAATCAAGCAATGCGTAAATCAGTAGTCGCGGGCCTTGTCGATGTTCTCTTGCAGCTTGCGAGCCACGGCGACAATTTTTTCATTGTCGGCAACCTGGGCTCCCCCCACGCGCCACCAGCTGAGATATTTGTGCACCATGGTTTTTGGCAGCACCTTGATATCCAGCAGGGTAGATAGGGTCTGCTGACGGGCATCGGCCAAAGCGTCGATCAGCTGCTGTTCGGTCGTTATGCTGTAGGTTTTACAGCCGTAGGCTGCCGCCAGCATGGCGAAGTTGACCGGTACTAACTTGCCGTCAAGCTTGCCCCCCTGCGGGTTTCGGAAGCGGAACTCGGTGGTATAGCTGTCCATGCCATGTTCCATCTGCAGGTTATTGATGCACCCGTTGGTCATGTTGTCGAACAGCACGACGTTGATTTTGCACCCTTCCTGAATCGACGTGACCAGTTCGGAATGCAGCATCATAAAGGCACCATCGCCCACCATGGCGTACACCTCACGCTGCGGCTCGGCCAGTTTGACCCCCAGTGCTGCATTCACTTCGTAACCCATGCACGAATAGCCATACTCCACGTGGTAGCCATGCTCACCATGGTTCTGCCACACGCGTTGTAAATCGCCCGGCAAGCTGCCCGCGGCGGCCACGATCACGCTGTCCTGCGGCAAATGCTGATTCAGTACCCCCAGAACCCGGCTTTGGGTCAGCAGCGAGTCGGTTTTCTCGATGAACTCGGCAAATACGCTGTCGCGATCGAGATGATCGTCAATTTCCGGCACAAAACCCTCTCCGGTGTATTCCACCGCGTAAACGCGGGCTGTTTCTTGTTGCTGAGCGCGACGCGCGTCGCTAATCGCATTGCCCCAACCCGCACGGTAATCGGAGGGTGCCAACAGCGCAGCCAACGCGGACAGCGCTTCCCGGGCATCGGCCAGTACCTGCACGCCGTCGAGCTTGCCGGCATCAAAGGCACTGACGTTAATATTGAGAAAATCGACGTCGGCATTTTGGAACAGCCATTTTGACGAGGTGGTGAAGTCGGTATAACGGGTGCCCACGCCAATCACCAAATCGGCCTGCCGGGCAAGGGTATTGGCCGCCAGGCAGCCGGTTTCGCCAACGCCCCCCAGGTTAAAGGGATGGTTGGACGGCACGGTCCCCTTACCCGCTTGTGTTTCCACAAACGGAATCTGGAAACGTTCGGCAAACTCGCGCAGCGCCTGACCAGCCTGTGAGTATTTCACCCCACCGCCGCACACCAGTAACGGTTGGCGTTTGGTCGCCAGCAGCGCCAGGGCATCGGCCAACATACCTTCCGTTGCCGGTCGGCGATCGAGCCGGTGCACTCGCTTCTGGAAGAAATAGTCAGGGTAGTCGTAGGCTTCGCCCTGCACGTCCTGCGGCAAACTCAGCGTCACCGCCCCCGTTTCCGCCGGGTCGGTCAACACACGCATCGCGTTGATACAGGCGCTCATCAGCTGTTCTGGCCGTACAATACGATCCCAGTACTTGCTCACCGCGCGGAAGGCATCGTTGGTGCTAATGCTGAGATCGTAAGTTTGTTCAATTTGCTGCAACACCGGATCTGGCTGACGCGACGCGTAAACATCGCCGGGTAGCAGCAATAAAGGAATACGGTTGGCGGTGGCGGTGGCAGCGGCGGTGATCATATTGGCGGCACCCGGACCGACGGAAGAGGTACAGGCGTAGATCTGCTGGCGCAGTTTCTGCTTGGCAAACCCCGTGGCTGCGTGAGCCATGCCCTGCTCGTTTCGCCCCTGGTGCACGATCAGGTCGCCGCTGTCTTGTTCCAGCGCTTGCCCAAGACCGAGAACGTTGCCGTGGCCAAAAATCGCAAAGATGCCTTTAACGAATTTGGTTTCCACACCGTCGACCAGCAGATACTGGTTGTCGAGGAACCTGACGAGTGCCTGTGCCATGGTTAACCGAATCTTGCCCATTTACTCACCCTTTTAGATTAGTCACGCCCGCTCCGACACCACCCGCGTGCCGAACCCTGGAAACTCTGTGATGCCTGTCGTTTTCACGCAAATTGTTCAACTTAAGCGACGATGTGAAACGTGAAGCGATTATAAACAAATATATTTTTCATAAAATCACATTACAGAAGAAACATTTCATTTTGCGATAAAGATCGCATTATGATGAAAACCCCATTTCATCCATGCCTTTATAATTCACTGACTTAGCCGTCCTTTCCTCCGTTGCAACCGACGCCCCGTCGTCGCTGAAATCACCGCAACCCTTGATAGGGTCTGGCTGTCATGCAAGGTCTGTCTCCGCCGTTGGCGGAGGCTTTCCCGGCAAGCAGGGCGCTGTTTTACGCTGATTTAACCGCGATAGTGAGGCTGTTTTAAATGCATCACATTTCCGGGGTATAAATTTCATTCAATCTTGAAATTGAAATTTTTATTCCTCATACTTCGAAATATGCTTTGCAGTCGGGGTTTGGCTTAATACAGAAGGAAACGGGTATGGCTACACAAGAAAAACAGCTTGATGTCATTTGTCTCGGGCGTATTGCCGTCGATTTCTATGCACAACAGATCGGCGCACGCTTGGAAGATGCCAGCACATTCTCAAAATATCTCGGCGGCTCTTCCGGCAACGTGGCCTATGGCACCGCAATCCAGGGCCTGAAGTCCAGCATGTTGGCCCGCGTCGGCGATGAACATATGGGCCGTTTTCTGCGCGAAGAATTGCAACGCGTCGGTGCCGACACACAAAGCCTGATCACTGACCCACACCGTCTGACCGGGCTCGTGATCCTCGGTATCAAAGATCAGGAAACCTTCCCGCTGATTTTCTACCGCGAAAACTGTGCCGATATGGCGCTGACGCCGGACGACATCGACGAATCCTATATCGCGTCATCACGCGCGCTGGCGATTACCGGCACGCACCTGTCACACCCAAATACCCGCGCCGCGGTATTAAAAGCACTGGAATACGCCCGCCGCCACGGACTGCGCACCGCACTGGATATCGATTATCGGCCAGTACTGTGGGGCCTGACGTCCCTGGGCGACGGAGAAACCCGCTTTGTCGAGTCAGAAAAAGTGACCCGCGAGCTGCAGGAAGTGCTGCACCACTTTGATCTGGTCGTCGGCACCGAAGAGGAATTTCATATTGCCGGTGGCAGTACCGATACCCTGACCGCCCTGAAAAACGTGCGCAAGGCAACACAGGCGACATTGGTCTGTAAGCGAGGCGCACAAGGCTGTTCAGTGTTCGAAGGCGAGATCGCCGCCGACTGGCAACAGGTAAAACTGCATTCCGGCGTGCGGGTTGAAGTCCTGAACGTGTTAGGTGCAGGTGATGCCTTTATGTCGGGTTTGCTACGTGGCTATTTGAATGATGAAGGCTGGGATCAGGCCTGCCGTTATGCCAATGCCTGTGGCGCACTGGTGGTTTCACGCCACGGTTGCGCACCTGCGATGCCCAGCAAACAGGAACTGGATGATTATCTGCAACGCGAACAGGAAGTGAAACGCCCTGACCGTGATGAGCGACTTAACCATCTTCACCGGGTCACCACGCGTAAACAGCAGTGGCCCGAACTGTGCGTGTTCGCCTTTGATCATCGCAAACAATTGGCGGATATGGCGCGAGAAGCCAACGTCAGTGAAGAACGCATCCCTAAACTGAAGACCCTGCTGCTGACCGCGGCACAACAGGCCGCTGAAGTGGCCGGGCTACGGGGTAATAGCGGGATTTTGGCCGATACCACCTATGGCCAGGCCGCACTGAACGAGATTACCGGTCAGGGATGGTGGATCGGTCGGCCAGTCGAACTGCCAGGTTCACGCCCGCTGCGGCTGGAACACGGTAGCATTGGATCTCAACTGATCGATTGGCCACAGGAACACGTGGTGAAATGTCTGGTGTTTTACCACCCACATGACGCCGTTGAGCTGCGTCGCGAACAGGATGAGCTGATTAGCGATGTGTATCGCGGTTGCTGCAAGTCTGGCCATGAACTGCTGCTGGAAGTGATCCTGCCGGAAAGCAACGCCGACAAGAACGAAACCTATTATCTGGACATGCTGCAACATTTCTACGCGCTGGGCATTAAGCCGGACTGGTGGAAATTGCCGCCGTTGAGTGCAGAGAACTGGCAGCAGGTCGGCGCCTTGATCGACGCTAACGATCCTTTCTGCCGTGGCGTACTTATCCTGGGTCTGGACTCACCGGAAGAAACGCTGAAGGCCGGCTTCGCTGCGGCTGCCGACGCACGCTGGGTGAAAGGTTTTGCCGTTGGCCGCACCATCTTCGGCCAACCTTCACGACGTTGGTTGCAGGGTGAACTCGATGACGCGGCGTTAATTGAGCAGGTGAAACAAAAATACCTGACGCTGATCGGTTTCTGGCGCCAATATCGCCCAACCTCCCACCAGCCTTAAGCGCAGAACCCGCCCCTTAAACGGATTTTCGCCGCTTTAAGGGGATTTTTTTGCCTGTTTTCTGTGAAGTCACGCAACTTGCAATCGAATAAATCGCTTTTTGGTGAAATGAAATTTCCACTCCATCTGTTAGAATGTCATGTCAATAATTCAGGCGTCAGGCCGATACGCCTTAGCCCACACTGCGAGCCGAATGGATGAACAACCCAACTCAACTTTCGCTGTTACAGGACGAAATCCGCCACCGCTATGAAACGCTGAGCAAGCGTTTAAAGCAAGTGGCGCGTTACATTTTGGATAACAGTAACAGCATTGCTTTCGATACCGTCGCCTCCATTGCCGCACAGGCCAGCGTCCCGCCTTCCACCCTGATCCGCTTCGCCAATGCCTTTGGCTTCAGCGGGTTCAACGAAATGAAACAGGTTTTTCGCCAGCACCTGATGGAAGAAACCGTCAACTATACCGAGCGGGCGCGCCTGTTCCGTCAGACCTCGACCGACGATAACGTCGCACCGGAAAAGCCGGCGGAAATCCTTAACGTTTTCACCATGGTCAACGCCCAGGCGTTACAACAGTTGGCAATGCAAACCAGCCCAGAGCAGTTGGATAGGGCGGTTGAGTTACTGAACAACGCCGAGAATATTTACGTGATTGGTTTGCGCCGCTCATTCAGCGTCGCCTCCTACCTCACCTATGCGTTGCGCCACCTGGAACGCAGGGCATTTCTGATCGACGGATTGGGCGGCATGTTTACCGAGCAGCTCAGCATGGTGAAACCTAATGACGTCGTGATCGCCATCAGTTACTCGCCTTATGCTCAAGAAGCGCTGGAACTGGTTGAATTGGGTGCCAAGAGCGGCGCACAACAAATCGCGATTACCGACAGCCAGGTTAGCCCGCTGGCCGCCTTCAGCGACGTGTGCTTTGTCGTGCGTGAAGCACAGGTGGACGGTTTCCGTTCCCAGGTCGCGTCAATGTGTCTGGCGCAGACGCTGGCGGTATCGCTGGCATTGAATAACGCCAAAGAAGAGTAATATACCCGTCATACTTGAAGCTGCCTCTGTGTTGGCTGCACTCACTTACCCGAATCACTGACCAGTGTAAGCTCATCGGGATAAGCTCCCTTGCCGCCTGGAGGCAACTCCAATTATTTTGGGTATAGCCAAGCCCGGAAAACCGGGCCTGATAAGGATTATTTAGCCGCCGGGTAACCGTCGGTATTGATCCAGGCGTGGTCTTTTTCCCAAGTGAATTTCCACAGCCGCACCGGCCCTGCCATCACATTGAGATAATAGTTGTCGTACCCGGCCAACGTCGCCACCGGATGATAGCCGCGCGGAACCTTGACCACGTCACGGTTATACACCGGCATGCACTCGTCCAGTGAGCGATCGTCGGTATACACCCGTTGCATACAAAAACCCTGTTCCGGCTGAATCCGGTGATAGTAGGTCTCTTCCAGATAGGTTTCATCCGGCGAGTCTTCCTGATCGTGCTTGTGGCTAGGGTACGAACTGGTATTGCCTTCATCCGTATACACCTCTACCACCAGCAAACTGTCTGCCGGTTCGCTATCAGGCAGAATATTGTGTACCAGACGCTGATTGCGTCCCTTGCCTCGACGTTCGACGCCGACCTCCGCTGGCGTGATCAAGCGCGATGGCAGGTGGCCATGACCCGGTGCGCTGCAGACCGCCAATTCCAGGGCGCTTTCCGCCCGCACTTCAATCTTGTCGTGATGCGGCACGTATACCGCATAAGGCGGTGTGCGTTCGAACGGGCTCATGCGTTTGCCGATGCTCGGGTATTCCGCCCGCAGGGTGGAAACGGACGCGATGCCCGCGACTAACACCAGGCACAGTTCTTTGTCGCCACTTTCCAGGCGCAGCGATTGGCCAGCCTCTAGGCGATAAACATCGAACCCGACAAAGCGCCAGCCGGCATTCTCTGGGGTGACATGCTGAATGCGGCCCTGATCGTCCGGCTGCTGACACTTGGCAAGTAGTGAAGACATGGAAATCCTCCCTTTTGAGAATAAATATACCCAAAATAATTGGAGTTGCATCATCGTAGGGGCGCTGCATGCTGCGCCCGCATTCATCGGGGCGAATTTATTCGCCCCCTACAGGGTGACTGTGAAGGGTATAAGGACGTTAACCCAACGTCGGCATACTGTATTCAGACACCGTTTGTTGCCCCGCCGGCCAGCGGGCAGTGGCCGTTTTCATGCGTGTGTAAAAACGCACGCCGTCAGTGCCATGGACGTTCAATGCCCCAAACACCGAGCGCTTCCAGCCACCGAAGCTGTGAAATGCCATCGGAACCGGAACCGGGACGTTAACCCCGACCATGCCAGCCTGCACTTCGTGCACAAACTGACGCGCGTAGTGGCCGTTACTGGTAAAGATGGCGCTGCCGTTGCCAAACTCATGGCTATTTACCGTATCGATCGCCGTCTGGTAATCCGGTACGCGGACAATGCCCAGCACCGGTCCGAAGATCTCTTCACGGTAGATACGCATGTGCGGTTTGACGTGGTCGAACAGCGTGCCGCCAACATAGTAGCCGTCCGGGTAACCCGGCACCTGATAATTGCGCCCATCGGCGACCAGCGTTGCGCCCTCTTCGACGCCCAGATCGATATAACCCAGTACCTTCTTCTGGTGAGCAGAGGAAACCAATGGCCCCATTTCGTTTTCTTCACCGCCCTGCTGGATCCCAGGACCCACGCGCAATTGGGCGATCAAGGGCTTCAACCTGGCAATCAGTTTATCCGCCGTGTCATCACCGACGACCACGGCAACGGGCAACGCCATACAACGCTCACCGGCAGAGCCAAACGCGCCGCCCATCAGGGCATTGACTGTTGCATCCAAGTCGGCGTCCGGCATAATGATGGCCTGGTTTTTTGCCGCGCCGAAAGCCTGCACCCGTTTGCCGTGGGCACTGGCCGTCGTATAGATATGCTCCGCCACGGCCGACGACCCCACAAAGCTCACCGCCTGAATGTACGGGTCGGTACACAGCTGCGCGGCGTCTTCGTTAGCGCAATGCACCACGTTGAATACGCCGTCCGGCAGGCCAGCCTCTTTCAGCAGTTCCGCCATCCGTACCGATGCCGAAGGCACCAATGCCGGTGGTTTAAGTACGAAAGTGTTACCGCAGGCCAACGCGATAGGGAACATCCACATCGGTACCATTGCCGGGAAATTGAACGGGGTGATGCCCGCCACCACACCTAATGGCTGCATCAACGAAAAACTGTCTACGCCGCTGCCTACATCCGCTGAATATTCGCCTTTGATCAAATGCGGAATGCCGCAGGCAAACTCAACCACTTCAATCCCGCGGGTCAGCTCGCCCAAGGCATCAGAGTAAACCTTGCCGTGTTCACTGACGATTAACGCCGCCAGCTCATCGCGATGCTGTTCCAGCAGTGCCTTAAAATTGAACATGATGCGCGCACGGCGCAGCGGTGTGGTGCGTGACCAATCGGCAAACGCCTGGTGCGCCACATCGATGGCCTGCTTTACCTCGGCGGCGGTGCTTTGCGTGACCCGACGCTCAACCTGCCCAGTGGCCGGGTTGTGCACGTCGACGGTTTGATTGCTGCTGCTCAGGCACACCTGCCCGCCAATAAAGTTACCCACGGTTTTCATGTCTCGCCCTCTTTTAAGTCTGCTGTCGCCGAACGCTGTGCGCAGTGCCGCACACCCTGGCGTTTTCATCACACCGCTTACCGGGTTAACCCCATAAGCAGGCTAAATCCTGACCTGATGAAGCAAACTCTATTTCATTGAAAAAAAAGTTTCAAATAAATTATTTTAGAAAATTTGTTTTTAGTGAGAGAGGTAGCAGTTTTGCCAGGACATCAGGCACGCCGGTTACATTTGAGGAAAAAACCTGTGATGTCGGCCCGCCGTAGGGCCGTGGGGATTAGCCCTGACTTCTATACAGAAATAGGCGATCCGCTCGGGAATACGTTGAAAAGGGTTGATCAAGGATAGTGCTGCCGTGCTTGTGGGATGTGCGCGTTTTTTTTTGAACTGGATCTAAAAATCAATATTTCATTATTCACTAATTATGGAATAAATGTTCTTGTTTAGAGAAGACCTATTCCAATATCACCGCCTAATGACAGGCACGGTTCACACCCTTCCGCCTCCCTCTTACCGACAACCTACTGCGCGGGTGGAAGCCAGGATAAAAATCGGAGCAACACATGTCATCTCAGCGTAAACACAACACCGGGTATATATTGCGAATTTGCGGCATTGCGGCACTCGGCGGCATTCTGTTCGGTTACGATACTGCCGTGATCTCCGGCGCAATCGAAGCCCTAAAAGTCTATTTTAATCTCAGCCCGGTCGAAACCGGCTGGGCCGTCTCTAACGTGGTAATAGGTTGTGTGGTCGGGGCTTTTGGCGCCGGGCCGCTGGCCGCGCGCTACGGCCGGAAAAAAGCGTTGATGCTGGCAGCCTTGCTGTTCACCATCTCGGCCATTGGTGCGGCCCTGGCTAACACCTTCAGCTGGTTTGTGATTTACCGCATTATCGGGGGGTTGGCCGTCGGTATTGCCGCCACCGTTTCCCCAATGTACATGTCGGAAGTCTCACCAAAAGACATGCGTGGCCGTGCGCTCAGCATGCAGCAATTTGCCATCGTGTTTGGCCAGATCGTGATTTTCTACGTTAACTTCAAAATCGCCAGCATCGCCAGTGAAGCCTGGCTGGTCGAAATGGGCTGGCGCTGGATGATCGGTTCAGAAGTCATCCCCTGCATTTTGTTCTTGATGTTGGTATTCATCATCCCGGAATCACCGCGCTGGAGCGTCATGGTCGGTCGCGACGATCAGGCTTTGGCAATGTTGACCAAAATATCCAACGCAACGCATGCGCAAAGATTGCTGCAGGAAATCAAAGACTCACTGCATCAAGACCAGAAACAACACCAGCAGAAGCTGAACTACGGTGACATACGGGTACGTTTCATTCTGTTTGTCGGCTGCATGATCGCCATGTTGCAACAGGTTACCGGTGTTAACGTGATGATGTACTACGCGCCGATGGTGCTGAAAACCGTCACCGAAAATGCCCAGGAAGCACTCTTCCAAACGATTTGGATCGGCGTGCTGCAATTGGTGGGCTCTGTGATCGGCGCCATGCTGATGGATCGCATCGGTCGTATTCCGCTGATGCGTTACGGCACGCTCGGCGCTATCGCCGGGTTGCTGATCACCTCTTATGCGCTCTACACCCAGGCCACTGGCTATTTCGCCTTGTTCGGCATGCTGTTCTTTATGGTGTTCTACGCGCTGTCATGGGGGGTCGGAGCATGGGTTTTGGTATCAGAAATCTTCCCTAACCGCATGCGGGCACAGGGTATGAGCATCGCCGTCGGCTGCATGTGGCTGGCCAACTTTGTCGTGTCGCAAACCTTCCCGATGATCAACGACAACCCTTACCTGTTCTCCAGTTTCCACGGGGCCTTCCCAATGTGGATTTTCGCCGCCTGCTGCCTGTTCAGCTACTGGTTTATCGGCCGCTATATTCCCGAAACCAAAGGCGTATCGCTGGAGAAAATGGAAGACGTGGTGATGGCCAAACGCTATCGCCAGCCACGGCCCGAAACACAACGCACGCCGCTGTAAGTCGGTAAATCTTAGGTTTTCGCCCCTATCTCAGGAGTCATGCACCATGACCATTGCGCCAGACCGCTTTTGCATCAACCGTAAGATCGCGCCAAATCTCGATATAGAACACTTTTTCGCGCTGGTGAAAAAGTGCGGGCTCAGCAAAGTTGAGCTGCGCAACGATATGCCGAGCGGCAAGGTGACCGATAACCTGAGCAACGATCAAGTCAATGCGTTAGCAGCACAATACGGTATCGACATTATCACGATCAACGCCCTCGGTATGTTTAACCTCTTGGACGATCAGACTCGGTTGTTAGCCAACACCGAGGCGCTGTTGTCGCAAGCTCGGGCCATTCATAGTCAGGCGGTGGTATTGTGCCCATATTGCAGCGCAGGCGATTCACGCAGCGAAGAGCAGAAAAAAACCGATACATTGGCCGCCCTGAAGCTACTGGCGCCCCTGTTCAAACAATACGGTGTGCAGGCCTATGTTGAGCCTCTGGGGTTCGGTATCAGTTCGCTGCGCTCATCGTTACTGACACAGTCTCTGATCCGCGATTCCGGCGCACCCTATAAAATCGTGCTGGATACCTTCCACCATTATTTGAGCGGTGTCGCACAGCCTGAGTTTGATGCGCAGATTCAGATAGAGGGTATTGGTTTGGTGCACCTTTCCGGGGTGGAAGATCCACGGACAAAAAATGCGTTAAGCGATGAAGAACGCATCATGCTGAGTGACAAAGACAGACTGGAGAGCAAAGCACAGGTGCAGAATCTGGAGCGCCTCGGTTACACCGGCATTTACGCCTTCGAGCCGTTCTCTTCACAGTTGGACACCTGGACAGAAGCCGATATAGCACGTGAGATCCGCCAGAGTATCGCCCTGCTGCAAGGGTAATGCGCACGTCAGTGTCAAAGGGGTAGGGGTCGAGCATGCTCGACCCGATTTAACCTGGCGCAGCATGCAGCCCCTCCCCTTCCCTCTGGCCGTTCGGGGTTATTTCAAGTGGCTAATCACCAATTGGTGACGCGTATTGTAGAACTTACGGTACGCCAGATAGCAGGCAATAATCGTCGACAGGCTAGCGGTAGAAAGCAACATAAAGGTGACCATTATCTGGTACTTAATTGCTTTGACGGGATCAATGCCGGCGAAGATCAAGCCTGACATCATGCCCGGCAGGCTGACCAGACCCACGGTCTTGGCCGAATCGACCGTAGGGATCAACGACGCGCGGATGCTGTCACGGATCAACGCCGCCGAGGCAAACTTCGGCGAGGCCCCCAGGCTGAGCATCTCCTGAATCTTTTGCTGATCGCTTTTAAAACGCTGCCCAAGGTTGTTGTAGCACAACCCGACGGCGACCATCGCGTTGCCGGCTACCATGCCGGATATAGGGATCACCTGCATGGGGGTAAATTCTATCGAGCCGGTCAGCACCAACACCACCAAGGTCAATACGGCCCCGGTAGTGATGGCAATAAACGACGTCACAAAGGCATGATCGATATATTTACTGCGTTTTTTCGCGTTGTAAGCGGCGTTAACACAGATGAACAGCACCATCAGCACCGTAAGAATGGCGTTATTCACATCAAAAATATATTTCAGTACATAGCCGACAATAATCAGCTGCACCACCGCCCGGCAAATGCTCCAGATAATGTCTTTTTCCAGTGCCAGCTTTTCTTTATGGCTGATTAAAATGGCAATAATCACCAACACCATCGACAGGGCTAAGGATTCATTGCTGATGTTATGCTGATTCATCGGTTTTCTCCTGTGCCCGAGCGCCGTGTGCACGCAAGGTAATCACATCGTCCGCATGGGTGATTTCATCTTTATCGTGTGTCACCCACAGCACGGCGACGCCCTGCTGCACGACCAACTGATGAATAATTTCATTGACGTTGCGTTTGTTATCTTCATCTAACGCGCTGGTAATCTCATCCAATAACAACACTTTGGGCATAAACTGCAGATTACGGATCAATGAAATACGCTGCTTCTCTCCACCCGATAATTCGTTAACGCTTTTTTTCAGCATATTCTCCGGCAAGCCGAAACGCGCCAGGTCGGACCGCATTTTTTGCTCGTCCGGCCTTTGCTTACGAATCTGGTAAGGCAATGCAATATTGTCATACACGCTGTCGCCAAAAAGCGCGGGGGTTTGAAAACAGTAAGAGACCTGTTGGCGGTATTCTTCTGGCGATATATCGGTAATGGGCTTACCGGCAAAAATAATGTGTCCCCGGGTCGGGTCGATCAGAGAGGAGACGATTTTAAGCAGGGTACTTTTTCCACAGCCAGAGGGGCCGGTAATCAGTTTAAATTCCCCCTGATTCAAGCCGAAAGAGACAGAATCCAGAATAACCTGCTCGCCTATTTGATAATGAATATCATCCAATAACAGTATTTCTTTGCTTTCCTTCATTATTAGCCCGTATCCCTCATAGCAATATTTTCACTCAGGCGGCCAGTATAGGGCTTCGAAAAACACACTGGCAATGGCTGGTCATGAGTCGTAACAAAGGATTCGGGCTGAGGAGCGTGTCGCCCCACAGCCCTCTATTAATCTAATCCGCTGTGAAAGATAGTCAAAAACACAAGGCAGGAAAGGAATTACACTTTTTTTGGCGATACGCAAATATACCAGCGTAACGAGTTATTGATACTGCGATGGGTACAGCTCACTTTACCCTCTTTTTCCAATGCCAATAATAATGTGCGCGTGGTGTAAATATTCTCGCCACATTTATCCGCCAGTTCCCGGGTTTTAGGCCAGTGTTCCGGCGCGGGTGGATGGTGCCCTCCCGCCCCGGCGGCACGTTCCATACACAGTTTTCGTAACACGTTTAGCATATGTGACTTCCTGATTTCATATGTTACCGGCACCTTGGCCATCGCGTTCTCCTTGAGTTACTTTCGCCTACTCCTGTCCTGCGGTAACGCGTCGGCTACGCGCAGGGTGTAAATCATGGTTGCTCCCGGTGGAATAGCAGGTGGACTTCCCTTATCGCCATACGCCAGCGCAGGGGGGACCACCAGCGTAATGGATCCGTGTTTGTTCAGTTTGCTGATGGCTGCGCGAAACAACGGCGGGTATTTTGCTAACGGCTGTGAAATCACCGTGCCAGCGACGTCCATATCCTTAATCACTTGCCCACCCGGCAGGCTCTCGCGCACCACAATATCGACGTTGTCATCTGCGGCTATCTCACCACTGCCGGCATAATCCACGCGGTAATAGAAGCCGAGTGGATCCTTTTGCACCCCAGGTTGTTTGGCGAAATCGGCAAGGTAAGCCTTGCCATCCTGCCCAATGGCCTGCTGCCGTTTCTGCTGAACCTGTTGCAGTACCTCGTCTGCCGCCTGCAACGCGCTGTCAACGGCCGCATCATCCAGCCGCGGCTTGCCCGTCAGCGTATCGGCGATGCCCGCCAGCAAACGTGATCGATCGACATCGATACCCAGCAGGCGGTTCTCTTCTTGCAGCTGCACGATGTCACGCCCAAGCGAAACGCCAGCGGCATAGGCCTGTTTATCCACATCGCTGGCCAGAGATGGCGGTTGCCGCAGGGTTGCCAACTGATGGCGAAGCCGCTGCAACTGCCGATCTTGCTCTGTGGCGACCCGTTGTTGCCGTGCCAAGGATGCCGCCATGGCGACCAGCGCCGGGGGAGGTGCGATGGCCCGACGGATCCCCTTCAGCGCCGCCACCAGTGGTTGAATATCAACCACGGGTTCCTCGATGACTGGCATAGGTAGCGCATTCTGAGCCGCCAATTTCTGCTCCAGCAGACGGATAGTGTCAGCCTGTTGCTGTAAGGTCTGATTCAACGCTGCCAACCGAGCCCTCTCCGCCCCCATTGACGTGGCAAGTTTGGGCTTGGCGATAGCCGGCTTCTGCGTCGCAGGTGGGGCTTTTTCCGCCACCGGCGCCGCCTGCTGCTCGGCAAATTTCAACAGCGCGGGAATACCGTCATCCCCCGCAAACGCCGTCTGTCCCGCCAATAACAACAGCAAAGCAGCGGCTCCTTCCGCGCACTTTCTCATCGCTATAAGCTCTCTACCCGGCTGGACAGATCGGACATCAGCTCATGTTCAACGTCAGCGCAGAATTTCTCGGTTTTATACTTATAAAGCGCGTCTATCGCCTTACGCGTACTTTCATCAACATTGCTGCGAATACCGGCATATCCAGAAGCGTTGGTGAGTAATCCATTAAAATAAGCAATCCGTTTCTGATAGCTTTGCGGATTAATATTCTTAAGTGAATTAACCCGCTGCTGACAGAGCGCGATACGTTGCTCATCGGTTTTTTCCTTAGGATTGTTCTGTGAAACATTTTTCACAGCAACAGTACCAACACTGTTTTTCCCTGCACAACCTGACAGCAGTAAGAAAGACATTATCAGTACAGATGTAGTGACTGCAGAACGGCGCATTGAATCATTAATTATGGTAATCATTCCGTTTATCATCTCTTAATTATCACTTAGGTCATTATTATGTCGCGAAGCCCTGCGGGATCTGACCGTTTCTGATTAATCCTAACGAGTTAAATAACAAAAAATCGCAATAACGGCAGGGAATGGGTAATAATCCCGCCCCACTGACATTGTTATAATTTTGTTAAGCACCGAAAAGAAGTTATCGTCGCAACGATGAATAAAAGCCGCATTTCAAGCCAGTATTACTGACCTGCTTACCTTTCAAAACAAAGAGTTAACTTTTACCCCATGATTAACAGCCAGAATTCATCATCTGCTGTCTGATGGCGATATTATCAAAACAATATTGTTAATTGTAGTGTGAACGCTAATTCTGGCGATCTAATATCTCGCATATTGCCATTTATATAGTCATTTATTCTGGATAATATTTGTATACGATCTATTGATTTTCAATCATATATATTTCTTTTTCCTTTTGGTTTTATATTCTGTATTTGACTTAAATTAATAAAAGCTATTCCCAATCACGCCTATTATTTGCAAGAATAATCCCAGCAAGACGCTATGGTGATATACCTATTTTTCTTTTAAGGATTTCGATTTTACGAATTCTGAAAACTTTCGTTATTCACTCATGAATAATGGAGGGTGGCGTATTGCCCAGAGCAAAAGGATCTGGCTCCAACTACGGCGTCGGCGACATGACGTTGCTGCTGTTGTGGGGGATTTAGATGTGCTGTTCTTTTTATTTAAATACTCTCTACAGGAACTTGAGAAATGAAACTGAATAAATTAATGCTGGCAACTGTGATTGCTTTCGCTTCCGCATCTGTTGCTCATGCCGCATCTAACCAGGGTAGCGGTAAAGTCACTTTTACCGGTGAAATTATTGATGCGCCATGCAGCGTAGCACCGGAATCTGTTGATCAGACTGTACCTATGGGCCAAATCAGCAGCCGTCTGCTGGCTAAAGAAGGTAAATCCAGCTCCGAGCCATTCAGCATCGAACTGAAAGACTGCTCCATCGCGACGATGAAGAACGTCCAAGTGACCTTTACAGGTACCCCGGATCCAGATAACAACAAACTTCTGGCTCTGAGCGGCACCGCAACCGGCGCTGGCATCATGATCTATGACAACCTGCATTCCAAAGATGTTGAGCTGGGTACAGCAACCGACGGCCAGGGCCTGACCGAAGGCAACAACTCCCTGAAATTCGCCGCCTATCTGCAAGGCAGCAGCGCTTCTGGCGCCGTGGTTCCAGGCGAATTCACCAGCGTTGCAAACTTCACTCTGGCATACCTGTAATCCCCTCGGGGACGCCGTATTGGTGTCCCCGTTTTACCTGTACGGATAGTGGGTAACGGGACCAAAGGCAACAGGGAGACGCCAGCATGACAAACCCAATTTTGGGCGTACTGCTTATCACGCTCAGCGTGTGTAGCGCAGAAGCGGCGGCAAAAAATCAGGGCCACGGCACGCTCAGTCTGGGCGGCGAAATCGTCGAAACCCCGTGCGGCATTGCCAGTGAGAGCCTGGATCAGACCGTCGATTTCGGGCTGGTATCCATGACCGATGCCTCCTTGGGTTCACAGCCGGTCCTGATCGGCAGCCGACGCAATTTTGAGATCAAGCTGGTGAATTGCGAACTGGCCAGCATTGTAAAACCCGACTTTATCTATCGCGCCGCCACCGTCACTTTCGACGGTACCGCAGACAGCCGGGATCCCGCGTTATTGGGTGTTTATGGTGAAGCACAGGGCGTAGCCATTGAGCTGCTGACTGCAGCCGGTACCCCGATCCCCTTAGGTAGCACCACCGCGGATTACCAGATCGTTGCCGGCGACAATACGCTGCGCTTTGGCGCCCAGCTACGCATTCAGCCTGACAGGGCCCGAGCCGGCGGATTCAACTCACTGGCAAAATTTACCCTGTCTTATCTGTAACGCCTTGATAGGCGAGTGCCGATTTTTGGCACTGAATGACATCACGTATTACGTATTCAGGTCGTACAGGATGACCTGCTATTGGGCGCGGATTTGCCATGAGTGATTATTCTATGACGTCATTACTGACACGGAAAAAAATACCCCTCACCGTCATTCTATCTTTCCTCTGGGTGCATTCGGCATTTTCCGCCACGGAATTTAATACCGACGTATTAGATATTGGCGAACGCAGTAAAGTGGATTTATCACGCTTTTCCGACGCCGATTACGTCATGCCCGGCGCCTATCTGCTGGATATTAAAATCAACCAGAAAACCCTGCCCCAGCGCAGCATTCACTATTATCCGTCGTCGGATAAACAGGATCGCTCCCGTGTCTGCCTGCCGCCGGATCTGGTCGAAAAAATGGCGCTGAAAGAAGAGGCCGCCAAGAAAATCACCCTGTGGCACGACAACAGCTGCGCCGATATCAGTGGCATCAAAGGGGCGACGATTTCCGATCGTATCGGCGGCGGCGTACTGGCGATCACTATCCCCCAGGCCTGGATGAAATATTCCGATCCGGATTGGACGCCACCGGAACAATGGGATGACGGCATCCCCGGATTGCTCCTGGATTACAGCATCAGCGGCCAGGTCGGTAAACAGAGCCACAATAACAACACCGCAGAAAATCTCAGCAGTTACGGGACCGTAGGTGCCAACCTGGGTGCCTGGCGCCTGCGCGCTGATTATCAGGCCAATTACAACCAGCAGGCCGGCGAACGCGACAGTCATTTCGACTGGAACCAGATCTACGCCTACCGCGCGCTGCCGATGCAGGCCGCCAAACTGACCCTTGGCGAAATTTTCCTCGACTCGGGCGTGTTCGATTCCTACCGTTTTACCGGCCTGAATCTGGCCAGCGACGAACGTATGCTGCCGCCAAACTTGCAGGGCTATGCGCCGGAAGTTCGCGGTATTGCCAAAAGCAATGCCAAGATTACCGTGTCGCAAGAAGGCCGCACCTTGTATGAAACGACCGTGCCCGCCGGGCCGTTCGCCATCCAGGATCTCAACAGCTCGGTACGTGGCCGACTGGACGTGAAAGTGGAAGAGCAGGACGGCAGCGTGTCCACTTTCCAGGTAGATACCGCGACCATCCCTTACCTGACTCGCCCTGGCTATGTGCGCTACAACGTCGCCGTGGGCAAACCCTCAGCTTACGATCATCGCATGCAGGGGTCGTTATTCTCCGCCAGTGATTTCTCCTGGGGGCTGACCAGCGCCTGGTCACTGTACGGCGGGGCACTGATTGGGGGTGATTACAACGCCTGGGCTCTCGGCCTGGGCCGTGACCTGAACGTGTTTGGCGCCATGTCGGTGGATGTGACTCAGTCCATCGCCCGCCTGCCCAACGAACCGACCGCCAGTGGCCTGTCATTCAAGGTCAACTACGCCAAACGTTTCGATGAGTTGAACAGCCAGATTACCTTCGCCGGCTACCGCTTCTCACAGCGTAAATTCATGAACATGTCGCAGTATCTGCAAGAACGCTACAGCGACTACGATGAACGCTACGACGGGCGCCAGAAAGAGCTGTACACCATTACCGCCAGCAAAACCTTTATGGCGGAAGACAGCGCCAAAGCGATCACCGCTTACCTGACCTATTCGCACCAAACCTATTGGGACGCGAGGGCACAGGATCGTTACGGATTGTCCGCCAGCAAATTATTCAACGTCGGCAATGTCAGCAACATCACCGCATCGCTGTCGGCGTATCGCACGACCTACCACGGCCGTACCGATGACAGCGTGATGGTGAACTTCAGCGTGCCCATTGGCGATCGCCGCCGAGTGGGTTACTCGCTGCAAACCAGCAACAGCGACGTTACACAGATGGCGTCCTACAACGACTACACCGATCCGAACAACACCTGGCAGGTCAGCGGCGGCTTTAACCAATCCGGTAAATCACTGGCCCGTGGCTACTACAGCCATAACGCGTCATTTGGCTCGCTCAACGCCAGCGCGTCTTACCAGCAGGACAGCTACTCGTCGATTGGCGGTACTTTCCGCAGTGGCATTACCGCTACCCGACATGGCGTTGCCGCGCACCAAAACTCCAGCAACGGCGGCAGCCGGATGATGCTGGATACCGACGGTATTGCCGGGGTGCCAATCAACAACGGCCGCGCCTACAGCAACCGCTTCGGCCTGGCGGTGATCTCCGACATCACCAGTTACTACAACACCGACACCCGTATCGACGTCAATACGCTGGCAGACGATGTTGAAGCCACCCGCGCGGTGGTGCAAGGCACGCTGACCGAAGGTGCCATCGGTTACCGCCACTTTGAGGTCGTGAAAGGCAGCAAACTGCTGGCCACCATCAAACTGGCCGACGGCAGCGAGCCGCCGTTTGGTGCCACGGTGCTGAGCGAGCGTGGCCGCGAAGTGGCGGTAGTGAACGACGGTGGCTCGGTCTATCTGACCGGTGTACAGCCGCAAGAGCAACTGGATGTCGCCTGGGAAGGCCAGCGCCAGTGCCGCATTGTCATACCGGGCGCCGCCAAGCCGCTGGACCAGCTGTTGCTGCCGTGCGCCAAACTGTAATCCGTAACACAGAGAATTGATGACTATGAATAACTCACCGTTAGCAAAAATGGCCGCGCTGGGCCTGGCATTGGCCGCTGCAGCCCCTGTCGCCAATGCGGCAATATCGCTGGATCGTACGCGTGCCGTCTACCTTAGCGACGCGAAATCCATCAGCCTGAATATTGTCAACGAGAACAAGGAACTGCCTTTCCTGGCCCAGTCTTGGCTGGAAAACGAACAGCACCAGAAAATCACGTCGCCTCTGGTGGTGTTGCCGCCATTGCAGCGGGTTGAGGCCAACGAACGCAGCGTAGTGCGTATCACCAAGACCCCGGAGGCCGATCGCCTGCCGCAGGATCGCGAATCGGTGTTCTATTTCAACCTGCGTGAAATTCCGCCAAAAAGCAGCAAAACCAATGTGATGCAGTTGGCGCTGCAAACCCAGATCAAACTGTTTTACCGGCCAAAGGCTATCGTCGCGCCAAAAGGTGACGTGTGGCAGGAAAAGCTGGTGTTCCACAAAAGCGCTGGCGGCTTCACCGTTGAAAACCCTACGCCGTTTTATATCACCCTGACCGGCATGACCCGTCAGACGCAGAAACAAGGTGGCGGCGCACTGAGCGATTTCCAGCCCGTCATGCTGAAACCGAAATCCAGCGAAACCCTCAAGCTGCGCGACAACGGCCTCAACAGCTTTGTCATCACCTATATCAATGACTACGGCGGCCACCCTGAGCTGCGCTTTGCCTGTAACGGCAGCGTCTGCAACGCCGTGCCCGATGCGAAAAAATAAGGAGATCCCACATGGCTGAATTCACCGGCGGCCGTCTGCGGCCCCTGCTGCTCGGCGTGTTGCTGTTCACCGGCAGCGCAACGGCGGCGACGCCACTGGGCGTAATCCAAGGCACCACGGGCACCGTCAGCTTTCATGGCGGCCTGCTCAGTTCCCCCTGCAGCCTGACGCCGGACAGCCAGGATCAGGCCATTGATTTGGGCGACGTCAACGCACGTGACTTCCAAAATGCCGGCGACCAGAGCACGCCGGTGCGTTTTCGCCTCTCGTTCCGCAACTGTCTGCTGGGAGCCAAGGCTCTCGCGGATAACCCGGCAGGCCAGCGAAACGGCGATGCCGGACAGCTTTATTTAAAAGGTGAGCAAGCGGCCACGCTGGTGTTTCTCGGCGACAGCGATATCAACAACCCGGATCTGCTGAAACTTAACGGCGGCGTGCAAGGTATTGGCCTGCGGTTGAAGGATCAGCAGGGGCGTGCGCTGTCACTCAACCAACAGAGCCAGCCCTACATTCTGCAACCCGGCAGCAATACGTTGTGGTTCAGCGCCAGCGTGGAATCAACGCAGCGGGCAGTGATGGCGGCCGGCTTTTCCGGCGTGGCGCACATTCAGGTGATTTACCTGTGAGGTTCAAAAACGCGATGAAAAAAACCTACCTGAACGTTTGCCTGCCGCTGGCACTGGCGCTGTCGGCCCCTGTAGTTTGGGCTAACGGCTATGTGACGCCAGACGGCGGCCCGAAGCCGTTTTATATCGATCTGAACGAAACCAACATTACCAATACCGTCGGTTTTACCAAAGAGTTCACCTACTCATTAGGCGGTCAATATACCGGCAAAGCCTATTGTGATACGCCAATCCCCCGCAGCCCACACTTTTATAAGTCGGATTCGGCGTTGCCGCCTTCCGAATACGGCAACGGTTATTTAAAACTGAATGACTACCTGGATTTAAAAGCCGAGGTGTGGATTGCCGGTAATAAAAAGGCCTATGTCACCGTGCCTTTTTACAACGTCTCCAATGAATACACCAACCACTCATGTAATCCGCCTTATGCGCAGATCAATAACTATGAAAGCGGATCCAAGGGCAAGGTCACCTTCCGGGTGCGCAAAAAAATCATCAACGGCGTGCAGATTAATGACCGGCAAATCATCGAGATGTATGGCCGGTTAGGATCAACCGACGCAGGGTTCGGCCCTAACCCGATGGCGCAGGTGTTTATTCAGTCCGCCATTTTGTATGTGCCGGATAAATGCGTGGTGAATGAGGGCCAGCTGATCAACGTCGAATTCGGTGAAATCAGCGGCAGCAACCTGAACGGCACCAGCTATCCACAAAGCATACCGGTGCGTTTTCAGTGTGAAGGCGGCAGCTTCGAAGACGGCACGCTGAATATCAAACTGGCGGTTTCCGGCACCCCCGCGTCCTTCAGCAACAACGCGTTTAAAACCGATAAAACCGATCTCGGTATCGAGATCAAACATAACGGTAGCCTGGTGATCCCCAATGAGTTTTACCCGGTGCCCAACATCGGTAACGGCGGCAGTTGGAATTTGGTTGCCGCACCGTTGGCCAACGGCGGTAAGGAAATCGCGGAAGGGGAATTTAACGCCTCAGCCACCATAGTGGCAGCCTTCGAGTAGCCCAGGGAGAAAAGACGATGCGTTTGCGTGCCTTAGCACTATTGAGTTGCACACCCTTATTGTTTGCAACGCTGCCCACCCTGGCAGATACCGAACTGGTCGGTTCGCCATTACAGTTTCACGGCACCGTCGTGAGCCGGCCGTGCAATATTGAGCCGCAATCGGCCGATCAGGTGGTGGAGATGGACACCGTGATCGTCAAAACCCTGTATCGCTACGGTCACAGCAACCCGGTGCCGTTCAACATCAAGCTGACCGACTGTAAAACGTCGGTGTTCAAATCGGTCAATGTCACCTTCAGCGGCACCGAAGACAGCGAACTGCCGGGCAAACTGGCGATCAATAACGGTACCAACGGTGCCGCCATCGCCCTGTTTGACAGCAAGGGGGCCGACATTGATTTGAACCAGGCCACCAGCGCAGTGGCATTGCAGGACGGTGCCAATATCCTGAATTTCACCGCCTATGTGCAAGGCCACCCCAGCGCGATACAGAATAAAACCATTACCGAGGGTGAATTCAGCTCGGTGGCCAACTTCGTACTGGCTTACCAGTAAGCCCGGCGGTTGCAGGAAAACGTCATGATGTCCAAACCCAAAGCGGCCTGGTTATTCGGGCTGGCGGCATTTTATTGCCTGATCGCCATGCACATTTACTGGCCCAATCGCGGCGGCAGCGGGTTTTACCTGCCGTGGAATCTGGTCGGTGGGATTTTCATCGCCCTGACAGTTATCGGCGCGATGTTGTTCAGCCGCCCGCCGTTAATGACCTCGGCCTTTTTTAACCGGCTGGCGCTGGGCGGCCTGATTCTATTATTGCCGTTGTTATGGGCACAGCAGCCCTGGCTCAGTGAAGCCCTGCCGCGTCTGATGGGGCTGGTACTCGGCGTGCTCGCTTACTTTGCACTGCTGCAAATTCCGCTCGACCGCGTACGCAGGCGCAACCTGCTGATGCTGTTATTGGCAGCAACGGTGATCGAGGCCGTGTTCGGCCTGGTGCAATACGCGCTGCTGCAACCTGGTAACTGGATCGGTTACAACAGCCTGAAAAATCGCCCTTACGGCATCTTCCAACAATGGAACCTGATGGCCAGTTTTATGGCCACCGGCCTGGCGTTGGCGCTGTATCTGTTGAGCACCCGTCGCCCTTTGCCGCGCCACCTGCAATGGCTGGCAGCAAGCATGCTGGTGCTGGCACCGCTGTTGTTGATCGTTATTGCCTCACGCGTTGGGGTGCTGGCGGCCATATTGCTGTCGCCGTTCCAGCTGTGGGTGCTATACCGCCTTCATCGCCGCCGTGCCGCCGTCGCCGTGCTTTTACTGATTGCCGGGATAGCCGCTGGACTGCTGCTGGTAATGCTTAACGGTGCCACAAGGGCAATCACCGTGGCGGAGCCGATTGTTTATCGACTGGCCTACTGGCTGGAAGCGTTGCGCATGATCGCCGAGCGCCCCTGGTTCGGTTGGGGCTATGGGCATTTCCAGCACGATTTCCTGCATCACTTTTACACCACCCATAGCACGGGTATGGAAACTGTCGCTATCAGCCACCCGCACAACGAAATATTGCTGTGGGGCGTCGAAGGCGGCTTGTTGAGCCTGGGCGGTGTCGCCGTGATCTGCTGGGGGTTTTGGCGCTTGCTGCAACGCACGCGCGCGCTGCCTTTGCGCCCTGCCCCCTGGATGGCGGCGCTGCCCATCCTGCTACATATGATGGTGGAGTACCCACTTTACCTTTCTGCTGCCCATGCGGTGCTGCTGCTGGCGATCCTGCGCGCCGCCGACGTGCCCCGCCGTTTGCCGCTGCGCTCCCGTGCTCAAACCCCGCTGCGGCTGGCCGCCGCAGGCATCGCGGCATTGATGGTGCCTTATCTGCTCAATGGCCTGCACAGCGCGTTGATTATTACCGCCGTGGAAAAAAGTGGCCTGCGGCAATTCGACCCTATGGGCCGGGTCATCACGCCGACGCCCTGGCAGGTGCGTTACGACTACGACGTGCAGTTACAACGGCTGCTGCAATACCCGCAAACCCGTGATACGGCGACGTTGCTGAGCTACCAACAGTGGGCGGAAAACGAAATCCGCGTGCGTCCGGACGCCAATATTTACATCAACCTGATGGCCGTCAGCCGATTGCTGCAACACCCCGAGCGAGCCGCCAGTCTGCAACGTCAAGCCAAGCGACTGTTTCCGCACGATCTGCGCTTTGAGGAGTAACTATGCTTAATATTCGGTTCACCCTGTTGGGTAACGATAAATTTTATCAGCTTGGTCTGCGCCTGTTGGTCGAAGATTACCTTAATGGTCTCAATGCAAGCCGTCGTGGTTATTCGGCTGATTTGCAGGAACTGGAGCCGATAGAAATTATCTTCCGCACGCTGGAAGAGGGTTGCGGCTGTGCCCGCTGTTATCAAAGCCCTTATCAGACGCCACGCCACCGGCAAATGACCGTACTGATCCTCAACGATCGCGAAGCTCACTATGCGCATAAGCATCCGGCGCTGTTTTGCATTAATCGGCGCGACGATGACGCCGTCATCCGTAGCAAGCTACAACTGGCATTGGAACGTTTCTGCCAGCAACCCTGGGTCGCCTTGCACGCCAGCGGCATCTGGAAATGCCGGCAGTGCCGCATCGCCGCCCTGAGCCACTGCGAAAAAAAAGTGCTGAGGCTGATGAGCACCGGCATGTCTGCCTGCACCATCGCTGGCATGTTGCACCGCAGCCAAAAGACAATCAGCGCCCATAAACGCTCGGCAATGCGCAAGCTCAACGTCAACAAGAGCACCGAGCTGAACAAAATGTTGCTCAATCAATTGGGATTAGGCTGAGTACGGGCCGGCTCAGGCCAGCGAGAGCTTCTTTGGCAGGAAAATCTCCGCCAACATGCAGCGCGCCCCGCCGCCGCCGAGATCTTCAATGATATCGATCGGCCCTAACGCCAGGCGGGCATAGCCGCCGATCAGCGCTTGCTGCTGTGGCGTGAAGCTGGCCCACGCCCGGGTCGACATGGCGTAAACCGGGTGGCCGTCTTTGGCTCGCAGTTCCAGCACGTTGCAGGCAAAGGCCTCCATCTGAGCGAAGCTGACGTCAATAACGGTTTTTCCACTGCGCTTCAGCGTGGCGATCAGCACGCTTTTTTGCGCTTGGTCGCGGATGCTGGCAAGGCAAACAACGGCATATTGCGCGCCGACGCTCAGCATCACGTTGGTGTGATAAATGGGCCGCTCGAGGCGGTCTGCAGCGTCGAACCAGATAATCCGGTAGCCGGAGTGGTGCTCAAATTCGCGCCCTACGTCCGGCGAACTTCGTGACGACAGACAGGCGTAAGCCAGCTTGTGAACGTGATCCAGGATCAGCGAGCCGGTGCCTTCCAAAAAACGCCCTGTCAGCTCGTAGGCCGAAAGATCAATCTGTCGTTCAACCTTAAAATCGTTGGCGAGCTGCTCAATAATGTCCTCGCGACGCTCCCGTCGTCGGTTGTTGGCTTCCATCGGAAAGGTGTACAGGCTGCCGTCAGCCAGCAGTGCAATCCAATTATTGGGGAATAACGCATCCGGCGTTTCCTGTCCGCCAGTATCCTCTATCACCGTCACCTCGATGCCAGCTTGCGTCAGCGCGTCGACATAACCGTTAAAGGCAGCTAAGGCTCCCACCGCGTGATCTTCATGATTCACCGCGTTTTTCTGGAAGAAATTACTGTGCCGGGTTTCTTGATTGGCGGCAAAGCCAGATGGCCGAACCATAAAAACGGATTGGGTGGTTTGCATGCTGTTTCTCACTGGGATCGGGGATGAAAATGCGCCCCCATTATGGAAAATCAATTTGACGCCAAACAGTGTGATAACTGGCTAAATTGCTCTATATTTTTACAAACCGACACCAACCTGTGACACTTTGACAACATGAATGACACCGACCGCCAGATCCTCGCCCTGCTGCGTGAAAATGCCCGCGCTTCGATCACCGAGATCGCCAATAAGGTGCGAGTTTCGCGCGCTACGGTACAAAAAAGAGTTGAGGCGCTGGAAGCGCAGGGAATCATTACCGGCTACACCATCCGCATAAAGCCAGGCGTGGAACATAACCGCATTCGCGCCTGGATGTCTGTGGCCGTTGAAGGCACCCGTGCACAAAGTGTGTTGCAGCAATTACGTATCGAACCGTCGGTCTTCACCCTGCATACGACCAACGGTAAATGGGATATTTTGGTGGAAATCCGCACCGACAGCCTGGAGAATTTCGATAAAATTTTGGGCCGCATCCGCCGCATCGATGGCATTTCCAACACCGAAACCAGCATTCTTCTCTCGACGCACAAGGCTTAACGGCTCGCGGCAGGTTTGACTACCCCACATTTTAGACAGGCAATACCACAGATAATGAATAAAAAACCCAATAGCTTGAGGGGCGATACCGAATCATGAAACAGCAGATAACTCAAAGAAACGATCAGTATAATGCCAATGCCTTCCCATAGGGCATAAGCAATGCCCAGAGGAATGGTTCTGATTGCTTTGGCAAAGAAAAAATAGGAAATGCATATCGCTATTAATGTAATAAGGTAAAGTTTATCGCACTGATAGACCTGCGCGTATTTAATGCAAATGGTTCCCATCACCTCAAATAATATGGCCAGCAACAGCATAATCCATTGCATTATCCTTCCCGGTATTTTGTCTATAAATTAAGGAGGGGTTAACTTTAGATCTGCTGGGCGTGCACAAAACCTGTCTTTATTATGTTCACTCCAGTCAGGGTCTATCAGGCTTAACTTCCCTTCGGTTATTTTCATAATGCTTTCACCCGCGACCGCCGTACCATAGACCGATGACAATGCATCGGCCATGCCTCTGCCGTATTTCTGGATAAAAGCCACCGCCAGACGAGGCGTTTCCGTCCCCTGATTGATGTCGCAAATTCGCCCCTGAATAAAACGAGTCAGTTCTCTCTCACAAATGACGATCGCTATTGTCATATCTTTCATGATTTCATAACCTGGAAAATTAAACGGCGGGATTAGTCGTGGATACGATGCTGCATCTCCAACTCAAAGATAATCGCTTCTGCCTGGCAGGAAAACGTCATGTCGATCCTGGCAATATACTTTTTATTCAATATCTTGACGGTATGAGACAAATGGCAGGGGTACTTTTCAGATGCCACGTTGTTGGCACGGATCTCCATCTCCTCAAAGTGTGCCATGGCCTGCTCATAGGTATCGAAATGGTTAGTGACGGTCACCGTGCAATTCTCGTTGTCCAGTACCGAGCCCATATCAATGGAACACCCTTTATCACTGCATTTATCCAGCAAATCTTTCATCTTATTTCCTCTTCAGTATGTTGTTGGCATCATGTTAATAATAAATTTTATCGTTAAAAAAATGAGGGAGCAAAAGTCGGAAGTCATCACTCCCCCAAAACCAGAAAATTGGATTCACAAATTGCATACTTAACGCCAGCTACCTAGGATTAACGGATAATCGCCTCCTTTGATGTTACGCTTCTCGATGACTTTGCTTTCGACGATTGATAATAAACATTGTTAACCTTTAAATTCAACGACCACATTAATATAAAAAAGTCGTTACCCTGACCGGTTATTCAGGTTTGATTTAAAACCCTTCTGGGTAGACGCTATTATCAAGACAATCAGAATAGAAAAGGAGAGCCGTATGCTTTATAAAAATATACTTGTGGCATTGGACTTAAAAGACAACAACAAGAAACTGCTCGACCGCGCCCTTTCTCTCAGCCATGCCACTCAGGCGAAGTTGTATGTCGTGCATGTCGGCGTCGATGTCAGTGAGCTGTATTCTGGCGTGGTTATCGATCCTCTGGATAGCTTTCAAACTCGGGTGATTAACGATGACGTTAACCTGTTAAAGAAATTTCTACTCGATGGCGGCTATGATACGTCCTCGATTGTCGAAGCACTGGAGGTCGTCGGTGACTTTAATCGGGAAATCGAAAAAATCCTGTTTGAAAAACATATCGAGCTGCTGATCTGCGGGCATCGGCATAATTTCCTGAGCCGACTCATGCCGACATCCCGTCATTTGATTAACAATGCCAAAACCGATGTCTTGCTGGTGTCACTGCCCGAGAAAATCGATAGCTGAGCGTCCGTTGCACAAGGGCGAAATACCTACTTAGCCCCCGGATAAGCTATCAAAAATTAACTTAGCCTATCCGGTAATACTGAAGTATTAGATGAGTCTTTTTTAAAGACACCTTTGAATGACGCCTGATCGATCGGCATTTTTGAAGTGTCCAGGCCGTTCTCAAACTGATCGCGATCATACTTACGCATTTGTGAAGAAAACATCACGCCATAACCACGTTTATCACAGGGGGAATGTAGTAGTGCCTGATTATCAGCCTTCATGCTCCGTACGGCTTTGTTGTCGCTGCACCGCCGCCAGCGCCTGAGCGCAGGCCCAGGCCGAGCTCCAGGCCCACTGGAAGTTATATCCCCCCAGCCACCCTGTCACATCCACCACTTCACCAATGAAATACAGACCCGGCACCTTGGCAGCTTCCATGGTCTTGGAAGAGAGCGCTTTGGTGTCTACGCCACCGAGCGTCACTTCCGCCGTGCGATAACCTTCGGTGCCGTTAGGCTGTACACGCCAGTTTTGTAATGTTTCCACCAGCGCAGCCTGCTGCGTCGGGTTTAGCTGTTTAAGCGTGGCTTCCGGCAGTTGCCCCAACGTCTGTAAACACTCCACCAAGCGCTTTGGCAGGTGCAGCGCCAGGGTATTCTTCAGGCTTTGGTTAGGATGAGCCTGACGTTGCTCATTGAGGAAGCCCGCCAAATCAAGCGTAGGAAGTAAGTTAACGCTCACAAACTCACCAGGTTGCCAGTAGCTGGACAGCTGCAGCACCGCCGGGCCAGACAGGCCGCGATGGGTAAACAGAATGCTTTCTCGGAAGCTGACGCCGTTTTCTGCGGTGATCACCGCCGGCACAGACACACCGGACAAGGTCTGTAGGTGCTCCAGCAGCGGTTTATGCAGCGTGAAAGGCACCAGCGCGGCGCGCGTTGGCAGCACCTTCAGGCCAAACTGTTCGGCCAACTTGTAGCCAAAGGGTGAAGCGCCCAGGCCCGGCATCGACAGACCGCCGCTGGCCACTACAAGTGAGCGAGCACTTACTTTATCGCCATTCAGCGTCAACTCGAAGCCATCCGCGGTTTTTTCCACGCTCAGCACTTCGCTGCGCAGACGGGTCGTCACCTGGCCCAACTCACATTCTTTGACCAGCAGTTCGACCACTTGCTGTGCCGAGTCATCGCAGAACAGTTGCCCCAGCGTTTTCTCGTGATAGGCGATGCCATAGCGGTTGATCAGATCGATAAAATCCCACTGGGTGTAACGCGCCAATGCCGACTTACAGAAATGTGGGTTATTCGACAGGTAAGCGGCCGGTTCCGTGTACATATTGGTAAAGTTACAGCGCCCGCCGCCGGACATCAGGATTTTACGCCCCGGTTTTTTGCCGTTGTCGAGCAGCAGCACCCGGCAACCCAGTTGCCCTGCCTGAGCCGCGCAAAACATACCCGCTGCGCCCGCACCTATTACCACGACATCAAACTGTTCCACCTGCGCCTCTCTGAATATCCCCTGCATACTTGAAGCTGCCGCTCCAATTATTTTGGGTGTAAAAACCACAATCGCGACAAAAGGCCGCCATATTACGCCGTTTCGCCACCGGTAACCGGCAACTTTACGGCGGCAGATTGTAAAGCCATGACGCCGGCAACGCCATAGTAAGAAAATATTACAACGAGCCAGACAGCATAACGCGCTGATATTTCATATCTTTGTCATATCGGTGCCATCGTTTCGTCATATCTAAATCAAAAAAACGTCATATTTTCCTTTTCCCCGGCCCCGGTTGTCACTGATAATGCGCGGCGTTCATGTCCACAAACTGGCGTAACGCTTATGCTGCATTTGTTCGCTGGCCTGGATTTCCATACCGGCCTGATGTTAATTCTCGCATTGTTGTTCGTGTTGTTTTATGAAGCCATCAATGGTTTTCATGACACGGCCAATGCGGTTGCTACAGTAATCTATACCCGTGCCATGCGCTCGCAACTTGCGGTCGTGATGGCTGGTTTGTTTAACTTTCTTGGCGTTATGCTCGGCGGTTTGAGTGTTGCTTACGCCATTGTTCATCTGTTGCCAACAGATCTGTTGTTGAACGTCAGTTCAGCACACGGATTAGCCATGGTGTTCTCCATGCTGCTGGCGGCTATCATCTGGAACCTCGGCACCTGGTATTTCGGTCTGCCGGCCTCCAGCTCCCATACGCTGATTGGCGCAATTATTGGTGTGGGTTTGACCAACGCACTGATGACACACACTTCGGTGGTGGATGCGCTTAACGTCCCGAAAATGATTGGTATTTTCCTGTCATTGCTCATCTCGCCGCTGGTCGGCATGATGGTCGCCGGGTTGATGGTGTTTGCCTTGCGCCGCTATTGGAGTGGCACCAAGAAACGCCAGCGTATCCACATGACCCCTGCGGAACGTGAAAAGGTCGACGGCAAACGTAAGCCGCCGTTCTGGACGCGCATCGCATTGATCCTGTCGGCTATTGGCGTCAGCTTCTCGCATGGCGCTAACGACGGCCAGAAAGGTATCGGCCTGATTATGCTGGTGCTGATCGGCGTGGCGCCAGCGGGTTTCGTGCTCAATATGAATGCAACCGGCTATGACATCACCCGTACACGTGATGCCGTTGCCCACCTGCAGCAATATTACCAACAGCACGGTGATGCCTTGTCGCACGTGGTCGCTCTCACTCCGTTGGTGCCAAGCCCGGACGAGGACGTATCGTCGGATAAACCCGCCGAGTTCCACTGTGACAGTGCCCGCGCTATGCCGGCGATTCAGCTTGCTTCCGGCTTGCTGAACAACCTGCAAAGTTACGATCAACTGACGGTAGATCAGCGCAGCCATCTGCGTCGCCTGCTGATGTGCGTAACGGATACTGCAGACAAGATCGCTAAGCTGCCTGAAACCTCAAGCCAGGACCAACGTTTCCTGAAAAACCTGCGTCAGGATCTGCTGCAAACCGTTGAGTATGCACCGATCTGGATTATCGTCGCGGTTGCTCTGGCGTTGTCACTCGGCACCATGGTGGGTTGGCAGCGTGTGGCGACCACCATTGGCGAGAAAATCGGTAAGAAAGGCATGACTTACGCCCAAGGCGTGTCGGCTCAGATGACCGCAGCCTTGTCGATTGGTGTTGCCAGCTATACCGGCATGCCCGTGTCCACTACCCACGTACTCTCTTCGGCGGTTGCCGGGACGATGATCGTGGACGGCGGCGGCGTGCAAAGCAAAACCGTGAAGAACATCCTGTTGGCCTGGTTACTGACCTTGCCGATCTCGATACTGCTTTCCGGTTCACTGTATTGGTTGGCACTTAAGCTGATCTAAGCAGTTTGCTCCATGAGAAAGGCGGCCCTGGTGGCCGCCTTTTCTTTGTCTGCTACGCGGAAAACAAACGGCCTTAATACCAGATCATCAGCGCGATAAGGCTGATAAACACCAGCCCGCTCAGGGCGGACGTCAACATAAACTGCCCGCGCACCCGCTCACAGCGGCGAATAAATTCCGGATCATGATGCTCGACATAGCGCTGCGAGAAGATATAGCGCACCAACCTTATCTGTTTGCTCGGCTGGCCATGAGCGGTAAAGAAGCCGCCGCCGTCGACATATTGGTACAGCAGCGGGTCGCAGCCGCGCAGAACCACCAGCAGCGCACGCAGAGAAGAGTAATACCGCACCATGTTTAACACACACACCACACACAGAGCCCAAAACAGCGCGACGGTACTGATCATGATTGCCTCCTCAAGGCGTTGTTATCCACGGCGCTCCGCCGGGTCCAACTGCCCTACCTCTATACACGCATTACTGCTGGAGCCTACCGCTCCGATCCCCTTGTCACCGCACAGGCCGCGCATAACCCACCGCCTCTGGAGACAGCCTATCGCCATGCGGATACCTATCGCGCAGCTTTAGCTCAGAGGGGAAATGATAAGGCCCATAGTCATTATTGTAGGTTAACGAAACACAAACTGGCCTGAGCAGTAGATAAAATTTACCGCAACCCGCCATTTTGTCATCTGCCGATGGGTTATAACTCATAACCGCCCTGACAGACGCTGACGGTCTTTTCTTCTGCCCAAAGGGGTATTTAGGGCTATACTCTGTTCAAGAATGCTTATATTTCAATCGGTCAACCTTCACGCAGCCCTATAGGCGATAGGATTTCCTGCCTGGTGGGTGTACAACTGACTGAGTAGAGATAAAGAGATTTTTTGATGCGATGCAGTGTGATCGCCCCAACATATCATTACGTTATCTGAATGATAAAATGCAGGTAAACCTGAAGCGCCAGGCTGGTACGCTGAATGCCTGCTAACCTTTTAATCGGCATTATATGGAAGGAGTATTCTCATGGCTTACAAACACATTCTGATCGCGGTAGACCTATCACCAGAGAGCAAAATCCTGGTGGAAAAAGCCGTATCTATGGCGCGTCCGTACAACGCCAAAGTTTCCCTGATCCACGTAGATGTTAACTATTCCGACCTGTACACCGGCCTGATCGACGTTAATCTCGGCGACATGCAGAAACGTATCTCGGAAGAAACGCACCACGCGTTGACCGAGTTGTCACAAAATGCCGGCTATCCGATTACTGAAACCCTGAGCGGCAGTGGCGATTTGGCGCAGGTGCTGGTCGATGCCATCAAGAAATACGATATGGACCTGGTACTCTGTGGCCACCATCAGGATTTCTGGAGCAAGCTGATGTCCTCCGCACGTCAGTTGATCAACACCGTGCACATCGACATGCTGATTGTGCCGTTGCGTGACGAAGACGAAAAAGCCGAAGATTAAGTAAGCACACACTAACATAATTAGCCTACGCCCGCTTTCGCGGGCGTTTTTTGTTCCGCTGCCATCATTAATCGCTTGATAATCAACCGCCCTCCAGTGATATAGTCGCTAAAGACACAACATCCTCCCCCAGAGGTTATCCATACCCATATTTATAAAAATAATGGGGGAAAAATCACGCTATACCCAATCGCTTACAGGTTACAGCCAGGCGGCAAACGCATGAATCCCCAATAACTTGGCTATATCAAGTGGCTGGGGTGAGGGCGGGAAGCCAACCACGCTGTAGTGTGGAAGACGAAGGGTAAAAAGGAGTTATCCATGGAAAATGCTTCATCGGTAGAATCATTCCTGTCTTCGTTACAACAGCATAATCCCCATCAGCCGGAATATTTGCAGGCAGTCAGAGAGGTTTTCACCTCGCTGTGGCCGTTTATCGAGCGCAACCCGCGCTATCGCGAATATGCACTGCTGGAACGCTTGGTGGAGCCAGAGCGCACCATCCAGTTCCGCGTCAGTTGGGTAGATGATCGCGGCCAAGTGCAGGTCAACCGTGCCTGGCGCGTGCAGTTCAACTCCGCCATCGGCCCCTACAAAGGCGGTATGCGCTTCCACCCATCGGTGAATTTGTCGATTCTGAAATTCCTTGGCTTTGAGCAGACGTTTAAAAATGCGCTGACCACCCTGCCAATGGGCGGCGGAAAAGGCGGTTCGGACTTTGATCCCAAAGGCAAAAGCCAGGCAGAGATCATGCGTTGCTGCCAGGCACTGATGACAGAGCTGTATCGCCATCTGGGGCCAGATACCGACGTGCCTGCCGGGGATATCGGCGTTGGCGGCCGGGAGGTCGGCTTTATGAGCGGCATGATGAAAAAACTGTCCAACAACACTGCCTGCGTGTTTACCGGCAAAGGGCTTTCATTTGGCGGCAGTCTGATTCGCCCAGAGGCTACCGGCTATGGGTTGGTGTACTTTACCGATGCCATGCTGCAACGCCATGGGCTAGGTTTTGAAGGCATGCGAGTCGCCGTTTCCGGTTCAGGTAACGTGGCGCAGTACACCATTGAGAAGGCGCTGGAGCTGGATGCGCGTGTGATCACCGTGTCAGACTCCGGTGGCACGCTGGTCGATGAGGCCGGTTTCACTACCGAAAAACTGGCCCATTTGGCGGAGATCAAGAACCAGCGCTATGGCCGGGTGGAAGATTACGCCCGCGAGCGCGGTCTGACGTATCTGGCCGGTCAGCAGCCGTGGAGCGTGCCGGTGGATATCGCCCTACCTTGCGCCACCCAAAATGAGCTGGATCTGGACGCCGCGCAGATGCTGATCCGCAACGGCGTGAAAGCCGTGGCTGAAGGCGCCAATATGCCAACCACCATTCAGGCAACCGATGCATTCCTGGACGCCGGCGTGCTGTTTGCGCCAGGCAAGGCCGCCAACGCCGGTGGCGTGGCGACGTCTGGTTTAGAGATGGCGCAGAATGCCGCACGCATTGGCTGGCGGGCGGAGAAAGTGGATGTACGTTTACAACATATCATGGCGGATATTCATCAATCCTGTGTGGAATATGGCGGTGAAGGGAAGCAAACTCACTACGTACACGGCGCCAATATCGCTGGATTCGTCAAAGTCGCCGACGCCATGCTGGCACAGGGCGTGCTCTAACATCGCCGTAAGGTGATCTTGTTCACACAACAGATAAATGCTTCAATGCCGGCCCCCAGGCCGGCGTTTTTACCCCCTCAACACCCCCGCATCGACACTCATTTTGTTTCTTATTTGTTATTTTTAGTTTAATTAATTGTTAATTTTATGGTGTTTTTACGTGGTAAAATTACCACCCCTAAATTATTAAACATTTAATTAACATTAAAACCGTCATAATTTTACCTAAATGTGTGCAGATCACACTTCCCTAACTCTCGTTACGCGCCCTCTTCCATTCCTTTGTAATCTGCTCCGGTGGAATAAAACCACCCCTACAGATAAAAAAGGTACAGCGAATGAAATTTAACCTCGCATTATTAAATGCATGTGTGGTTTCTGCGTGCATGTTATCGACAACACCTGCCTTAGCGGCTGAAAAGTACGAGATTGCCGTGGTCGCCAAAGTGACCGGCATTCCCTGGTTTAACCGTATGGAAGTCGGCGTCAATGACGCGGCGAAAAAGCTCGATGTGAATGCCTATCAGACCGGGCCTTCTACCCCAGATCCTGCCGCACAGGTCAAAGTGATTGAAGACCTGATCGCCAAGAACGTTAACGCCATCATCGTCGTACCCAACGACGCCAAGGTACTGGAGCCGGTGCTGAAGAAGGCACGTGAAAAAGGCATCGTGGTGCTGACGCATGAATCACCGGATCAGCAGATTGGCCAGTGGGACATTGAAACCATCGACAGCGAGAAGTATGCACAGGCCAACGTCGATGAGCTGGCAAAAGACATGGGCGGCAAAGGCGGTTATGCCATTTACGTCGGGTCACTGACCGTGCCGTTGCACAACGCGTGGGCGGATTCCGCCATCAAGTACCAGAAAGCCAAATACCCGGACATGTTCGAGGTCACTTCGCGCCTGCCGGTGGCGGAAAGCATCGATAAATCCTACGCCACCACGCTGGATTTGATGAAAACCTACCCGCAGATGAAAGGCATTATCGGTTTCGGCTCTCTCGGCCCGATCGGTGCCGGCCAGGCAGTCGCCAAGAAGCGCGCCAAGGACAAGATTGCCGTAGTCGGTATTGCCATGCCGGCACAGGCTGCACCTTACCTGGTACGCGGTGACATCAAGAAAGCGCTGCTGTGGGACCCGAAAGACGCGGGTTATGCGCTGGTGACGGTCGCCGATCAGTTGTTACAGGGCAAAGAAGTGACGAAAGACTTGTCGATCGAAGGGTTGGGTAAAGCCGACGTCGATATGGATAAGAAAGTGATTCGGTTTAATAAAATTCTTGAAGTCACCAAAGATAATGCCAAATCGCTAGGATTTTAATTTTCAGTAATATTACGCCACACCGGGAAAGTTATTAAATAACGTCGGTGCGCAGCCTACCGCGCCCGACAATAATAAAAACCTGCACAGGTTAACGCTATGGCTACATCCTCCGCATTTATTACCCTGGAGAATATCAGTAAAAAATTCCCAGGGGTGCTGGCATTGGACCAGATCAACCTGACGCTAAATATTGGCGAAGTGCACTGCCTGGCCGGACAAAATGGCTGTGGCAAAAGCACCATAATTAAAATTATTTCCGGCGTTTATCAGCCGGAAAAAGGCGCCAATATTTCGTTGGAAGGAAAACTCTTTCATTCCCTGACACCGCAGCTGTCTGGCTATTACGGTATTCAGGTGATTTATCAAGATCTGTCTTTATTCCCCAACCTGACCGTGGCGGAAAATATCGCCATTCACCGTTATCTGCCGGGCGGCCATTTCTGGGTGCGAAAACGGGTTATGCGCCAGACGGCACTGGACGCCATGGCACGCGTCGGCGTGCATATCGATCCCGACGCGAAAGTCGAAAAACTGTCGATTGCCGACCGCCAACTGGTGGCGATTTGCCGCGCCATTGCCGCCGAAGCACGGCTGGTGATCATGGATGAACCCACTGCCTCACTCACACGCCAAGAGGTCGACGGCCTGCTGCGGGTCGTTAACGAGCTGAAAGCAGCAGGCATCTGCGTGGTGTTTGTCAGCCACCGACTGGACGAAGTGATGGAAGTCGCCGACCGTATCAGCGTAATGCGCGACGGTAAGCTGGTCGGCACTTACCCGGCAAGCCAGCTGGACAGCCATGAGCTGGCGTTCCTGATGACCGGCCAACGCTTCCACTACAGCCAACTGCCCGCGCTGCCACCGACCGACGGCGCCCCCTTGCTTGAGGTTCGCAACCTGAGCCGGCAAGGAAAATATCAGGCGATTAATCTGTCACTCCACGGCGGCGAGATCGTCTCGATCGTCGGGTTACTTGGCGCGGGCCGTACCGAGCTGTGCCTTAGCCTCTTCGGCATGACGCGTCCCGACAGCGGTGAAATCAGGATAGGCGGCCAGCCGGTGCAACTGCATAACAACCGCGAAGCTGTACGTCATGGGATCGGCTATGTGTCTGAGGATCGCCTGACGCAAGGGCTGATCATGGATCAGTCGATCTACGACAACACCATCGTCACGGTGTTTGATCAATTGCACACCTCACTCGGGCTGCTGGATCACGCCAAAGCCACCGAGTTGGTCAATCGGCTGATCCGCGATCTGAACATTAAAGTTTCCGACAGCGCGTTGCCGGTCAAAACCCTGTCAGGCGGCAATGCCCAACGCATCGCTATCGCCAAGTGGGTCGCGACCAAACCGAAGATTTTGATCCTCGATTCCCCCACCGTGGGGGTCGATATCGCTAACAAAGAGGGGATCTACCAGATCGCCAAAGATCTGGCCGCACTCGGCATGGCCGTATTGATGATTTGCGATGAGATCCCAGAAGCCTACTACAACAGCCATCGGGTGATGGTGATGCGTAAAGGCGAGCTGATCGCCGAGTTTTCGCCGCACCAGAGTACCGAACAACAGATCGCCGAGGTGGTGAATGGATAAGTCATTACTGGCCCGCCTGGCCGGCCGGCACGAGTTTTACCTTGGCTTGTTGGTGTTACTGCTGGCCATTGGCCTGAGCGTCAGCACCAGCGAATTTCTGACGCTGGGCAACCTGACCGATGTTGCCACCAGCTATGCCATTCTCGGCATCCTCGCCTGCGGCCTTTTCGTGGTGTTGATTGCCGGGGGTATCGATATTTCGTTCCCGGCCATCACCGCCATCGCCCAGTATGTGATGGCCAGTTGGGTGATTCAGCACGGCGGCGGCTTCCCATTGGCCTTTGGCCTGGCGATCGGCGTCGGCTTGCTGCTGGGCCTGGTGAACGGTTTTCTGGTTTACTGGCTGAAGGTGCCGGCGATCATCATCACCATTGCCACACTGAACCTGTTCTACGGCCTGTTGGTGTATGCCACCAAGGGTACCTGGTTATACGGTTTCCCCGACTGGTTTATGGATGGCATCAGCTGGTTTTCGTTCCAGGGGAGTGACGGTTATGACTATGGCCTGACGCTGCCGCTACTGTGCCTGCTGGCGGTGATTATCGTCACTGGCGTGCTGATGAACTTTACCCGCCTTGGTCGCCAGATCTTCGCCATGGGCGGCAACCGCGATGCCGCGTCGCGCCTGGGGCTAAACCTGCTGCGGTTGCATTTCTACGTTTACGGCTACATGGGCATTCTGGCGGGCATCGCCGCCGTGGTGCAGGCACAGATCACCCAGTCGGTGGCGCCCAACTCCCTGCTCGGCTTTGAGTTGACGGTGCTGGCGGCGGTGGTGCTGGGCGGTACCAGCATGACGGGCGGTCGCGGTTCACTGACCGGCACGCTGCTCGGTGTGGTACTGCTGGCATTCCTGCAGAACGGTTTGACGCTGCTCAGCGTATCGGCCTATTGGCACCAGGTGTTCAGCGGCGCGATCATTTTGATCAGCATCAGCAGCACCGCCTGGAATGAAAAACGTAAGCTGGCCAAGGAGCTATGACATGACTCAGTTAACCCGCCTGATCCCGAACGATCGGATCATCCGCCTGCAGAGTGCGATCATTGTCGTTGTGGCGCTGCTGTTCGCCGGGCTGCTTGGATCGCGCTTCTTCAGTCTCGGCAATTTCCAGTCGATCGCCTCGCAGTTACCGATCCTCGGCATGCTGGCGCTCGGCATGGGCATTACCATGCTGACCGGCGGCATCAACTTGTCGATTATCGCCGGTGCCAACGCCTGCTCACTGGTGATGGCTGCCATTATCGTCAGCCATCCGGATCACCCCCTGTTCCTGGTGCTAGCCCTGCTGGCCGGGCTGCTGGTTGCCGTCGCCATTGGTGCACTTAACGGTGTGCTGGTGGCCTGGATCGGCGTTTCGCCGATTCTCGCATCGCTCGGCACCATGACGCTGATCACCGGCCTGAATATATTGCTGTCCAACGGGGCGGTGATCTCCGGCTTCCCGGCAGCGATTCAGTATCTGGGTAATGGCAGCCTGCTCGGCATCCCGGTGGCGCTGCTGCTGTTCCTGCTGGTCGCCGTTGGCCTGTGGCTGCTGCTGGAACACACCACGCTGGGGCGAAGCCTGTATTTAATCGGCTCCAACGAGCAAGCCACCCGTTTTAGCGGGGTGAACACGGCCAGAGTGCAAATCGCGGTCTATATCCTGTCCGCCCTGCTCGGTTGGGGCGCGGCGCTGCTGATGATGGCCAAATTCAACTCGGCCAAGGCCGGTTACGGCGAATCCTACCTGTTGGTGACCATTCTGGCCTCGGTGCTGGGCGGCATTAACCCAGACGGCGGGTTTGGTCGGGTTCTCGGCCTGGTGCTGGCGCTGATCGTGCTGCAAATGCTGGAAAGCGGTCTCAACCTGTTGGGCGTCAGCAGCTATCTGACCATGGCCCTGTGGGGTGCGGTGCTGATCTTGTTTATCGCGTTACAGAATCGAAAAGTTTAGGTTGCGGACACAACCTTTAGGAGAAAAATAATGGCGAGCTATTTTATTGGCGTAGACGTAGGCACCGGAAGTGCGCGCGCAGGGGTGTTCGATCTCAATGGCCACATGGTCGGGCAGGCCAGCCGGGCTATCGATTTGTACCGCCCGAAGGCGGACTTTGTTGAGCAGTCATCTGACAATATCTGGCAGGCGGTATGCAACGCAGTGCGTGATGCAGTCAACCAGGCCGACATCAACCCCATTCAGGTCAAAGGGTTGGGCTTTGACGCCACCTGCTCTCTGGTGGTGCTGGACAAAGAAGGCCAACCGCTGACCGTCAGCCCATCCGGCCGTACCGAACAGAATATTATTGTGTGGATGGATCACCGGGCCATCACTCAGGCCGAGCGTATTAACGCCACCAAACACCGGGTGCTGGATTTCGTCGGCGGCATCATTTCGCCGGAGATGCAGACCCCCAAAATGCTGTGGTTGAAGCAGCATATGCCGACCACCTGGGCCAATGCGGGTTACCTGTTCGACCTGCCGGACTTCCTCACCTGGCGAGCCACCCAGGACGCCACCCGTTCGCTGTGTTCGACGGTATGTAAATGGACTTATCTTGGTCATGAACAGCGCTGGGACAAAAGCTATTTCAAACAAATTGGGTTGGAGGACGTGCTAGAGCACGATGCGGCCAAAATCGGCAGCGACGTCAAAATGATGGGCGAACCGCTCGGCCACGGCCTGACTCAGCGTGCCGCCAGTGAAATGGGGCTGATCGCCGGCACGGCGGTCAGCGTGTCGATTATCGATGCCCATGCCGGCACGCTCGGCACGCTGGGCGCCACCGGGGCCTCCGGTGAAGTGGCTGATTTTAATCGCCGCGTCGCACTGATCGGCGGCACCTCCACCGGCCATATGGCCATGTCACGCACCGCCCGGTTTATTCCCGGCGTGTGGGGGCCCTATTACTCGGCCATTCTGCCGGAATACTGGTTGAATGAAGGTGGCCAGTCCGCCACCGGTGCACTGATTGACCACGTCATCCAGTCGCACCCGTGTTATCAGGAACTGCTGGCGCAGGCAAAAACGCAGGGTCAGACCATCTATGAAGTGCTGAACGCCCTGCTGCGCCGTATGGCTGGCGAGCCGGAGGATATTGCCTACCTGACCAAAGACATTCATATGCTGCCGTATTTCCACGGCAACCGCTCGCCGCGCGCCAATCCGACGCTGACCGGCACCCTGACCGGGCTAAAACTGTCCCGCACGCCGGAAGACATGGCGCTGCATTATCTGGCAACGATCCAGGCCATTGCGCTCGGCACTCGCCATATTATTGAAACCATGAATCAAAGCGGTTACAGCATCGATACCATCATGGCCAGCGGTGGCGGCACCAAGAACCCAATCTTCGTGCAGGAACATGCCAATGCCACCGGCTGCGCCATGCTGTTGCCGGAAGAGAGCGAGGCGATGCTGTTGGGCGGCGCGATGATGGGAACCGTGGCCGCCGGGGTATTCGATACCCTGCCGGAAGCGATGAGCGCCATGAGCCGTATCGGTAAAACCGTCACGCCGCAAACCAACAAAATCAAACAATACTATGACCGTAAATACCGCGTGTTCCATGAGTTGTATAACGACCATATGAAATACCGCCAACTGATGCAGGAGGATGCCTGATGCAACAGGAATGGCAGCGGGCAACTGAGGCCTGGGCAATCTACAGCCAGGAGCTGGCCCAGTTGGGACAACGCATCGACGCGCAGACCTGGCAAAAGTTGCTGACGTTGTTAGCGGAGTGTCAGGGCAAAATTGTGGTCACTGGCGTCGGCACTTCCGGCATTGCGGCGCGCAAGATTGCCCATATGCTGGCCTGCGTGGAACGACCGGCCATTTATCTCAATCCCACCGACGCGGCACACGGCGATCTGGGTTTTCTGCGCAGTGATGATCTGATGATTTTGATTTCACGCGGGGGCAATTCCGACGAACTGACCCGCCTGTTACCCACGTTGCAAGCCAAGGGCGTACCGCTGATTGGCGTGACGGAAAACCCGGATTCGGCGATCGCCAAAGCCTCGCCATTGGTGATAAGCACAGGCGTGGAAAATGAAATAGATCCGCTGAATATGCTGGCAACGACCTCTATCGTGCTGGTATTGGCAATTTTCGATGCTGCCTGCGCCTGCCTGATGGAACGCAGTGGCTACGACAAAGAAACGCTGCTGGCGGTACACCCTGGAGGGGACGTCGGCAAACGCCTGCTGGAGGGGAATTAAGCTTTAGCCGGTATGATGTGGGCTCAGCATGCTGAGCCCCTACGCATGCTGAGCCTGCAACTATCAGGCCTTATTAATCGCTTCAATAATCACTAACCGATCGCTCAGACGCTTTTTCTCCACCGGATCGCTGGCGGTGGCTAACTGCGCTTTCAGCGCTGCCTGTTGCTGTTGGCGTGCTTGTGGCTCACCGATCAGGAGCTGTTTCACGTTGAATGACGCGACATTACCGTAACGCCCATCTTCGCTGGTTGGCACGCTGATTTTGCCGTCGTTCAGCAACTTTTCGACGATTTTACGCTCACGGTCATAACCTTCCAGCCCAACCAACTGCCAGCGCTGCACCGCCTGTCCCTGATACTGACCTTTTTTCACCTCGGTCAAATAACGGATAGTCAGATTGCGGATGGTGCCTGCCTCTTCGCCGTATTCCACCTTGCTGTCCGACAGGACCGGGAACTGCATGCCTTCCAACGCACCGCCTTTTTGCGTCAGGTGCCCCATGCGGTAACTGTTCATGCCCAGACGGATCGGCGTGCTGTCGGTCACTGGCGTGCCGTCGGCCATGCGCAGATCGCGGATACGCTGCCCGGCCGGTTGGCGCAGGTCGATTTTGTAGGTCACGCCATCGAAGAAATCATTGGTGGAGTATTTTGACGCACGACGCTGCGGGTTGAAGCTGTAAGTCACATCGCCATCATGCAGTTGGTTAAAGTAACCTGCCGACCATTCCATGTACTTCTTCAATTCTTTACCGCTGAGTTGATAGACGGTGATCTCACCGCCGGCATACTGGTAGTTAAAAGCGATGTCTTTGGCCGTGATCGTACCGACGTTCAATTTTGGTCGGTCGTTATCAATCTGCAACGCAATCACCTGCGCCTTAGGCGCATAGTAACGGCTGGCTTCCTGATACAGTTTGCTGATGCCGGTGTCCTGCACATGAACCTGCGGAATCCCCTTTACCGCATCCGGTGGTACCAGATCCTGGCCGGTCAGTTGAGCAATAGGTCGGTTGGCGTTCGCTCGCAGAATCTTGTGGTACGGCCGGTAAATCTCTTCCAGCTTTTTATCCGACGTGATGCCTTTGATCGGGTAGGTATAACTGTCTTTGTTGATCAGCACGTACTTGCCGTTGTGCTGCTCAAACTGTAAATCGATACGCGACAGTGCGCGGCCATATTTGTCCGGCTCGGTAACGATCACGCCGTTGATCACGTCTTTATCGACTTTCACGTGCATATGCCCGGCAACAATCGCCGCCAGTTCCGGGTTAGCGCGAGCAATGTCGCCCACACCGGTGCCTGGGCGCTGGTTTTCGTTGTCGATCCCCATGTGCGCGACCAGCACAATGGCATCTACTTCACCCTGAATCTGCTGAATCACCTGCTTTACCGCCTGCACTGGGTCGGTAAAGTTGAGCCCTTTCACCCGGTCGGTGCCCTTGGCAAATTCCGCGGTCATCGGCGTATCCATGCCGATAATCCCGATTTTCACGCCTTGGCGTTCAATGATTTTATACGCCGGCAGGTAGGGTTTACCGCTGTCCCACAGAATGTTACCGGCCAATGCCGTGCCCTTGAACTGGTTCAGTGAGGTGGAAAGGGGTTTGAGGCCAAAGTCGAATTCATGGTTACCCATCACCCAAACGTCGTAGTTGAGCGCGTTAAAGCCGAGGATCATCGGGCTGGTTTTATCGTTCTTAAAGGTTTCGACAAAGTTACCCTGAAGGGTATCGCCAGCATCGACCAGGATCACATTCGGCTGCTGAGCGCGCACCTGATGCACCTGAGTCGCAATTTGGCTCAGGCTGCCGGCCAGGTTTTCGGTATCGGTTGAGTAATCCCAGGGCACAAAGGTGCCGTGCAGATCAGACGTGCCAAGAATGGTGATATTGACAGGTTCAGAGGCCATCGCAGAGGTACCCAGGCATAGCAAAGCGGCAAGGAGTGTCTTCTTCATATTTATCTAATTATAGGAAGGGAAATGAAAAGGAATCATGCGATCTGGAACACAAGCTTGCTAGTATCTTTGCAAGGTAAAAAATAAAATTGGGAGGTGGATCAATGAATACCTCCCTATTTCGCCCTCTATGCCCTAAATAATTGGCGTTGTATCAAGGTGGCTTGCAGGGACGCAGCATGCTGCGTCCAAATTACCGTGGATAGGGCATATAAATATCGAAACGGTGACTCTTGGTGGTCGACGCCGCATGCGCCGGCACGTTGGCCAACGGCGGGGCGTAATCCGGGCGCTTTACCACTACGCGCTTGGTCGCCAAACGGCGTGCCGGTTCCAGCAGGCCATCGGCGTCATCGTCGCTGCCCACCAGCGACTGGAATACCCGCATTTCTTTCTTCACCAGCGCACTCTTCTGCTTGTGCGGGTACATCGGGTCCAGATACACGACCTCCGGCCGTGGCTCAATATCACCCAGCGCCGTCAGGCTGGAAGCGTGCAACAACGTCATACGCTCACGCAACCACGGGCCGATTTCCGCATCCTGATAGCCGCGCTGTAGGCCATCGTCCAGCAATGCCGCCACCACAGGGTTACGTTCCAGCATCCGCACCTTGCAGCCCAGCGACGCCAGCACAAAAGCATCGCGCCCCAGACCGGCAGTGGCGTCCACCACGTCCGGCAGATAGCTGCCCTTGATGCCGACGGCCTTCGCCACAGCCTCACCCCGTCCGCCGCCAAATTTGCGCCGATGCGCCATAGCGCCGGAAATGAAATCGACGTAGATCGCCCCGAGTTTGGGTTCGTCACGCTTACGCAGCTCCAACCGTTCAGGCGTCAATACCAGCGCCTTCAGCGCGTCGTCGTCCGAGGTTAACTGCCAGCGTTCCGCCAGAATAGACAAGGCGCCGGGATCGGCGCCTTCTTCACACAATAAACACACGCTCACCGGTGGGGTTATCCTTTAATACCGTAATGGCGCAGCATAGCATCCAGCTGCGGCTCACGGCCACGGAAGCGTTTGAACAGTTCCATCGGTTCTTCAGAACCGCCGCGCGACAGGATGTTGTCGAGGAAGGACTTGCCGGTTTCGGCGTTGAAAATCCCCTCTTCTTCAAAGCGCGAATACGCATCGGCCGACAGCACCTCCGCCCACAGGTAGCTGTAGTAACCCGCTGCGTAACCACCGGCAAAGATATGGCTGAAAGCATGCGGGAAACGGCCCCAGCTTGGTGAAGGCACGACTGCTACCCTTTTTTTCACTTCCGCCAGTGTTGGCAAGATCTGTGCGCCCCGTGAAGGGTTGTATTCGGCGTGCATGCGGAAATCGAACAGACCGAATTCCAACTGACGCAGAATGAACAGCGCCGCCTGGTAGTTTTTGGCGGCCAGCAGCTTGTCGAGCATCTCTTTCGGCAACGGCTCGCCACTCTGGTAATGACCGGAGATAAACGCCAGCGCTTCCGGCTCCCAGCACCAGTTTTCCATAAACTGGCTCGGCAGTTCGACGGCATCCCATGGCACACCGCTGATGCCGGAAACGCCCGCGGTGTCGATCTGAGTCAGCATATGGTGCAGACCGTGACCAAACTCATGGAACAACGTAGTCACTTCGTTATGCGTGAACAGCGCTGGCTTGTCGCCCAGCGGCCGGTTGAAGTTACAGGTCAGGTAAGCAACCGGTTTTTGCAACTCGCCGTTGGCCTTGCGCAGGCTGCCGACACAGTCGTCCATCCATGCCCCACCGCGCTTGTTCTCGCGTGCGTACAGGTCAAGATAGAAGCTACCGCGCAGCTCGCCGCTCGCGTCGAACAGGTCAAAGAAGCGGACCTCTGGATGCCAGGTATCCACATCCTTGCGCTCTTTGGCAGTGATGCCGTAAATACGTTTAACCACTTCGAACAGCCCTTCCACCACGCGCTGTTCCGGGAAGTACGGGCGCAGTTGCTCGTCGCTGATCGAGAACAGATGTTGCTTCTGCTTTTCGCCGTAATAGGTGATGTCCCAGGCTTCCAGCTCATCCACACCGTAATGTTGTTTGGCGAAGGCACGCAGTTGAGCCAGCTCTTGCTCAGCCTGGGGACGGGCACGTTTGGCCAGATCGTTCAGGAAACCGAGCACCTGCTCCGGGTTTTCGGCCATTTTGGTCGCCAACGACTTGTCGGCGTAGCTGTCAAAGCCCAACAACTGGGCCAGTTCGTGGCGCAGCGCCAGCGTTTCCGCCATCACGTCGCTGTTGTCCCACTTGCCGGCATTCGGCCCCTGATCGGAAGCACGGGTAGCAAACGCGCGATACATCTCTTCACGCAGTGCACGGTTGTCGCCGTAGGTGAGCACGGGCAAATAGCTCGGCATATCCAGCGTCAACAACCAGCCGTCCTGCTCTTTGGCCTGCGCCATTGCCTGAGCCTGAGCCAATGCGCTTTCCGGCAGGCCGCTCAGCTCAGCTTTATCAGTGATAAGCTTGCTCCAGCCCATCGTCGCGTCGAGAACATTGTTGCTGTATGTGGAACCCAGTTCGGACAGACGCGCGACGATCTCGCCGTAGCGACGCTGTTTTTCCGGTGACAGGCCGATGCCTGACAATTCAAAATCACGCAGCGCATTTTCTACCGACTTACGCTGTGGCGCACTCAGGTCATTGAATGCCGCCCCTTCTTTCAGGCTGCGATAAGCCTGGTACAAGCCTTCGTGCTGCCCAACCCAGGTGCCGTACTCAGACAGCAACGGCAACGCCTGCTCATAGGCCGCGCGCAGCTCCGGGCTGTTTTTTACCGAATTCAGATGCCCAATCGGCGACCAGATGCGCGACAGGCGATCGTCAGACTCCGCCAGCGGCTGACACAGGTTATCCCAGGTGAATGGCCCCGGCTGCGCGACAACGCGCTCTACCGCAGCGCGGCAATCGGCCAACGCGGATTGCACCGCAGGCACGATATCTTCAGGGCGAATGGCGGAAAACGGCGGCAGGGAAAACGGGGTCAGCAACGGATTTGTCATAGGGCAGTCCTGATTAGCGTTGGGGCCCGCCGCAACGGGCAGGCCTTAAAATGCGTATGAATATCTAACATGGAGCCAAGGAGCAGGAAAATCAATGGCCGGGCGTTGATAGATAGTGCCGTCTAACGGAACGGTACGCCACTTAGCCTCACTTTGGCTTTTTCATCGCGGCTAAAACGAACGGTTATGCGGAGGATTACCCTGCCTATTGGTCGTGCAACTCTCCATTGCCTGAACCTGAAACGCAGCCAGACAAAACAGGGCCGCACACAGCCGCCCTATAAACCTATCCATCGATTCAGTCCTGATAACCACGGATCTGCGCTGCCAACGCGGCCAGATGCTCGTCATCGGCACGCGCTGCGTCGTGGGAAGACAGGTAGCCTTCATAGCGTTCGAAGAACTTCACTGATTTCGATTCAATCGGTTGCCACTCCGCCAGCACAGCGGTACCGTGCATCGGAATCAGCTTGGCATGCACATGGTCGACGCCAAAGCCTTCAAATACCATGCCGCAGCGCCCCACGTCGTCAAACGCCCGGTCGAGCAATTGCGCGACCCGCTTGGTGGCCAGCATCAGTTCGCTGAGCACCTCATCCGGCAGTGCAAAGGCGTAGCTCTCATAATGCGCCTTGGGGATCACCACGCTGAAACCCTCGGTATTCGGGTAGATGGAAAGGAACGCCATATGGTTATCGTCCTCCCAGATTTTATGGCACGGCACCCTGCCCGCCACCATTTCGCAAAATATGCAGTTCATCGTCCCCTCCTGAATGCAGCGGCGAGCCAACGGCCCGCCGTAAAAGGCCCTTCAGCAACATAGCCGATATTTTGCCTTTTGACTGCTATTCCCCTGCATTTCCTGCCCAAATGGCCGGAGACCGATGATGCCAGGGCGCTGCCCGCTCCAGTTGCCCTGCCAGTTGCAAGAGCTGATCCTCACGGCCAAAACCGGCCACAAATTGCATGCCTATCGGCAGGTTATGTTGTTTATCGTGCGCCAGGGGGACTGACATCGCAGGCACGCCAGCCACATTAAATACCGGCGTAAAAGGCGAGTGATCGAATAAGTGCGCCGTCCACTCCAGGCCGCTCATGTCCGCCGTCCCTGTGCCGTAACGGCCGAGCCGCCAAGGCAAGTCAGGCAGGGTCGGCGTCAGCAGCAGGTCGTACTGCTGAAAATACGCCGCGACGGCACGGGTCACCCGGTTACGCACCTCAAGCGCCGCCACCATATCCACCGCCCTGGCGGCCAACCCGTAGCGGTAACAGGCCAGCGTTTCCGGCTCCAGCGTGTCGGTTGATACAGGCCGCCCTGTCGCCTGGCTCAGGCCATCGACCCAACCCACCAGATTGGCACACCAGATTTGCGCATTGGCGAACACCAACGCCTGCCAACTGACGCCAATCGCCATGTCGACTTCGCTCACCTGATGGCCCAACTCACCCAGCAGCACGGCGGTATTGGCCGTGGCCTGGGCGATTTGCGGATCGGTTTTCCCGCCGTTCCACGCCTGAGTCATCATACCAATACGCAGTCGGCCGGGTTCGGACGTAACCTGTGACAGCCAAGTGTGCTCTGGCGGTGCCGTGTAATAGGGTTCGCCGGGATGCGGATGCTGCAGGGCATCCAGTAGCGCTGCGCTGTCGCGCACTGTGCGGCTGAGCCCCAGTTGAACACCAAAACCGTTGAACACTTCGTCCATCGCCGGGCCATGGGATACCCGCCCACGTGTCGGTTTGAGGCCAAATAGCCCATTTGACGAGGCGGGAACCCGGATCGATCCCGCGGCGTCGGTGGCATGAGCGATTGGCACGATCCCGGCGGCAACCGCCGCGCCGGCGCCCCCACTGGAGCCACCCGCGCTAAAATCCGGGTTCCAGGGATTACGCGTCGCGCCGTAAAGCACCGCTTCGGTGGTGGTGCTGAACGCCATCTCTGGCGTAGTGGTACGACCGAAAGTCACCAGCCCGGCTCGACGAACATTGCTCATCAGATGGCTGTCTGCCGCTGCGATATTGCCCTGCGCCAATCGACTCCCCAACTCGAGACGCTTACCGGCCATGCTGATGGCGATGTCCTTAATCAGGAAAGGCACGCCTGACAGTGGGCCTTCACCCTCAGGTTGCGGCTGCCCCCAATGTTCCACCACCGCATTAATTCTTGGGTTTACCGCCGCAACGGCGGCCTGTGCCGTCTGTTGCAACTCTTGCGCACTGACTTCGCCGTGCTGTACCAGTTCGGCCAACCCCAGCGCATCGTAGTTAACGTACTCGCTCAATTTCATCATCTCGCCCTTATCCGTTGCGGTTTCGTCGGCGTTTCCGACGTCCATTTCACGGTAGGGGGATTAGCGCTATAGTTGAAATTGATAGATTTAATACGAGGGATAGTTATCAACAATTTAAAGCGAGTCGATCTCAATTTGTTGGTCACGCTGGAAGCGCTGCTCACTGAACGTAACGTGACGCGGGCGGCGGCACGCCTTAATCTTAGCCAGCCTTCGGTCAGCATTCAGCTCGCCAAACTGCGCGAGATTTACCATGATCCGCTGCTGCTGCCTGGCTCACGCGGCATGTTGCCCACGGCACGCGCACTCGGTCTGCTAACGCCGCTGCGCCAAACGCTGTCCGATCTCGGCCGTTTAGTGGCCGCAGAACAGCCGTTTGATCCGCTGCAGGCCGAAATGACCTGGCAACTGGCCGCCGCCGACGCGGCCGAATACGCCATTCTGCTGCCAATGCTGCCCACACTGCGGCTGGCTGCGCCGAAATCCCGTCTGGCGATCCGCGAAGCCTCACCCAAAACCATGAGTCGCGACCTGGCCGACGGCGTGATCGATCTGGGCTTTCTGGCCCGTGAAGAAGCCCCTGCCGAGCTGCGTCATCGCCCGTTGTTTCACGAGAACTACCTGCTGGTAGGCCGTCATGACCATCCGTTATTGCAAACCCCGCCCTCGCTGGAGCAGTTCTGCCAGCTTGAATTTGTCATGGTTTCACAGGACGGAGGCGGTTTTCGTACCCTGATCGACACGCTGTTGGAAGCGCAGGGATTAGCACGGCGCGTCGTGATGTCGCTGCCGCACTTCCTGTTTATCCCCACGCTGCTGGCAAGATCCGACATGGTGGCCATGCTGCCTTCACGCATGCTGGGTGAACTGCTGGGCGATCTGCGCACCTGCCCAGCACCGCTGGCACTGCCAGGCTATGACATGGTGATGGTCTGGCATGAACGTTCTCACCTCGATCCAGCCCACAGCTGGTTGCGCGAGCAGGTGGTTGCCGCCCTGGAGCCACCTGCGGCATCACTCTAGGACGTCAACCAACTCGAACTGTTGAAACATCAGCCACATCTGCGGCGAAAAGGTGCCTTCCCGGGTAAAAAACGCCTGATGCTCCTGCCGCCAAAATGCCAGGCTCTGATCTCCCTCGCCTTCCAGCGCCGCCATTTCGGCCGTGACATCGGCATAGCGAACCCGCCTCAGGGACAGGATCCTGATAACGCAGGCCGGTTTGCCGCGGCCATCAAGAACGACGTTATAATCCCCGACCAACGGCGCCTGCTCTTGTTGATAAGCGGCATATGAACAACAGGTTGCGGTTTTTTGGCCGTCGAGCACCAATTGCAACAGCGCGTCCGCCAGTGCCGGGCTGTCGCCGAATGACCAGCGCGATGCGCCGGGATAATTAGCTAAAATTGCCGATTCAGTCATTGCCCTGCTCCTTGATAGAGGGTCTGCGGTAACGCATTTCAGTTTTTCCCGCCCAGACAGTTTATACTGTGCAGAATATAAGCCTTATTCTGTTCAGCCGGCTCCGTCAGGAGCACAAGGAATTACCACAAGCCATGTTAAGTTACCGCCACAGTTTCCACGCCGGCAACCACGCCGACGTGCTCAAGCACACCGTTCAGAGCCTGATCATTGAGTCGCTGAAAGAAAAAGAGAAGCCCTTCCTGTATCTGGATACCCATTCCGGCGCAGGGCGCTATCAGCTCAGCGGTGAGCATGCCGAACGCACTGGGGAATACCTGGAAGGCATCGGTCTGCTGTGGCAACGAGACGATCTGCCGGAAGAACTGGCGGCCTACATGCGTGTCGTGCACCACTTTAACCGTACCGAAAAGCTGCGCTACTACCCTGGCTCGCCGCTGATTGCCCGCGAATTGCTGCGCCCGCAGGATAAAATCCACCTGACAGAACTGCACCCGAGCGACTTCCCGCTCCTGCGCGGTGAGTTCCAAAAGGACGAACGCGCCAAGGTGCAACGCGCCGATGGCTACCAACAGTTGAAGTCACAGTTGCCCCCCCTGTCACGCCGTGGGCTGATCCTGATGGACCCGCCGTACGAGATGAAAACCGATTACCAGGACGTGATCAAAGGCCTGCAGGAAGGCTACAAGCGCTTTGCCACCGGCACCTACGCGCTGTGGTATCCGGTGGTTATGCGCCAGCAGATCAAGCGCATGCTAAAAGAGCTGGAAGCTACCGGTATCCGCAATATTCTGCAGATCGAACTGGCGGTTAAACCCGACAGTGACCAACGCGGTATGACGGCTTCTGGCATGATCGTGATTAACCCGCCGTGGAAGCTGGAACAACAGATGAAAAACGTGCTGCCATGGTTGCACAAAATATTGGTGCCGTCAGGGCATGGCCACCATTTGGTGAACTGGGTGGTACCGGAATAAGCGTCCGGGGCGCGGCCAGCCGCGCCTTTATCCGACCTATCACAACCATCGACGCAACCTTTGCGACAAACCTGGATCAGGCGTTAAACTCTTACGCTCTTCGATTCACACAATTCATGGAAATCCCAGATGACCAAACATTACGATTATCTAGCAATTGGCGGCGGCAGCGGCGGCATCGCATCGATCAACCGGGCAGCCATGTATGGCCAGAAATGCGCATTGATTGAAGCCAAAGAACTGGGCGGCACCTGCGTCAACGTGGGTTGTGTACCGAAAAAAGTCATGTGGCACGCGGCGCAGATCGCCGAGGCCATCCATATGTACGGCCCAGATTACGGCTTCGATACCACCGTCAACGCGTTTGACTGGAAAAAGCTGGTCGCTAACCGCACCGCGTATATCGACCGTATCCATACGTCTTACGACAACGTGCTCGGCAAAAACAAAGTCGACGTGATCAAAGGCTTTGCACGCTTTATCGACGCGCACACGGTGGAAGTCAACGGTGAGAAAATCACCGCCGACCATATCCTGATCGCTACCGGCGGCCGCCCGAGCCACCCTAATATTCCGGGTGCAGAATACGGTATCGATTCTGATGGCTTCTTCGACCTGGACGCCATGCCAAAACGCGTTGCCATTGTCGGCGCGGGCTATATCGCGGTGGAAATCGCCGGTGTATTGAACGCGCTGGGGGCCGAAACGCACCTGTTCGTGCGTAAACACGCACCGTTGCGCACCTTCGATCCGATGATTGTCGACACCCTGGTGGAAGTGATGAACACCGAAGGGCCAAGCCTGCACACCGAATCGGTACCGAAAGCCATCGTCAAAAACGCTGACGGTAGCCTGACGTTGCAGTTGGAAAACGGCAAGGAATTCACCGTCGACAGCCTGGTATGGGCGATTGGCCGCGAACCTGCGACCGATAACCTGAACCTGGCCGTAACCGGGGTGAAAACCAACGAAAAAGGCTATATCGACGTCGATAAATACCAAAATACCAACGTTAAGGGTATTTACGCCGTGGGTGATAACACCGGTGCCGTCGAACTGACGCCTGTCGCCGTGGCCGCCGGCCGTCGCCTGTCCGAGCGCCTGTTTAACAACAAACCGGAAGAGCACCTGGATTACAGCAACATCGCTACCGTGGTCTTCAGCCACCCGCCGATCGGCACCATTGGCCTGACCGAACCGGAAGCGATTGAGAAGTTCGGTGCAGAGAACGTGAAAGTGTACAAATCTTCCTTCACCGCCATGTACAGCGCCGTAACGCAGCACCGCCAGCCGTGCCGCATGAAACTGGTGTGCGTGGGCAAAGAAGAGAAGATCGTCGGCCTGCACGGTATCGGCTTCGGTATGGACGAAATCCTACAGGGCTTCGCCGTGGCCATTAAGATGGGTGCAACCAAGAAAGACTTCGACAACACCGTCGCGATCCACCCGACCGCCGCGGAAGAGTTCGTTACCATGCGTTAAGCATTAAAAACGGCATAACATCAGGCCAGGGTAATTCCTGGCCTTTTCTTTTCGTGCTCTTTACCATTCCCCTCAACACAAACGTCCATTTTCTGCCATTATTTTGCCTGACCACATGGACGGCGCTCATATAAGCACCCGCAACACTGGAGAACACCGATGCTGTTCACTCTTTTTAAAAACTTCACGCTGGCACTTTTTTCGCTGGCGATCGTCCAATCCAGCGCACTCAGTTTTACTTTGGAGGTTGCGGGAGACATCCAAAATACGACCGATCCGGTAAAGAAAAGCTATCTGTTTACCGATAAACAACTGTTGGCAATGCCGGTGCACAGCATTACCACGTCAACCTCTTGGACGCCCCAAAGAAAGTTTGAAGGGATTGCCGTCGCGGACATTTTGGCCCGGGTTGGCGCCAAGGGCAGTACGCTGACGTTTTATGCGTTAAACGATTATTACATCGACGTCCCGCTGTCTGACGTTGAGAAATACAATATGATTTTGGCCTACAAGATGGACGGCGAAATGCTGAAGATCAGAAACTTCGGACCGCTGTTTTTGGTTTATCCCAGGGATGCCGCTGGGCCTGAGTTGAACTCCCCGCTCTACAACTCACGCTTTATCTGGCAAGTGGACAGGATCGTGATTAAATGAAATTCACAGGGTTTAAAAACAACAGCAGGCTGGCAATCCCGGCTATTTTTGCTGCCCTTTTCCTGGTTGCCTCCGCGGTGACGCTGTATTACTACAGCGCAACGCTGTCCAAAAAAGGGTTGTATGCTATTGCCGGCACGCAGGAAAATTATTCTTGGTCGATCGCCAAATTTGCTATCAAGCTTGCCGAATTTGAAACGCTGGTCGAACAGCAGAAAAACGCACCACAGGTCGATAGCGAAGATCTGCGCCTCAAATTTGAAATCCTTTATTCCCGTTTCTACGTGTTGGAAACGGTGTCTGAGTCGACCCAACCTCTGTATGCCGAACCGGGCTACCCCGAGGTTGTCGCACATATGCGCCAGAAAATGGATCAGATTGATAATTTGCTGAACAGCCCGAAGATTGATTTCTCACTCATTTCGCAGGCCATGAGGCAAATCAAGCCCTACTCGATTGAAATGGCCAACCTGACCGATCATGCAGAAGTGAAGCAGCGCACCGCCGCCTACGAAGACTATATCGAAAAACGACACATCATTTTTTATGGTCTGGTGATCGTGATGTTTTCAGTGATTGCGCTTATTGCCATTACGCTGATTATGTTCCGCCAGCAGCGCCTGACCATCCGGCAACAAGCCAAAGCAATAGAAGCGGAGAAAGCCACCCGCACCAAGAATGCCTTTCTGGGCGCCATTGGCCACGAGTTACGCACATCGCTGCAGAGCATTATGTCTGCCATTGACGTGCTGGTGAATACCAAGGTGTCGGCCGAACATGCGGATACTTTCCAACGGTTGGAGATTGCCGCACAGCAAATTGAAAGCCAGATGAAAGACCTCACCGATTATGCCCATTTGGACAGCGGCATGATGGAGCTGCGTCTCGCACCGTTTGACGCTCAACGGCTGATCGAAGACACGGCGCATGAAATCGAGACGCTCAGCCAGAAAGAACAGGTGACGCTGTTGTGCGAAATTGAATGCGGTCATCTGCAGATACATTCCGATCCGCTGCGCATCAGGCAGATTATCGTCAACCTGCTGACCAACGCGTTCAAATATACCGAAAGCGGCACCATCACGCTGCACAGTTGCCTGCGACGCCAGCCCACGGGTAATTCATTGATTATTGAGGTGACTGATACCGGTATTGGTATTGAAAAGGAGATGCTTGACCAAATATTCAGGCCCTTCACTCAATTGGATCAATCTCATACCCGCCAGTATGGCGGTGTAGGCATGGGATTAGCGATTGTGCATGGGCTGGTGACGCTGCTCAATGGCACGATCACTGTCTACAGCGAGATCAAAAAAGGCAGTACCTTTATCGTCAGTATTCCCGTCGACATTACCGACGACGAGGAGCAAGGCGAAAAATTGCCGCACCAGCGTGGCCTGATGGACAAGCAGCAACATATTTTAGTGGTGGATGACAATAAATCCGTGAGCGACGCCTTTGCCGCGCTGCTGGACAAACTGGGCTATCAACATGAACTGTGCAATTCACCCGAACGTGCGCTGCAAAAGTTGCTTAGACGTCCTTACGACGCGTTGCTGTTAGACCTGCAAATGCCGGGTATTGATGGCGCTGCGTTGGCGAAACAACTGCGTAGCCAGCGTGGGCCCAATCGTCATATTCCGATTGTTGGCATCAGCGCCTATACCCCGGAGCAGCTGTCTGCCGAGCAGCGGGCGCTGTTCGACAGCTATTTAATGAAGCCAGTACGGCTTGATGCCTTGTCAACGACGCTGGCTTCACTGCTCGTTAAAGATTAAAACACCGCAACAGTGCGGCTTCAATGACATGGAGCCGCACGGGTTTTTCATACGGCCCCAATACGTCATAGTCACGCATCGCCCTGGCGATTTCGGATTCGCGCTGATCGGTCCCCAATTGGCCCGTGAGCACCAGAACCGGCGCATCCGGGTTGTCCGAAGCACGGATGGTTTCGATGCATCGCACCACCGTTTCCTGGCCAATCAACCAGTCGACCACATAACCATCGAACAGACTTTGTTGCAGCGCCAAACAGAAACTGCTGACATCGTAAAAAGCGACGGCATGGAAACCACGCCCGTTAAGGTATTTTGTCAGTTCGTCAGCGGCCTGGTGTGAGTCGTCGAGTACCGCAATGCTTAACCGCTCGTCTTCAACGGCAGCAGGACGGAGCTCAATCAGCTCCACACAATACCGTTGCCCTTGCGGTGCATCATCTGAACGATAAAGACACCACTGCCCAGCCTGTTGTAACGCGACATATTCCGATGTCCGCCCGCCAACCAACTCATGACCGATATAGCCAACGCAGGCTAATTCCACACCGCCAACATAAAAGATGGCATCCCGTGCAATAGTTTGTGCAGAGATGTCATGTTCTGTACCCGTATCCACTATCGCTGCCGGGCTTTCCCCTAATGCCGCCGCGACGTGGCTAATTTGTTCCAGCGTCCAAGGGCTTTGGCCCTTCAGCTTACGGTGTGCATGTGAAAAGCTGAGATCCAGAATCCGACTGAGCTCTTTCGCATGCTGACGCTTACCAATCCCATAATGTACAAACAGTTCCCTAACCCGGTTTGCAATCGACTGTGAATCGAATTTCTGGTGATTATTATCCATTTTTTCCTTCGATTTTTTTTTGCTGTTTTTTCAGTCGTTTTCGTACTTGCCGTGCAAAAAAAGCGCTCAAAAACTGGTATATCATACAATGTACAATCTAAACATTGCTTGACATACCACATTATATAGTCAAACATGGTACCAGAAGAGACACACAGCAACACCACAATAAAAATATAACAACAGTAAAATCGCACCACCAAATAATCATAATGACACCAGGGAAAGCTCGTTTCGGTTGTTACTCTGAGAGAATGTATGCACCAGACTCTCTCCGAAATATGGGCCGTAAGCGCTAATCTGTTTTACCCGCATTTGAACCGGGATCCGCAAGGGTCCCGGTTTTTTCTTGCCTTTTTTACCCTAAGACGACGAGAGATAAACCTGCGCCTTTCTGAGCATGAGCGGCTAATTCATGCAAAAAAGGGGGCCAGCAAGCTGACCCCCTCATGACCACTCAGGTAAAAGGATTAGAAGCGCCAGGTAAAACCGGCGTTAACGCTGTTGTCCTGGTAGTTTTGCGACAGCAGGCCGCCATAGCCCAGCGACAGGGTAGCGTTCTTGTTCACCGCCACTTCTGCACTGGCCTTCAGCACCGCACCATCACGCGATGCCGACACGCTGTTCACCACAAACGGGGAACTGCCGCCGTTGAATCTCAGCCCGGTGCCGCGATCCAGATCCCCGTACTGATGCTGCCAACCCAGTTCGCTGCGCAGCGCCACCGACGTGGTTTTGCTCGCCTGCCACTCGGTATCCGCACGCAGACCCAGCGTCGATACGGTGGCGTCGGTGTGCTGTTTGTCGCCGTGCAACGCCGCCGCCCCGCCGTCTTCCGCAATACCGTTGTTCTGGAAGTTGATGTACGCCAGGTTGGCGAACGGCTCCAGATTGACCCAGCCCGCCTTCACGCTGTAACCCGCTTCGGCAAACACCTGCTCCGTGCGTGCACTGTATTTCGCGGTTTCACGATCTGACTGCATGCCGTAATTGACCGAGCGTGAGGTGTCGAAGCGGTGCCAGGTGTAACCCCCGCCGGCACGCAGCGCCAGTTCACCGAACTGTTTGCCGCCGTATACCGCCAGGTGGTAGTTGTCGCTGTCCGCGTTCGAACCGTAGCCGCCGTCCAGTGACGTCCGGGTGTAGCCCGTTGCCACCCCAAGCCGCCATTCATCCGCCAGCGCCGAGTCCAGCCCCACCAGCACGCCGTAGGTCGATGCCTGATAACCCGTGGCATTGGCATCGCCCGACGCATGGTCCCAGGCGCCCAGCAGCTGCGCCCAGGCACCGCCGTCGTCGTCCGCCTTGATGTCTGGCGAGGTTGCCAACCCTTCTGCCTGACGCAGGCGGCCGTTCAATGCATCACGCAGGTAACGGCTGTCGTTAACCTGTGCCGAGGCGATGTCCGCGTGAATTTGCCCCGACAGCTGGCGGAAGGCCTGACGGGCCTCCCCGGCTGAACCGGCATTCAGGATGCTCTCGAACACCGGGTTGCCCGCCGCCAGCGCGTCTGCCGCTGCCGCCACCGCACGCTCGTTTTGCGTTTGCGCCACGCTGGCAAAGGAGGTGTCGTTACGGCCGACGCTCAGCGTGACCTGATTCGGTTGGTAAGTCAGGCCGGTGCCGAGGAACAGGTAATTTGGCACCACCGTATCAAACCGCCCGCTGACGCCCTGCTGGGCGGTCAGGATGTTGTACTGCTGGCCGAGCAGGCTACGGACGTCACTTTGCGACAGCAGGTTGGTGCTGTTCTCCAGCGAGACCGCGACTTCACCGCCGCCGATCGTCGCCGATCCGCTGCTTTGGATCCGATCGCTCTGGCCGTTCGGTGCCACTTCCACCGCGTAGCGCGAACCCGGTTCGAAGCTGACGTTATTCGTCACATTCAAGGTGCCGATCGAGTTGCCGGGTGCCACGGTGCCGCCACTGCGCGCGGTCAATGAGCCCACCGTACCAGAACCGCCCAGTACGCCGGCGTTTTGCACCCTAACGTCCGACGTGACAGAACCGTTAATCGCCAGCAGACCGGTATTGACCCACGTTGGACCGGTGTAGGTGTTGGTACCGGTCAACACCAGTGCCCCCTGACCTTCCTTCGTCAGGCCGCCGTGGCCGTGAATATCGTTGGAGTACACTTCCACCGAACAATGGTAGTCATCACAAATACGCGCCTGCAGCGTGCCGCGATCGATCTCAGCCCCTTGGCCTGGAATGTTGGCGATAAACTGCGAGGAACCATACGCAACCCCTGTCGGATCCGGAATGCGGAATTCTTCAGGAATATCTTCGACGGTGTAGAACATCCCTGGCCCATTAATCGCCTTGCCCAGGTTGATCATCCCCCAGCCGTACAGCGCATCGATGCCCGGAGCGCCCATATCGGTCGCGGTGGTTTTCAGCACGTCGGCAATTTGCGCTGACGTCATGTACGGGAAACGTTGGAGTAATACAGCAACCGCACCGGTTACGTGTGGCGTCGCCATTGAGGTGCCGTTCTTATTGCCATAGTCAGAGACCAACTGATGAGGATCTGAACCGTTGGCCACGGTGCTGTAGATTTTACTGCCCGGCGACGAGACGCAGAAACTGGCGGTATAGCCACAGCGTGAAGAGAAGCTGCTGATGGTATAAGGCACAGTGTTGGTGGAAGCATCATCCTGTGCGACGCTGGCAACAGACAGCCAGTTAGGCGCAATATCCGGCACAAAATAGGCCAAGCCGCTGATCACATCCGGTTGGTTGTAGTTACCGTCGTTACCGGCAGCGAACAACACCAGAATGTTTTTACGGGCGGCGTCAATCGCGCCCTGATAACCCGCTCCCGCCAGGCTACCCAGCAAAGGTTTCACCTGGTCAAACTGTTCCTGTGCATCTTTTAACTCGAAATGCAGGGCATCCGGTTTTTTGCCATTATCCGAAAGGAAATCCGGAATACTGACCCCCCAGCTGTTGTTGATCACCCGTACGCCGCTTTTGATCATCGCCTGCCAACCCGCATTGGTCACGCTGCCATCCAGCCCGAGGAACTCGCCATAGGCCGGGCCGTCATTGTCGTTATCAACACTGATGATCTGTGAGTCAAACGCCACGCCGTGCATGCCGGTTCCGTCACGGTTAGCCCCGCTGATGCCAGCCACGTGTACACCGTGATTGCTCAGCAGGCCTTGAGTACCACTGTAGAAGTGGAAGGTTCCATCGAAGTAGAAACGATCCCCGGCCTTAATCCCATCACGGTGCGGATCGGTATAGGCGCGGTAACCCTCGGTAACCACATTCACCAGCTTGCCGTCACCCGCAAATTCAGGGTGTTTGTTCACTGGGGTATCGAAGATCCCCACCTTTTGCCCTTTACCGGTATAACCTGCCGCATAGGCTTCATCAGCGTGGATCGCCCCCAACCCCCAGTTCGCCTTGAATTCATCGCTGCGCCAGCTGGCTGGATCGCCCAACTTCCCCCCTTCCGTATAAGGCGTGGCCTGTACACCTCCGGCTGCCAGCAACGCACACAATAGGGCGTTCAGTTTCCACGTCGGCGCCAATGCCGGTTTATTCTTTCCTGTAGCTTGCTTCATTCCCTTATCCTTTTTGTTTTAGTCAAACCGCCACCCAGTGAGGCGGTTTGTCCCTCAGTTTTTTAAGATCAGAAATGCCAGGTAAAACCGGCGTTAACGCTGTTGTCCTGATAGTTTTGCGACAGCAGGCCGCCATAGCCCAGCGACAGGGTGGCATTCTTGTTCACCGCCACTTCTGCACTGGCCTTCAGCACCGCACCGTCACGCGATGCCGACACGCTGTTCACCACAAACGGGGAACTGCCGCCGTTGAATTTCAGCCCGGTACCGCGATCCAGATCCCCGTACTGATGCTGCCAACCCAGTTCGCTGCGCAGCGCCACCGACGTGGTTTTGCTCGCCTGCCACTCGGTATCCGCACGCAGACCCAGCGTTGATACCGTGGCGTCGGTGTGCTGTTTGTCGCCGTGCAACGCCGCCGCCCCGCCGTCTTCCGCAATACCGTTGTTCTGGAAGTTGATGTACGCCAGGTTGGCGAACGGCTCCAGATTGACCCAGCCCGCCTTCACGCTGTAACCCGCTTCGGCAAACACCTGCTCCGTGCGCGCACTGTATTTCGCGGTTTCACGATCTGACTGCATGCCGTAATTGACCGAGCGTGAGGTGTCGAAGCGGTGCCAGGTGTAACCCCCGCCGGCACGCAGCGCCAGTTCACCGAACTGTTTGCCGCCGTACACCGCCAGGTGGTAGTTGTCGCTGTCCGCGTTCGAGCCGTAGCCCCCGTCCAGTGACGTCCGGGTGTAGCCCGTTGCCACCCCGAGCCGCCATTCATCCGCCAGCGCAGAGTCCAGCCCCACCAGCACGCCGTAGGTCGATGCCTGATAACCCGTGGCATTGGCATCGCCCGACGCATGGTCCCAGGCGCCCAGCAGCTGCGCCCAGGCTCCGCCGTCGTCGTCCGCCTTGATGTCCGATGACGTTGCCAACCCTTCCGCCTGACGCAGGCGGCCGTTCAATGCATCACGCAGGTAGCGGCTGTCGTTGACCTGTGCCGAGGCGATGTCCGCGTGAATTTGCCCCGACAGCTGGCGGAAGGCCTGACGGGCCTCCCCGGCCGAACCGGCATTCAGGATGCTCTCGAACACCGGGTTGCCCGCCGCCAGCGCGTCTGCCGCGGCCGCCACCGCACGCTCGTTTTGCGTTTGCGCCACGCTGGCAAAGGAGGTGTCGTTACGGCCGACGCTCAGCGTGACCTGATTCGGTTGGTAAGCCAGATCGGCATCCAGGAAAGGAGAGAACGTTGAAGCAGAGGTAAACTGCCCGCTAATACCCTGCTGGGCAGTCAGGATGTTGTACTGCTGACCGAGCAGGCTACCCACGCTGCCTTGCGACAACAGATTAGTATTTTGCTCTTGCAGCACCACGACCTGACCGCCGCCGATCGTCGCCGATCCGCTACTTTGGATCCGATCGCTCTGGCCGTTCGGTGCCACTTCCACCGCGTAGCGCGAACCCGGTTCGAAGCTGACGTTATTCGTTACGTTCAAGATGCCGATCGAGTTGCCGGGTGCCACGGTGCCGCCACTGCGCGCGGTCAATGAGCCCACCGTACCGGAGCCACCCAGTACGCCGGCGTTTTGCACCCTAACGTCCGACGTGACAGAACCGTTAATCGCCAACAGACCTTGATTGATCAGCGTGGGTCCGGCGTAGCTGTTATTGCCGGTCAGCACCAACGTGCCGATACCCTGTTTGGTCAAGCCACCATGCCCGGCAATGTTGTTACTCCAAACATCCAGCCCACAATGAATATCGTCACACACACGTTCGGTCGGTTTGCCCTTGTCCAGCACCGCGCCAACACCCGGCAGATTCACGACGAACTGCTCAGGGCCGTAAGCCCCACTAACCCGAAATTCTTCAGGAATATCCTGCTCGGTAACAAACATGCCCGGACCGTGAATCGCCTTGCCCAGGTTGATCATCCCCCAGCCGTACAGCGCATCGATGCCCGGTGCGCCCATATCGGTGGTGGTGGTCTTCAACACAGTGGCAACCTGCGCACCGGTCATGTACGGGAAGCGCTCCATCAGCACCGCGACACTGCCGGCCACGTGGGGTGCCGCCATTGAAGTCCCGCTGTATTTGGCATAGCCGGTGGTCAGGTTATCAACGCTGTTACCTTCGATAATCGAGCTGTATACCTTGGTGCCCGGCGCGGCAACGCAGAAGCTGGCGGTATAACCGCAGCGTGAGGAGAAGGTACTGATGCTGTAATCACCGGTGTTCTTCGGATCCTGAAGGCTGGCGACCGACAGCCAGTTGGGGGCGATTTCTGGCACAAAGTAGGCCAGCCCGGCCATCGCGTCCGGGTTATTCAGGTTGTAGTCGTTGCCGGCGGCAAAAATGGTAACAATGCCGCTGCGTGCTGCATCGATCGCACCCTGATAGGCACCACCGGCTTTAGTACCCACAATTTGTTTGATTTGATCGAACTGTTTCTGTGCGTCGGCGAGCGTGAAGTGGGGATAGGCCGGATCCTTGCCGCCCTGATCGAACTTCTCGGTGATGCCGATACCCCAACTGTTGTTGATAATGCGTGCACCGCTGGCGATCAGCGCATCCCAGCCCGCTTGATACACCGCACCATCGTTGCCGAGAATGATGCCGTCCTCCGGCCCCGGATCACCATTTTCCGCACTGATGATCTGTGCATTGAACGCCACACCGTGCATCTCGCCGCCATCACGATTACCGGCAGCGATGCCGCCCACATGTGTGCCGTGTGAACCCAACGTGCCGTCAGAATCTACGCTCGGCGTACCGTCATAGCGGAATGCATCCCCTTTTTTCACGGGAATATAGGGATCGGTGTATTCGCGGATACCCGTAGTGACCAGATTGATCACTTTGTCTTGGCTGGCGAACTCCGGATGCTTGGCATATACCGGTTGATCGAAAATGCCAAGCTTTACGCCTTTTCCGCTATAACCGGCGGCGTAGGCCTGATCGGCGTGAATTGCCCCCAGGCCCCATTCTGCGTTGAATTCTTTACTGCGCCAGCTGGCTGGATCACCCGATTTACCGTTCTCTATATAGGGTGCCGCTTGCACTCCACCGATCGCCGCCAGGCAAAAAAGCATCGCACTCCACTGTGCACGATTAACACCAATTTCAGGCCAGCCGAAGGCCGCCTGAACAGGCTTGACTCCTTTACGTCTATTTTCCATCCCAGATACCGTCCATTGTTGTTTGCAAATGTCTTATTGATTTTTTTGTGTAACAGTTTCGTAACACCAAATAAATAAAGCACAACAATCTCAAGCACGCCTAATGTGTCAAAGGCGCAGGGACGTCACAGGAGAATGCAATTAAGGGGCAAATAAGGTGGGGAGATATAAGGAAATTCAATGGTTAAAAAAGGCGGGGTATGCTCCGTTTTTCGCAGCAAAAGACAGAAATAATTATCTGATAAATATAGATAATAGAAACAAAAAAAGCCGAATGGGGACCACCCATCCAGCCTATTTAAAAATGCTTAAAACGCTCTTTTTATCACTTTAAATTATAACAATTGCCAATACTCACTCAGTGAAATCTGCTGGTTTTCGCTGAGAATGGCTGTAAAAATTGGACTATCATGCTAGCGGTTTTCTGCTGTTCATCGCATCTTCTTCGGCCTGACGAATAATGGCTTTCGCCATCCACTGCGTTACATCCTGAATGCCGTCGAGATCCAACCCCCAGATATCTTTCAGTACCAGGAAAACTTCCGAGCCATAAATCAAAGAAAAAGAATGAATGACTCGTTGCAGGGCTTCAGACGGCAGTTTATCCCGGAGTGGTTCGACCGCAAGATTAAGCAGGCGCTTACGGTTACCGCGGACAAATTTTTCACCCGGTGTCGCTTTCGCCCACTGCTGTAACGAAAGCTGCAACGCGGCACGCAAAGCCCCTTCATGCTGCTCCATTTGGGGATAAGCAAAAGTGAGCAGTTGCTGAATGCGTTTCAGCGCGTCCTGATCCTGTGGCTGCCATTCCAGAATCGGCCCCAGGCTTTCGGCCACAACCGCGGCAATCAATTCACTTTGGGTGGGGAAATAACGATAGGCAGTAGCACGAGATACCTGCGCATGTGCGGCAAGCTCGGTGATGGAAGGAAATACCCCTTCGTCATACAACGCCATGGCACTGGCCAGCAATAAACGATGGGTTCTTGCTCGTGTCGACGTCAGAGTTTGGTCCTGTTTCATGGGAAAAGCAGTTATTACCACAGCTACCTCATCATACTTGTTCGCTTCCCCCGTCCCGGGACAACACGCGATAACCACAAAACCGACAGTATTCCACTTCGTCGGTGGCATTCGATGGCCAAAATGAGACTAGCATCTCATTTTGAACTCACCTGGCCTTGCATAAATAACACTACCGTCTCATTATGTAGATATATTAATCATTCAGAATTAAATAGCCAACACCAGGGATTCAAATTAATAAATAACACTATAATTTTAATAAATAAGTTATAAATTCCGCAGGAATAAGCAGTGATTGATACTTCAAAATTTATCTACATTGCTACCACAGCAGATACCAAAGGACAAGAACAGGAGTATATTCGCCAGGCACTCGCCAACCTCGCTTTACCTACTTTGACCGTCGATCTCTCAACGCGTCTTCTTCCCACGCACTCACTCACCGATATCAGCGCTGCGGACATTGCCCGTTATCACCCCGAGGGAGCTAACGCCGTATTTTGTCATGACCGGGGCCAAGCCATTGCCGCTATGGCCGTCGCTTTCGAACGCTTTATTTTGACTCGTCACGATATTGCGGCCCTGCTTGGCCTGGGTGGTTCCGGCGGTACAGCCATTATCACCCCAGCAATGCAGCAGTTGCCTATTGGCCTGCCAAAATTAATGGTCTCAAGCATGGCAGCAGGTGACGTCTCGGCCTATGTCGGCAACAGCGATATCACCATGCTGTACTCCGTCACAGACATCGCCGGTCTCAACCGTATTTCACGGCGCGTCCTGAATAATGCAGCGTGCCAGATTGCAGGAGCCGTACGCTTTGCTTCCCACGATGATGCCGAGGGTAAACCCGCGCTCGGTTTGACAATGTTTGGTGTCACCACGCCCTGTATACAAAACGTTGTTGCCGCGCTTGAGCCCTACTGGGACTGCTTGGTATTCCACGCAACGGGCAGCGGTGGTAGAGCACTGGAAAAGTTGATCGACAGCCGTTTGCTCAGTGCCGCGCTGGATCTGACCATCACTGAGGTGGCCGATTATCTGTTCGATGGTGTTCTGCCCTGCAATGAAGAGCGTTTCGGTGCCATCGCCCGTACCGGTATCCCTTGCGTACTGTCTTGTGGCGCAATGGACATGATCAATTTTGGGTCGCCCGACACCGTGCCGGCACGCTATGCCGGACGCCTACGCCATCAACATAACCCCCAGGTTACACTGGTGCGCACCACGCCACAGGAGAATGCGCAGATAGGACGTTGGATCGGGGAAAAAATGAATGCATGCACCGGCGAAATACGTTTTGTGATCCCCGGAGGCGGGGTCTCCGCACTGGATGTGCCAGGGCAGCCCTTTTGGGATCCGTTAGCTTTAGACGCTTTTGTTCAAGCGCTGGAAAGCACGATGCAGCCGACAAAAAAACGGCAGTTGATAAAAACGGATTATCATATTAACGACCCGCGATTTTCGCAGGTTATTACCGAGCAATTTCAGCACATTGCCAGCAAACTGGATGCAACTTATCCATTACCCTCGCCGGAGTGAATATTTTCGCCACGAAAAATAAAAAGGGCCAGATTATTATCTGGCCCTTTTTACTTACCTCATGAAATTATTACTGTGCAGTCGTAGTTTTCGACTTCATATTATTCATGTGGTCCATCATTTTCTGTTCGCGTTTCTGATAATTCTCATTGTATTGTTTTTTCTGCTCAGGCGTCAGCAGGTTATACATTTTATTTTCAGCTTTCGCGCGTTCCAACATATGTTCGGATTGCGTTTTGCTGATGGCATCAATTTGCGTTTTCGCTTTGGCTTCGTCGAAGCTGTCGGAAGCGACCAGACTATGTAGTGCCTGACGCTCCTCTTTCATTCCTGCGCCACGCTTCTGGTGCGATTCCTTCATGATGTCGCGCATCTGTTGGCGCTGTTGTTCTGTCAGGTTCAGGCCCGCAAATGGCCCACCCTTGCCTTCGCCTTTATGGTGCATCATTTTCATCGGTGCAGCCGATGAGTCAGCCGTCGCCGGTGCCGTTGTGGTGTCCGCAGCAAAAGCCATAGAAGCAGAACCCAGCGCCAGAGTAGAGGCAACAAATAAAGCAGTCAGTTTACGCATAATCATTTCCTTAACGTTATTCTTCATCAGGAGCGCTGTACGTGAACAGGCTCTTCTTTCTTCGGAGATAATAATAGTCTGATAAATATATAGTAATGCGATGGAGTGTAAATTTATTAAAGCCCAAAACAGTTTTAGTCACCAATAATGAGTGAATTATGAAGATAGTGCCTGGTATGCGGAAATTTTGATTTCACACTGGCTTAACACCCACCTCAACATGACGTTCAGCGCTATAGGATTATTCCTGACAACCACTCGCCTTATTATAATTTAGTCCCCTCTGCTACAACCGTCCTGCAACAAGACGATGAAGGCATCTGTGCGCAAAAATCGTACTAACCTCTCGAATCAGCAGGTTCTCACTTACACTCTAAGGCAACGGGTGGCAATGTGTCGTTTACAGGGCAAAACTAATTATTGCTTATATAATAGTTTCGTCCACCGACAGTGAAAAACGTGTTATATGATGGAGATACGTGCACTACGGCCACTAACGGGCCAGAAACCTGCTGTTGCGCTCATCGCACAGCTCTGGCTGTCGTGCCCATTTGAGGAATCATCATGTTCGCAGACCAAGGCCCTATGCTTCTTAACGCCCACTTTGGCACCAACAGCCCTTATTGGCGGTTGGCGTTTGACAGCAATGCCCTGGCGTTATCGGCAGTCAAAGGCAAAACACATATGGCTGTGGCGCTCAACGCCATGCAGGCTGCAAAAATCCGCCGTCTTAGCGGTATTACCGCCAGCTTGGATATCACGATAACGCTGGGCGGAGAGCCAATACACCTTCACCTGGTCGGTCGTCGGATCAACAATCTGGAGTGGGCGGGCACCGCTTCCGCCTTCAGTGACACCCAATCGGTCGCTCGCGATCTGGTGCACGGCCTTTCCTTTGCCGAGCAAGTGGTGTCAGAAGCCAACTCCGTGATTGTGATCGTCGATCAGCATGGCCGCATCCAGCGCTTCAACCGCCTAAGCGAAGAATACACCGGTCTGCACGAACATGATGTTATTGGCAAAAACGTCTTTCAATTATTTATGAGTCCGGAAGAAGCCACGGCGTCGCGACGCAATATCGCCGGTTTTTTCCGCAACGGATCGTCCTATGAAGTCGAGCGCTGGATCAAAACGGTGAAGGGCGAGCGGTTATTTTTGTTCCGTAATAAGTTCGTTCACAGTGGCAGCGGTAAAAATGAAGTCTTTCTGATTTGTTCCGGTACCGACATCACCGAAGAGCGTCGCGCCCAAGAACGCCTGCGCGTACTTGCCAATACCGACATCATTACCGGCCTGCCCAACCGCAATGCCATCCAGGACAAAATCACCCAAGCGATAGCCACGCGCGATGATAACAACATCGGATTGGTGTATCTCGATCTCGACAACTTTAAAAAAGTGAATGATGCCTACGGCCATATGTTTGGCGATCGTTTACTGGTGGAAGTGTCACTGGCGGTTCTTGGTTGCCTCAAACCAGACCAAACCCTGGCTCGCTTGGGGGGCGATGAGTTTCTGGTGTTAGCCCAAGAAGCCGACCGTGAGACGTTACAACAGCTCGCTCAGCATATTATCGACCGATTGAAAACGCCCTTCCGTATCGGCCTCATCGAGGTTTATACCGGTTGTTCCATCGGTATCGCGCTGTGTCCTGAACATGGCAACGATATCGACAGTCTGATCCGCAGTGCCGATACCGCCATGTATGTCGCCAAAGAACAGGGTAAACGCACCTACACCGTGTTCTCGCCAGAGATGAACAAACGCGTCGCAGAATATATGTGGCTGGATACCAATCTGCGTAAGGGGTTGGAGCAGAATCAACTGGTGGTGTACTACCAGCCCAAGATTGAAGCGCTCAGCGGCAAGGTGTGCAGCGTGGAAGCCCTGGTACGCTGGGATTCGCCCGAACGCGGCCTGATTCCCCCCCTGCAATTTATCTCTTACGCCGAAGAGTCCGGCCTGATCGGGCCACTCGGCCGCTGGGTTCTGCAAACCGCCGCCAAACAGGCCGCACACTGGAAACGCCATGGGTTAGCACTGCGGATCGCGGTCAACCTTTCTGCACGGCAGTTGGTGGATGACTCCATCGTTGCGGATCTCGCACAGGTATTGCAACAGAATCAGTTGATGCCCTGCCTCTTGGACTTCGAGCTAACAGAAAGCAGCCTGATTGAGGACGAAAAACGGGCGCGAGAGGTGATCACCCGGCTACGCGAGCTGGGCGCGCAAGTCCATCTGGATGACTTTGGCACGGGTTACTCTTCACTGGCACAGCTGTCGCGTATTCCGCTGGACGCCATCAAACTGGATAAAAGTTTTGTTCGTGGCGTGAATTTCAATCCCGTTTCACAATCGCTGGTACGCGCTATCGTTGCAGCGGCAGAAGCACTCAAATTCCGGGTGATTGCCGAGGGTGTAGAGACCGAAAGCGAGAACCAGTTCCTCGACCAGGTCGGCGTTGATGAAAAACAGGGTTTTTTGTTTGCGCGGCCAATGCTCCCGGAACAGCTGGAGCATTGGCTGCAGTCTTATCGCCCGCAATCCCCCTCAGCGTGATGCGGGCGGAGTCATATTAGCCTGCACGACGCAGGTTTAGCGTGTGACGATCCTGCAGCATAACCAAGCGTTCAATATAGGCGCGATCTTTCTCCTCAATGGTGAAGGCCGAATGCACCCAATCCTCGGTAATATCCATCAATTCCGAACGCGTCAATTGCAGCACCCGCTGGCGAGCACGCAACATGGCACGCATGCCGTTCAATTTAGGCCGGATAGTATCAATGAAGGTACGCGTAGCCACGTAGGCATCGCCGGGTTGGAATAGCTGATCAACCAGCCCACGGCTTTCAAACCACTCCGCCGTGTGCGACTCACCGCCCCAAATCAGTTCTTCCGCCAGACGCATACCTGCCTTGCGCGCCACCAGCGAGTAACCGCCCATGCCGGGAAACAGGTTAAAGGCAATTTCTGGGAACCCCATACGTGCATTGTTCTGCGCCAAAACAAAATGGTGCGCCAATGCGGCTTCGAAACCGCCACCCAGCGCGCTGCCCTCCACCATGGCAATGCTGACTGCCCCGGTGTCGAATCCGCGTGCTGCCGCATGTACACAGTCGATGCAAGCACGTGCGTAAGCCATCATGGCCTCACGTTTGCGGTTTTTAATGGCCTCCGCAAAGAACTGCAAATCGCCGCCGACGTTGAACATATTCGGCACCAACGAGCCGGTGACCCAAAAATCAAACTGCAACGATGACTCTTTGGCCGCCTGCGCCAACGTCATGATGTCTTCAATTAACGCCTGGTTGAAACAGGGGCGCGGCTCAGCGCGCAACAGCATCCACATGATGTGCCGACCCTCTTCATAGTAAGCAGAAATCTGTGTCAAATTGCCCGCCTCGGTAAACGGACGACAGGTGGGATGATTTAGCAATTTCATATGACCTTCCATTTTATCTATTGATGACAGTTAAAACCGTTCCAGCCCCTACGGCTGCAGCAACGCGACGGTCGATAAACCGCAGCGCCACATCATGAGTAAACGCTTTCTTGGTGATGAAACAGATAAAAATTGGAGGTCAGTGAATGAAAAAAACCGCGCTGACACGCGGCTGGCATAAGAATTTTACCTAACGATGGGCAGTAGCATTTCACTCGTGCGGTGAACGCGCTAAGCTCAAAAACTGGCCAGTTGCCGCCCTTGCGGCCAAACCGGCGTGCCTTTTGGCTATAATCAAAGCTGAAAGAGCCTCTACCCTAAATAATTCGAGTTGCAGGAAGGTGGCAACTAGGCGTGTCCCGATGAGCTTACTTGAGTAAGTGACTCAGGTAAGTGATAGCAGCCAACGCACAGGTAATTTGAAATATGACGGGTATATTTATCGTTAAGGAAATCGTGACGTAATGCCTATAGGATCAGATAAAGCCCCCCATCAGCCCAACAGTGAAGCGGCACAAAAACCGCTGATCGCCATCAAAACCGGCCATCAGAAAATCGACCGGCGTATTTCCGGTTTTTCACGCCTCGTTGAGCGCATCAAGGCCCGACCAGGCATCGCCCACCTGCTGCGTGCCACCGAGCGCTTTAACGATCGTCTGGGCAGCCAATTTGGCGCCGCCATTACCTATTTTTCGTTTCTGTCGCTGATCCCGATATTGATGGTGTCCTTCGCCGCCGTCGGTTTTGTGCTGGCGTCCAATCCCGACCTGCTGACCGAGCTGATTAATAGAATTGTCGGTAGCATCAGTGACCCGACGCTGGCCAGCACGCTCAAAAATACCGTTAATACCGCCATTCAGCAGCGTACGACCGTGGGGCTGACCGGCCTGGCGCTGGCGCTGTATTCGGGGATCAGTTGGATGGGCAACCTGCGTGAGGCGATCCGCGCGCAATCGCGTGACGTCTGGGAACGCAATCCGCAGGACCAGGAAAAAATCTATTTCAAATACACCCGTGACTTTATCTCACTAACCGGTCTGGTGGTGGCACTGATTATTACGCTAACGCTGACGTCCATCGCTGGCTCGGCGCAGGCGACGATCGTCCGTGCTTTGGGCCTGGAAGGTATCGATTGGCTGCGTCCGGCGCTGACGCTGATCGCACTGTCTATCTCTATTTTCGCTAACTACCTGCTGTTCCTCTGGATATTTTGGATGCTGCCGCGGCATAAACCAAAGAAAAAGGCGCTGTTACGCGGCACGCTGCTTGCCGCTATCGGTTTCGAGGTGATTAAGTTTGTGATGACCATGACGTTGCCGCAGGTGGCTAAATCGCCTTCCGGCGCTGCCTTTGGTTCAGTCATCGGGCTAATGGCCTTCTTCTATTTCTTCGCACGTTTGACGCTGTTCTGCGCCGCCTGGATTGCCACGGCACAGTATAAAGAGGATAAAACGTTACCCTCGTCGGAACGCACCGATCCCTGAAGCAACGCAATCATACCGGCCACACTCTGATGGCCGGTTTTTTATTTCAACAAACAGCGACAAAACCAGTATATAAAACCAAAAACAAGCAAACAAACCCACCGAAACCAGCACAACAAACTACCCGCTCACTTTTCTTTCCGACTTTTACAGATATTCAGTCTGCAAATCATTCATTTGGCAACGTTAAAAACCACGTAGAAACACGCCAGTGAAACATTAAGCTTTTTAACCGGTTAATCACGCTATTGTGCAAAGTTTCAGCATTGAAAAGGCATATTGCTATGACTAATATGGATTTTTACACATTCAAAATATAAGAAAAATTATGCAAGCCTCCATCGCACCAACTCTGGACGCCGACGACGCGTCAACGCCAGTCAACTCACGCGGAAAAGTGATTGTCGCCTCGCTGGTCGGGACCGCCATCGAGTTTTTCGATTTTTATATCTACGCCACCGCTGCGGTGATCGTATTCCCACATATCTTTTTCCCGCAGGGTGATCCCACCACCGCCACGCTACAGTCGCTGGCTACGTTCGCCGTCGCCTTTATCGCACGCCCGATTGGTTCGGCACTGTTCGGCCACTTCGGCGATCGTGTAGGCCGCAAGGTGACGCTGGTCGCCTCGCTGCTCACCATGGGGATTTCTACCGTACTGATTGGCTTGCTGCCAAGCTACGAAACCATCGGCATCTTCGCCCCTATCCTGTTGGCGCTCGCGCGTTTTGGCCAGGGGTTAGGCCTGGGTGGCGAATGGGGAGGCGCCGCCTTGCTGGCTACCGAGAACGCCCCAGCCAGAAAACGTGCGCTATACGGTTCGTTCCCGCAACTGGGGGCACCTATCGGCTTCTTCTTCGCCAACGGCACCTTCCTGTTACTCTCCTGGCTGCTGACAGATCGGCAGTTTATGGAATGGGGCTGGCGCGTGCCGTTCATCCTGTCCGCTGCACTGGTGTTGATCGGCCTGTATGTGCGTGTATCACTGCATGAAACCCCGGTATTCGCCAAGGTAGCCAAAGCCGGCAAGCAGGTGAAGATTCCGCTCGGCACCTTGCTGAGCAAACACCTGAAGGTGACCATCCTTGGCACCTTTATCATGCTGGCAACCTATACACTGTTCTACCTGATGACGGTTTACTCCATGACCTACGGCACGACGCCGCAGCCGCTGGGGTTGGGTTATTCACGCAACAGTTTCCTGTGGATGCTGATGGTGGCGGTGATTGGCTTTGGCGTGATGGTGCCAATTGCCGGCCTGCTGGCTGATGCCTTTGGCCGCCGCAAGACCATGATCGTCATCACCCTGCTGATGATCGCCTTTGCTTTCCTGTTCCCAAGCATGCTGGGTTCCGGCAACCAAGCGCTGGTGATGGGCTTCCTGCTGTGCGGCCTGAGCATCATGGGCCTGACCTTTGGCCCGATGGGCGCACTTCTGCCCGAGTTATTCCCGACCGAGGTGCGCTATACCGGTGCGTCGTTCTCATACAATGTGGCCTCGATCCTCGGCGCAGCGGTAGCGCCTTATATCGCTACCTGGCTGGCGACCCATTACGGTTTGTTCTATGTCGGTCTCTATTTGGCCGCGATGGCCAGCCTCACGCTGATCGCCCTGTTGCTGATGAAAGAAACCCGAGATAAATCGCTTTAATCCTGCGTCTGCGGCCCCGTCATACGGGCCGCACTTCCCGCACTGTCACCTGTCATAAAACCAGATTATGCTGAACCCTTCTCTTTTTACGGAAACGGAAATCAATCATGTCTCTGCGCCGCAGGCTCTTTTTGTACGTTGCGCCGTTGGTGATGGCCGCCATTGCGATTACCGCTACGCTCTGGATATGGGTAAAGCCTCCCCAATCGAGTGCGTTGTGGCGTATCGTTAGCCAACAGTGCCTGCCCAACCAGCAGGCGCATAACAATCCGGCACCTTGTGCGCAGGTTGACCCACAGGCCGGCTTTGTGGTGTTCAAAGACCGTAACGGGCCACTGCAGTATCTGCTGATGCCAAGCACCAGAATCACCGGTATTGAAAGCCCCGCGGTACTGGCGGCCACCACCCCAAACTTCTTTGAGCAAGCCTGGCAGGCGCGGCACTTTATGGCCGATAAATATGGCAAGGCGATCGACGACGCCGATATTTCGCTGGCGATTAATTCAGCCTATGGCCGCACTCAGAATCAGTTGCACATTCATATCTCCTGCCTGCTGCCGTCGGTAAAAACGCAGTTGGCGCAGTATGCGGCAGATTACAGCGAGCAGTGGGAGCCAATACCTGGCGGCCTGCTGGGCCATGATTATTTAGCGCGCCGGGTAACCCCTGAGGAGCTCAATAAACAGGGTGCTTTCCGCTTGTTATCTGAGGGGGTTGCACGCGCAAACGGGCGTATGGGGAGTTTTGGATTGGCAATGACCGCATTACCGAGCGGTGATTTTCTGTTGCTGGCCACTGAGCGCAGCCTGCTGCCATTTACTTTGGCTTCGTCAGAAGAAATCCAGGATCATGACTGCCAGGTATTGAAGTAAAACAGCCCGCGGGTTATCCGCGGGCTTTTACACTCATTTCTTCTGCTTCATCTGCCGTAAGATTTGTCCGCACTGGTTTTCTTCGCCGCCTTCGCTTGGGGAAACCAGTGCCAGCAGGGCCGCTGCCGGCGTCAGCACGACGCCCAACGCCACCGCAGCTGCACCGCGCGCAATGAGCGGACCGGCCTTCACGCCAGCATCCGGGTGCGCGAAGGTGCCTTTTACGTAGAGCGGTGAACGCAGCGTCAACACTCGCATGCCTTTGCTTTCTGGATCAATGGACAGGTCCAACCGCTCCGTGGCGAAGTTAGTATTGCCGCTGATATTGATAATGGCATTCTCCGTGTCGAACACAAACAACCGCGGCGCCGCCACACCGTTACGAATGCCTACATCCGCTGCCGCGCAGTTTATCCCCACCACGTCGTCACCAAACAGCTGTGCCACCAGGTAGTTACCCACGTTCAATCCGAGGATTTCCATCAGGCTACGGCTGATTACCCCATTGTTAATCACCATGCGTAAATCGCCACTGCTGGTTGCCAGCAGGTCAGCCACCGAATTGCCGCTGCCGGTCAGTTTGGCATCACCGTTCAATTGCCCCAGGCTGCGCTTCATCGATCCTACATTCGGCAACAGTTCCTTCAGCTGGAATTTACGCGCGTGCATATCCACCCGGCCCTGCATCGGGTTTTTGCCACCGTCGAGATGGAGAGTCGCATTGAGGTTACCGCCAGCGACGCCGAACCGCAGCGGATCCATCAAGATGGCACCGTTTTCCAATTGCAAATGGGTATAGAGATCGCTCAGTGGCAGTGAACTGCCGCGTTCAATGCGCTTGGCAGTGAATTTGACGTCTGCATCCATCACCTTCCAGCTTTTGGTATCAAACTTCTCCACCGGCAGCACTTTGCCTGCTGGCTGGCGGCTCTTCTCACCGCGACTGGCTTTTTCAGTATTGGAATCTGCACCAATCAGCGGAGCCAGATCGGCAAAACGCAGCTGTTCCGACTGCACTTCCCCACTCAATTTAGGCCGGGGTTTGCCGGCGACATATTTCAAATCACCGTGAATATCGCTATCGCCAATTTTCCCATCAAACTTTTGGTACTGGAACACCGCCCCCCCTTTCTCATGAAGGCGGGCGATCAGATGGCCATCGGTAGAATACGCTGGGGTATTGGGCAACAGCACGCCGGTGAGGGCATACAGGTTAGCCAAACTGTCACCGGAGAATTTAAGTTGCAGATCCAGACCACCAAGATTCATCGGATCGGACAGCGTGCCGGCCACCACCACCCGGGTAGCGCCAGAGCGCACGTCGGCCTGCAGTGGAAAAGGGAGCTCGGCATTTTGTAGGGATAACATGCCGCCCACCTTGCCACTGCCCGACAGAGGCTCGCCGTTGTATTTACCCTTCACCTTCCAGCCGAAAACATAGTCAGGGGTGACCGTAGCACCCGCCTCTTTTTTACCCGTCACTTCACTGAATGATAAAGGTTTACCCAGCGGATCAATCACCGCACGGAAATCCGCTTTCAGCGTGGCATCTTTGAAATCAATCTGCCCACGATCAAACACGATGTCATGGATATTTACCGACCAGGCAGACGGCGGTTGGTCAGGATCCCCCGCGAGGGTGAAGGTCCAGTTATTATCGCCATTGGCCAACCGCTGTAAGCTGGCACTCGGCTGCGTCAGCCAAATCCGTGGGATCAACAGTTCCTTGCCCAGCAGTGCCAAGGGGGAAATGCTGGCATCAACGCGCTGCAGTTGGGCCATGCTGTCGCCGGGGATATTTTTCGGATTGCCCAGCACAATGTCTTCAGCATGAATTTTTGGCCACGGTAGCCAGGCACGCCAACCAGGCTCATCTTTATCACGCGTCCAGCTAACCCCCAGATCGCCACGGATAGCGAACGGGCGGTGCAGCTCGGCAGACACCTTGTCATTGATCGTCGGTTTGAGGCAGTTCCAGTCGAAGGTCAGCACAAAGATCACCAACGCGGCGATGATCAACAGCACAATGCCACCCACCCACGTGAACGCTTTACCTGTTCTTGTCATTATGGCTCCCTGAACGCGATAACTTGCTAGTCAATTGATAAGCAACCTTTACCAAGCCTAGCCGAGGATAGGCAAGAGTTCACGCTTTAGGGCGGCGGGCGATCAAACAGTCGGTGCAGAAAACAATGTAGGCAGGGTTTGCAGGGTTTCAAAACGGGCCGGGCGGGAAAGGTAATAGCCTTGGGCAGCCAGCGCGCCGGAGCGCTGTACCAGCAACCACTCTTGCTCTGTTTCCACCCCTTCGACGATCACCCCTTCGCTGTGTTGGTTCATCATTCTGACCAAGGTTGCGAGCAGCTGGATGCCATCCTCCGTTTGCTTCAGCAGGGTAAATAACTCTCGCGCCACCTTAATATATTGATAGCGCCAGGTGCTAACGGCGGAGAAATTTGCCAGCCCACTCCCAAAATCATCCAACCATAATCGTTCCGCGCCCACAATTTGATGCAATGGGCCATTCAACGCCATTCCCGCATGCTCCACCAGCTCAAAGCGCAGGTAAGGCATGTTGGCAATCTGACGTTGCAACGCGCAGTGCCGCTGTAATGCCTCCAATGCAATCCCGTCAATATTAACCGAGACCATCAACCCGTGGAGAGTCAGCAACGGTTGCCAGCGCTGGAGCAATTCAAGCTGTTCCTGAATGATCTGCAGCCGTTTATGGACGTTGAGAGCAGCAAAATAAAGCTCTGGCGAAAGGGGTTTGTCTGGCGCAGATGGATGATAAACCGCCGTCAGCAGCTCGAGCGCCAGCAAAGCACCGGAGGTACGGTAGATCGGTTGGAAAGTATACTGGCGCCGGCATTGCCGCCAGTAACGCTGCGCTTTTATATGCGAGCAGACGGCAAAGAGTGGCGCCAGCAGACCAGAAGTCATCTTGGTTGTCATTGGTACTATCGCCATCGAAGGGAAATGAAAACGCTCAGGCTGCGTGATTGCTTCCCTTGATTTATCGGCAGCAGGTAATAAAACTTTAAGCGGCAGTGAAAGCCTTTTACATTGAATAGACGTCTCAAAACCCAAGGAAAAAACATGCCCTACGTAAATATCAAAATTACCCGTGAAGGCGCGACACCGGAGCAAAAGAAACAGCTGATCGCTGGCGTAACCCAACTGCTGGTGGATACGCTGGGGAAAAACCCGGCCACCACCGTGGTGGTCATCGACGAGGTAGAAACCGACAACTGGGGTATCGGTGGTAAATGCGTGACCGATCTGCGCGCCGCCGCTAAATAACGGCAGGATCCGGTCGCCCGATCGGGAAATTTTTGCGTTTCCCGATCGGCGTCATAATTAAATTAAAACGTTGTTTTATTTTCATTGACTCCCCCCACCCCTTGCGTTGAGACTGGTTGCATTCGCATCAATTCACCTTCTTCTTTCAGCCAGGGCTCAGTGACTATGACCACCCAGAATCTTGCCGTGATCGGCGAATGCATGATTGAACTGTCGCAGAAAGGCGCGGACCTTAGCCGCGGTTTTGGCGGCGATACGCTAAACACCGCCGTTTACATCGCCCGTCAAGTGGCAGAAACGGCGCTGCAGGTGCATTACGTTACCGCACTCGGCACCGACAGTTTCAGCGAGGAAATGCTGCAGGCCTGGCAGCAGGAAAAAGTGAAAACACGCCTGATCCAACGATTGGAAGACAAGCTGCCGGGGCTATACGTGATCGAAACCGATGAGACCGGCGAACGCACCTTCTATTACTGGCGTAATGATGCCGCAGCCCGCTACTGGCTCGCAGGGCCGCAGGCAGAGACGTTGTGCGAACAGCTGGCCCAATTCGATTATCTGTATCTCAGCGGTATCAGCGTGGCGATTCTCGATGCCAGCAGCCGTGCCCGGCTGCTGACGTTACTGCGCCAGTGCCGCGCCAACGGCGGCAAGGTCATTTTCGATAACAACTATCGTCCACGGCTGTGGCAAAGCAAAGAAGAAGCGCAACAAGCCTATCGCGAGGTGCTGGCTTGTACAGACATTGCTTTTCTGACGCTGGATGATGAAGACCTGTTGTGGGGCAAACATCCGCTGGATCAGGTGGTGCAGCGCACGCAGTTGCTGGGCGTGACCGAGATAGTGATCAAACGCGGCGCAGATAGCTGCCTGGTGTTCAGTGCCGAAGGCACCGAATTCGAGATCCCGGCGGTACATTTGCCGAAAGAAAAAGTGGTGGATACCACCGCCGCGGGCGATTCCTTCAGCGCCGGTTATCTGGCGGTGCGTTTAACCGGCGGTGATGCCGTACAGGCAGCGCAGCGCGGCCATCTGACCGCCAGCACGGTGATCCAGCATCGCGGTGCCATTATTCCCCTCGCCGCCATGCCACAATGATTCCTGTGCCGTAGAAAGGCGAAAGGCCAGCAACGACGCTGGCCTTTTTATTGGACTCGAAAACCCATCTTAATACCCTATGGATTTCAGGTTGTAGCTAGGCACCAAGCTATCTCATCCCCAAGAGCTTACTTTAGTAAGTGACTGGGGTGTGATAGTGCAGGTAACAACGCTACAGCCTGAAAGACGACGGATATTTAGCCTGCCACTGCAATACGTTTCATATCCGTCATATAACCACGCAGCTTGCGGCCAACGGATTCGATTGGGTGATTACGCACCGCTTCGTTCACGTCGCGCAGTTGCGCGTTATCCACTGACGTACCGGCAACAGATTTACCCAAGTCACCCGCCTGCAGAGTGGTCATAAACGTTTTCAGCAATGGCACTGCCGCGTTAGCGAACAGGTAGTTACCGTATTCCGCAGTATCAGAGATAACCACGTTCATTTCGTACAGACGCTTACGCGCAATGGTGTTGGCGATCAGCGGCAGCTCGTGCAGTGATTCGTAGTAAGCAGACTCTTCGATGATGCCCGCGTCAACCATGGTTTCGAACGCCAGCTCAACGCCGGCTTTCACCATTGCAACCATCAGTACGCCATGGTCAAAGTATTCTTGCTCGCTGATTTTGCCTTCGAACTGCGGCGCGTTCTCGAACGCTGATTTGCCGGTCTCTTCACGCCAGTTCAGCAGTTTCACGTCGTCTTCTGCCCAGTCAGCCATCATGCCGCTGGAGAAAGCACCGGAGATGATATCGTCCATGTGTTTCTGGAACAGTGGCGCCATGATCTCTTTCAGTTGCTCGGACAGCGCAAAGGCGCGCAGTTTGGCCGGGTTAGACAGGCGATCCATCATCAGGGTGATACCGCCCTGCTTCAGCGCTTCGGTGATGGTTTCCCAACCGAACTGAATCAGTTTTTCCGCATAAGCCGGCTCGGTGCCTTCAGCAACCAGTTTGTCGAAGCACAGCAGTGAACCCGCTTGCAGCATGCCACACAGAATGGTTTGCTCGCCCATCAGGTCAGATTTCACTTCAGCAACGAAGGAGGATTCCAGTACGCCGGCACGGTGACCGCCGGTCGCTGCGGCCCAGGCCTTGGCGATCGCCATGCCTTCGCCTTTCGGATCGTTTTCCGGGTGAACCGCGATCAGGGTCGGAACGCCGAAACCACGTTTGTATTCTTCGCGCACTTCGGTACCCGGGCATTTTGGCGCAACCATCACCACGGTGATGTCTTTACGCACTTGCTCGCCTACTTCGACGATGTTGAAGCCGTGTGAGTAACCCAGCGCTGCGCCGTCTTTCATCAGCGGCTGCACTGCACGCACAACAGAAGTATGTTGCTTGTCTGGCGTCAGGTTAACGACCAAGTCTGCCTGTGGGATCAAGTCTTCGTAAGTCCCTACCTTGAAGCCGTTTTCGGTCGCTTTGCGCCATGAAGGACGCTTTTCATCGATGGCTTCTTTACGCAGGGCATAGGCAACATCCAGGCCCGAGTCACGCATGTTCAAGCCTTGGTTCAGGCCCTGTGCGCCACAGCCGACAATCACCACTTTTTTGCCTTTCAGGTAGCTCGCTTCGTCAGCAAATTCTTCACGTGCCATAAAGCGACACTTGCCTAATTGCGCCAACTGCTGACGCAGGTTCAAGGTGTTGAAATAGTTAGCCATGGTGGTACTCCAGTTAGATGTTGTGTCTTGCTGTTATTTTTCATTCCCCGCCCTGTCTGTGCGGAGATTCGTTAAACTCAATGTATAACAGGAAACGCGTTGCTTAAATTGATATATTACGAATGTGACATTGCAATTTTTGCAACACTCTTGCTGCGAGCGTACTGATATGGATTTGCGTGATTTAAAGCTGTTCCTTCATCTGGCCGAGAGCCATCACTTTGGCCGAACAGCCAAGGCGATGCACGTCAGCCCGTCGACACTTTCCCGCCAGATCCAACGGCTGGAGGAGATCCTCGGGCAGCCGCTATTTTTGCGTGACAACCGCACTGTGCAGCTCACCGATGCTGGTGAACAGCTGAAAGACTTTGCCCAGCAAACGCTGTTGCAATACCAGCAACTGAAACATGCGCTGGGCCAACATGGCCCCTCTCTGAGCGGCGAGCTGCGGCTGTTTTGCTCTGTCACCGCCGCCTACAGCCACTTGCCGCCAATCCTCGATCGCTTCCGCGCACAGCATCCGTTGGTAGAGATCAAACTCACCACCGGTGACGCCGCCGACGCCGTCGATAAAGTGCAATCCAACGAAGCCGACCTCGGCATTGCCGGACGCCCCGAAACCCTGCCCACCAGCGTGGCCTTCACTAAAATCGGTGAGATCCCACTGGTTCTGATTGCGCCGGCGCTGCCTTGTGCTGTACGCAGTCAGGCCTTTGCCGAGCAGCCCGACTGGGCCAATATTCCGTTTATCCTGCCGGAGCATGGCCCGTCGCGAAAACGTATCGAACTGTGGTTCCGCCGCCAGCGTATTCCCAACCCACTGATTTACGCCACCGTTGGCGGCCACGAGGCCATTGTCTCGATGGTAGCCTTGGGCTGCGGTATCGCACTGATCCCCGGCGTGGTCGTAGACAACAGCCCAGAGCCAGTGCGCAACCGTATCTCGCAGTTGGAGAATATATCGATGGTCGAGCCGTTCGAGTTAGGTGTCTGTGTACAGAAAAAACGCCTCAGCGATCCGTTGATTGACGCGTTCTGGCGTTTACTTTGAGACGCGGCTCGAAAGACAACGGGCATTTATAAATCAGCCGGATCGACTTGCTTCATCGCCTCCACCTGCATCAGCCAGTGGTACAGCGGTTCTAGCTGTTGAAAACCCTGGGCCAACATCTTCGTCAGGTCGGCACTAAACAGCTTTTCCACCTGGCTATCAGTCGCCATCACCGCAAAGGATTTACGGTTGTACCAGGTGGCAATGTCTGCCGCCTGCTCTTTAACCAGCGGGCGCTTGTAGCTTTCCCCCACCAGCTCGAACGGCGGCTGACAGCAAGCTGCCACCTCTAAAAATGGCTGCGGGCGGCGCTGCAGCGTATGACGAAATAGGTCCATGGTGGCTTTGTTGGCACTGTAATATCCCAGCCCGTAGCGCAACATGTCCGGCCCCAGTTCGAAGAAGTAAACCGGCGCATCCTTCCAGTCTTTGCTCGGCCGTTTGAACGTCAGCCACATGCGGCTACGGTAGCGCGATTTATCATGAGAAAAACGCGTGTCGCGGTGAATGCGCGACAGCGTTTTACCGATCGCCGGCCGGGTTTCAAACTGCGGGTCAATCGCCAGCATCGTCGGGGCAAGTTCAGCCACCAGCGAACGGAACGGCGTCAGCAGTTCGCTATCGTAAACGCTGCGATTAGCCTCAAACCATTCCTTGTCGTTTTCGATACGCACCTGCTGGAGGAAATTCAGGCCTTGCTGGCTAAAGCCACTAAATTTATCCGTCATACGCCATCCTTGTTAACGCCTTTAGCCCTGCAAAAAGAAGCGGAATGCCGGGTTATCCGTTTCATCGTGGCAGTCGTAGCCCAATGCCTGTAGGTGTTGCTCAAACTCGGGTTCAGTCTGCGACAGTTCAAAGCCTGCCAGCACGCGACCAAAGTCAGTGCCGTGGCTACGGTAATGGAACAGTGAAATATTCCAGTGGGTCCCCAGGGTTTGCAGAAACTTCAGCAATGCACCTGGCGACTCCGGGAACTCAAAGCTGTACAGACGCTCACGCAGTGGTTTTGAAGGACGCCCACCGACCATGTAACGCACGTGCAGCTTGGCCATTTCATCGTCGGACAGATCCACGACCTGATAACCATCGGCGCGTAACTCATCGAGAATTTCCTGCCGTTCGGCATGGCCGCGCGTCAGACGAACACCGACGAAAATGCAGGCATTATCCGCATCGGCGTACCGGTAGTTAAATTCCGTTACCGACCGGCCCCCCAACACTTGGCAAAACTTCAGGAAGCTGCCTTTCTGCTCTGGAATGGTCACCGCCAGCAGGGCCTCACGCTGTTCACCTAATTCGCAGCGTTCCGACACATAGCGCAAACCATGGAAATTCAGGTTGGCACCGGACAAAACATGAGCCAGACGCTCGCCCTGAATATTGTGCTGTTGCACATACTTTTTCAGCCCGGCCAGCGCCAGCGCACCGGACGGTTCGGCAATGGCGCGCACATCTTCAAACAGATCTTTGACCGCGGCGCAAATGGCGTCACTGTCGACGGTGATGACGTCGTCCAGGTATTCCTGACACAGGCGGAAGGTTTCGTCACCGATACGCTTCACCGCCACGCCTTCGGCAAACAGCCCGACACGCGCCAGGTCCACCGGATGCCCAGCATCCAACGCCGCACGCAGGCACGCGGAATCCTCCGCTTCCACCCCAATCACTTTGATCTGCGGCATCAGTTGCTTGATTAATACCGCCACGCCCGCCGCCAGGCCGCCCCCGCCAACCGGCACAAACACCCGGTCAAGATGCGCATCTTGTTGCAATAACTCCATGGCCAGCGTGCCCTGCCCGGCGATCACCGTTGGGTGATCAAAGGGTGGCACGAACGTCATGCCCTGTTTGAGTGAAAGCTCAATCGCTCTGGCCTTGGCTTCATCAAAGTTGGCACCGTGCAACAACACTTCACCGCCAAAGCTACGTACCGCATCCACTTTGATATCTGCGGTGGACACCGGCATCACGATCAACGTTTTGATACCCACGCGTTTGCCGGAATAGGCTACGCCCTGGGCGTGGTTGCCAGCCGAAGCCGTCACCACACCGCGGGCCTTTTGTTCTTCGTTCAGGCTGGCAATCATGGCGTAAGCCCCGCGCAGCTTGAAACTGTGAACCGGCTGACGATCTTCACGCTTCACCAAAATGGTATTGCCGAGGCGTGAAGATATTTTACTCATGGTCTGTAATGGGGTGACCTGAGCCACCTCATAAACCGGCGAGCGGAGCACCGCTCGCAAATACTCCGCGCCACAGGGAGCGTCGGGTAGGGGTTGCGATACCGCCATGATATTTAGCCTCCCAGCTTGCTCTTGTCGCGCACGGCGCCTTTGTCGGCGCTGGTCGCCAGCATGGCGTAAGCGCGCAGGGCGAAGGAAACCTGACGCTCGCGATTTTTCGGTGTCCAGGCCTGATCGCCACGTGCCAGCTCAACTTCACGGCGCGCCGCCAGTTCGCTGTCCGTGACGTCCAGCACCATGCTGCGCTTTGGAATATCGATGTCGATCATGTCGCCATCTTCGATCAACGCAATCAGACCACCGCTGCCCGCTTCCGGAGAAACGTGGCCAATAGACAGGCCCGAGGTACCGCCGGAGAAGCGGCCGTCGGTGATCAGCGCACAGGCTTTGCCCAGCCCCATGGACTTAAGGTAGGTCGTTGGGTACAGCATTTCCTGCATGCCCGGCCCACCTTTAGGCCCCTCGTAGCGGATCACCACCACGTCGCCGGCAACCACTTTGCCGCCGAGGATCGCGTCCACCGCCGAGTCCTGGCTTTCGTACACTTTGGCCGGACCGCGGAAGGTCAGGTTCTCTTTGTCGACGCCCGCAGTTTTAACGATGCTGCCGTCCAGCGCCATGTTGCCGTACAGTACGGCCAGCCCCCCCTCCTGGCTGAACGCATTTTCCAGCGAACGGATACAGCCCTCTGCACGGTCATCATCCAGCGTATCCCAACGACAATCCTGCGAGAACGCCTTGGTGGTGCGGATACCCGCCGGACCGGCACGGAACATTTTCTTCACCGCGTCATCTTGGGTCAGCATGATGTCGTATTTATCCAACGTCTCCGGCAGTTTCATGCCCAGGATATTGTCGACGTCACGGTTCAACAGGCCAGCGCGATCCAGCTCGCCAAGAATAGCCAGTACACCACCGGCGCGGTGTACGTCTTCCATATGGTATTTCGGGGTGCTTGGCGCCACCTTGCACAGGTGCGGTACCTTGCGTGACAGCCGGTCGATATCTTCCATGGTGAAGTCGATTTCACCTTCCTGTGCGGAGGCCAGCAGGTGCAATACGGTATTGGTCGAGCCGCCCATGGCGATATCCAGCGTCATGGCGTTTTCGAATGCGGCCTTGTTGGCGATATTGCGCGGCAACGCGCTTTCATCACCCTGCTCGTAGTAACGTTTGGTCAAGGCTACGATGCGTTTACCGGCGTTAATAAACAGCTCTTTACGGTCGGCATGGGTCGCCAGCAACGAGCCATTGCCCGGCTGTGACAGGCCCAGCGCTTCGGTCAGGCAGTTCATCGAGTTGGCGGTGAACATGCCGGAACAGGAGCCGCAGGTCGGGCAGGCGGAACGTTCGATCTGCTCGCTGTCGGCGTCGCTGACGTTCGGGTTGGCACCCTGAATCATCGCGTCCACCAGATCCAGTTTGATGATCTTATCGGACAGCTTGGTCTTGCCGGCTTCCATCGGGCCGCCAGAAACGAAAATCACCGGAATGTTAAGGCGCAGTGACGCCATCAGCATCCCTGGGGTGATCTTGTCGCAGTTGGAAATGCACACCATCGCATCCGCGCAGTGGGCATTCACCATGTATTCAACCGAGTCGGCGATCAATTCACGAGATGGCAAAGAATAGAGCATGCCGCCGTGGCCCATCGCGATACCGTCATCCACCGCAATGGTGTTGAACTCTTTGGCAACGCCGCCTGAGGCTTCGATCTGTTCTGCAACCAGCTTGCCCAAATCACGCAGATGCACATGGCCCGGAACGAACTGGGTAAATGAGTTAACCACCGCAATAATGGGTTTGCCAAAATCGTCGTCGGTCATTCCGGTCGCGCGCCATAATGCGCGGGCACCCGCCATGTTGCGGCCGTGGGTTGTGGTGGCGGAACGGTACTTAGGCATGCTCTTTACTCCAAATGTATTTATTACAGGCGGCGAACGAACCGCCTGAATATTATTGTCTGTCTGTCGTTTACCCTATGGCTTTCAAGCTGCGGCCAACAACGCGGCGGTTTAAAAGACGACGGGTAACATTGTTATTGGTTTACCGGGTCCAACCAGCCGTACTTGTCTTCAGTCTTGCCGGTAAACAGGCCAAAGAACGCCTGTTGAATCTGTTTGGTTACCGGGCCGCACTTGCCAATGCCGACCTGGATGCCGTCAACGCTACGCACTGGGGTGATTTCTGCGGCGGTGCCGGACATGAAGACTTCGTCGGCCAGGTACAGCGATTCACGCGACAACACCTGCTCACGCACTTCGAAGCCCATGTCTTTCGCCAGTTTGATGATGGCATCGCGGGTGATGCCCGGCAGTGCAGAAGACGTAAACGGCGGGGTAAACAGCACACCGTCTTTCACTTCGAACAGGTTCTCGCCTGCGCCTTCGGAAATATACCCGTGCACGTCAAGCGCAATCCCTTCTTGGTAACCATGGCGGCGCGCTTCGCTGCCCACCAGCAGGGAGGAAAGATAGTTACCGCCGGCTTTGGCCGCGGTGGGAATAGTATTTGGCGCCACGCGGTGCCAGGACGAAACCATCGCATCGATGCCTTGATCCAGCGCCTCTTCACCCAGGTACGCGCCCCAAGGAAACGCCGCGATAATCACGTCTGTTTTATAACCGGCTGGCGGGTTAACCCCCATGCCAACGTCGCCCACAAAGACTAACGGACGAATATAAGCGCTGCCCAGATTGTTTTTACGCAGCGTCGCGCGGCAGGCTTCCATCAACTCATCAACGCTTTGCGATACGGGCATACGGTAGATCTTTGCCGAGTCATGCAGGCGTTGCATATGCTCACGGTGACGGAACACCACCGGGCCTTTATGAGAGTCGTAGCAACGGACGCCTTCAAACACCGAAGTGCCATAGTGCAACGCATGTGACATCACGTGTACTTTGGCGTCAGCCCAAGGAACCATCTCACCATTGAACCAAATGTAATCGGCTTTCTTCGTCATTGTTCTTTATCCTTCTCACGCATCAGGCGCGTATTTGTTGTGATGTTTGTTGCTGGATCTCAACGCAGGAGACATCCATCAGTTTGCTCAACTGAGATGACAGTAGATCCACCGGGCGCTGGCTGGCAACGGTCAATTCAATATTAATCTTGTCGGTATTTGCAGCTGCAGCCATATTCATAGCACAAACCTGAAAGCCGCGATGACGCACGACGCGCAATACACGCTCTAACATTTCAGGGCGAAAACGGGCCTGGATCGAGAGTTGATGGTGCATCATGATATTTTCTCCAACATGGTTTCGTTACCGGCACCCGGCGGCACCAGCGGCCAGACGTTTTCGAGTTCATCAATCGACACATGCAGCAGGTAAGGCCCGTCGCTGTTGAATAACGCATCGAGCGCGTCTGCTACCTGATCTTTGCGGGTGATACGCTGGCCAGGGATGCCAAAGGCATTGGCCAACATCAAGAAATCTGGGTTATCGGTGAGGGTGGTTTCGCTGTAACGCCCGTCAAAAAACAGCTGTTGCCACTGACGAACCATGCCCAAACGTTGGTTATCCAACAAAACGATTTTCAGCGGCAGCTGTTTACGTTTTATGGTGCCTAATTCCTGCACGTTCATCATGAAAGAACCGTCGCCCGAAATGCAGATCACCGTATCTTCCGGGCGAGCCATCTGTGCGCCAACCGCAGCCGGTACACCAAAGCCCATGGTGCCCAGCCCGCTGGAGGTGATGAAATTCTCCGGGCGTTCAAAGGTCATGTGCTGTGCGGTCCACATCTGGTGCTGGCCCACGTCTGTGGTGACCACGCTATTGGCCGGCTTGCGCTCAGACAGCTGTTTCAACAGCAGCGGCGCGTAAATCGGCTGGCCTGGATGATCATAACGACAAGGGTGTGTTTCTTTCAGTTCAACCACGCGGCGCTGCCAGGCGGTGATTGTCAGCGGCTGCTGCAGCGCGGGCAATAACGCCTTTAAATCACCCTGCAGCGCGACATGTGCCTGACGTAATTTGCTCATTTCCGCCGGGTCGATATCCATGTGGATCACCTTGGCGTGTGGTGCAAAAGCATTCAGTTTACCGGTCACGCGATCGTCAAAACGTGCGCCGACAGCGATCAACAAGTCGCATTCTTGCACCGCAAGATTGGCGGCCTTGGTGCCGTGCATCCCCAACATACCGAGGTAATGCGGTTGCTCGGCATCCGCTGCCCCCAGCCCTTTCAACGTGACGACGTTAGGCATTTGGGTCGCCGCGATAAACTCGCGTAATTCCGGTACCGCCTGCGCCATGCCAACGCCACCGCCGATGTACAACATGGGCTTGTGTGCCTGCGCCAGCAACTCAGCGGCTTGTGCCAACTCTGCCGCCGGGTAGTTCAGTTCTTCCACTACCGGCATCAAGTGTGGGTGCAATTCGCCGTGAGCCAGTTGGATGTCTTTCGGGATGTCGATCAGCACGGGGCCGGGACGGCCGCTGCTTGCAATGGCAAAGGCTTCCGCCATGATGCCCGGCAGCGCATCCAGTGATTCCACCAGGAAGCTGTGTTTGGTGCAGGCCAAAGACAGGCCGAGAACATCGATCTCCTGAAAAGCATCGGTACCTATCAGCGCAGAGCCCACCTGACCGGTAATCGCCACCACGGGAACGGAATCCAGCAAGGCATCGGCCAGGCCAGTGATCAGGTTGGTAGCCCCGGGGCCAGAGGTAGCAATGCAAACGCCAACTTTACCGGTTGAGCGAGCGTAACCAATAGCGGCCATCGCGGCGCCCTGCTCGTGGCGGCACAGTAGGTGTTCCACCCCGCCGTCATACAATGCATCGTAGACCGGCATGATTGCGCCACCCGGATAGCCGAATACCGTATCAACCCCCTGCGCACGCAACGCTTGTACTACCCACTGAGCCCCGTTCATGGTTATTTCCCCGCCTTACTTCGAAAATTGCAGGATTTTGTTCTGTTACTCATATTTTTATCCTCGCTTCACTTTTCTCTTGCCAATAAAAAACCCCCGGACCTTACGGTGCGGGGGTTCTCTTGCGATTCCGGCTTGTTTTCTAAGCCATTCTTCGTCCAAGTGCAGCCCCGCACGGTGGGATAATAATCACCACCACGCTAATCACGACTAGGCTAATCACTTGGGCAAAGGCTTTCATAATAGGTTTGTTCACTGTGCTCGTTTCGAACTAATACCTACAGAGGTACCATAGTCCCGCGCGGCATGACAACACTTTTTTTGCGTTATTATTCGGCGCAATCTGGTCATACCTCGCGCAACATGCCCGGTTTTCACACGCTGGCGTGCGGGCCGGAGGGCTTCACTGCCCCCGAGATCGCCTTGCCGCGCGTGTCCTTACCAAAGAACACCAACAGCGCAATGATGATCGCTACCGTACCGGCGATGATTGCCATCGCCAATCCATAATTTTGGCCATTATGCTCGGCGATCGTTGCCTGTAGCGTGGCATTGACGGAGGCGATCAAGTTACCCAACTGGTAAACAAATCCTGGCAGTACCGCGCGGGTGTTCGCCGGGACCAACTCAGTGAGGTAAGTCGGTATTACGCCCCAAGCCCCCTGTACCATGAACTGCATCAGGAACGCGCCAATTCCCAGCATCAGCGAGCCGCTGGAAAACGCCCATAACGGGATCACGGGCAACGCCAAGAGCGCGGCAATAATAATCGCTTTCTTGCGGCCGATTTTTTCCGACAGCGCCCCAAAGAAAACGCCCCCAATAATTGACGCGATATTGTAGCTAATGGCGATGATACTGACGGTTTTAGGATCGAAACCATGTTGAACTTTCAAAAATACCGGATACATATCCTGGGTACCGTGCGAGAAGAAATTGAACGCCGCCATCAGCAATACCAGGTAGCCGCAGAGCTTCCAATGGCTTTTCAGCACCGGCAGTAATGCGCTGCTTTCCTTGCGTTCTCGCGCCGCCAGCCACACCGGTGACTCCTGCACGCAGTAATAAATAAACGGCAACAGCAAAATGGGTGCAGCACCAATCACGAACATGCCACGCCAGCCAACCACCTCAAACAACAGACCATACACCACTGCCGCCAACAGATAGCCGAACGGGTAACCTGCCTGAAAAATCCCTGACATGAGGCCACGTGAGCGATCGGGAATCGTTTCCATCGCCAGTGACGATGCCACGCCCCAGATCCCGCCCATTGCCACGCCGTATAACACCCGCAACAACAGGAACACCGTCAACGACGGTGCCGCCGCAGAAAGCAGTTCAAATACCGAGAAGAAGACAATATTCAACATCAAGATCGGTTTACGACCGTACTTTTCGGCCGCACGACCAAAGATTAACGCGCCAATCGGGCGTACCGCCAAGGTCAGCAAGATCGCCAGTGTCACTTCTTCCATTCCGACATGGAAAGACTGTGCGATATCGCTGAGCAGAAATACCAGCACGAAAAAATCGAAAGCGTCGAGCGTCCAGCTTGAAAAACTGGCGATGGCTGCATTGCGTTGCAGCGGGGTCCAACCAAACATATGTTATCCCTACTCTAGAAGACGAGGTCATGAGCTTTAGCGGCTGCCGTGGCGGATGCGTTGGCGGTCGGAGATTGTTAACGAGGTGATCCTTATATTAACTAATTGTTAAATACACCCATTCCCCCTCCTGCCGCAACAGGATTGGCCTGCTAATGTGTTGCTGCATTCACGTAATTGTTAAGGGGTATTGCCACGCCTTGCGCAGTGCAGCACAAAAACATCTCTATCCACATGAAATTTATTATTTTAATTACGACTCACCCCGCAAATACTCTAAGGTTGCCGCGCCTCTGATGCGCATATTCCGCATCATGTTGCCTTCAGCGAGGAGAGCAATATGTCATTGGCGGTTATCTATACCCGGGCCACACTGGGCGTTCAGGCCCCGTCAGTCACGGTAGAAGTGCATATCAGTAATGGGCTACCCGGTCTGACCCTGGTCGGGCTCCCGGAAACCACGGTGAAAGAAGCGCGCGATCGGGTGCGCAGTGCTTTGATTAATAATGGCTTCACCTTTCCTGCCCGGCGCATCACCGTCAACCTGGCCCCCGCAGACCTGCCCAAAGAAGGGGGCCGTTACGACCTGCCGATTGCTCTGGCGATCCTGGCCGCCTCCGAGCAGCTGCCAGCCGACAAGTTAGCTCGCTATGAGTTTCTCGGGGAACTGGCGTTATCCGGCGCATTGCGGGCTGTCAGCGGGGCGATCCCCGCCGCGCTGGCGGCACTGGATGCAGGCAGGCAGCTGGTTTTAGCTACCGCCAATGGGCGAGAGGTGGGGCTGATTACGCAAAGTGAAACACGGGTGGCGGAACACCTGCTTGAGGTTTGTGCGTTTTTGTTAGGTAAAAGTGATTTACCCGTAGCCACTGCCCCGCTTGCAGCGGATACGGCACAAGAAACCGCTGATCTGCAGGACATACTGGGCCAGGAGCAGGCAAAGCGAGCGCTGGAAATCGCCGCTGCCGGGGGCCACAACCTGCTGTTGGTCGGCCCTCCGGGGACGGGGAAAACCATGTTGGCCAGCCGCCTAAATACCCTCCTCCCTCCGCTAACCGACCAGGAGGCGCTGGAAAGCATTGCCGTAGCCAGCCTGCTGCAACATCCCGCACAAGCGCTGCCATGGCGACAGAGGCCGTTTCGTGCGCCGCATCACAGTGCTTCTATGGCCGCCCTGGTCGGTGGTGGTTCACTGCCACGGCCAGGTGAAATATCGATGGCACACAATGGTGTCCTGTTTTTGGATGAACTGCCGGAATTCGAACGGCGCGTGCTGGATGCCCTGCGTGAACCGCTGGAGTCCGGCGAGATAGTTATTTCACGCGCCAGCGCCAAAATCCGCTTCCCGGCGCGGGTACAATTGATTGCCGCGATGAACCCCAGCCCCACCGGGCATTATCAAGGCATGCATAACCGCGCATCGCCACAGCAGGTGCTGCGTTACCTCGGGCGGCTTTCGGGGCCGTTTCTCGATCGCTTTGATTTATCGATTGAGGTGCCATTGTTGCCACCTGGCGTGTTGAGCAAACGCCGTATCGTCGGTGAAAGCAGCATAGACGTAAGAGCGCGCGTGCTGCTGGCACGTGAAAGGCAGCTTAAGCGGGCGGGGAAGATCAATGCCCTGCTGAATAATAACGAGGTCGATCGGGATTGCCGGCTTAGCACAGCAGATGCCGACTTTCTTGAAACAACGTTAACCACGTTGGGATTATCGGTTCGCGCCTGGCAGAGGATTTTAAAAGTGGCCCGTACGCTGGCTGATTTGGCAGGAGATCGAGATATTGATAAGCGTCACTTGAGCGAAGCGCTGGGTTACCGCAGTATGGACCGCCTATTGCTGCAGCTGCACCGCAGCCTAGCGTAAAAATGGGGCCCGCAGGCCCCATCGTTATCAATCGTCACTGTCGGTGTAATCTTCCACCGCATCAGCTTGCGGCTTACCGCCAGACAAGGTATGGAATTTTTTCGGGCGGCGTGTGCGCACCAGATATTTCGCCCATACTTTTTCCTGTTCGGTAACCGGCTCGCGCTCACCGTGGCACACTGCGACGAACAACTGTTCTTCTTCAGTGGCCGGCTGGCGTTTACCCGTGTCCAGCTCGTTAAACGCATACCCGAAGCGCTCTAGCAATTGCGCTTCTTTAATGGTGAAATCGCCGTGGCGGGAGAACCCGCGAGGGTAATGTTTATTATCAAAAAAACGGTTGGTCGTGGTGAAGCTATCCGCCATCTGACACGCTCCTAATTCTCTCATGGCCGTGCTGTTTATGGCGCGGAGTATTAGATAGGCTTGACATTGTGTAAAACAAAACATTTAAATCTTAACGATAAAAATTATTGGAGATGGGTGTGGATACCGAATTACTGAAAACCTTTTTGGAGGTCAGTAGAACGCGTCACTTTGGCCGAGCCGCAGAATCCTTGTACTTAACGCAGTCTGCTGTCAGTTTCCGCATCCGCCAGTTAGAAAACCAATTGGGTGCAAATTTATTCACCCGACACCGTAACAATATCCGCCTGACGCCAGCCGGGGAGCGGCTTTTGCCCTACGCTGAGAGCCTGATGATGACCTGGCAATTGGCGAAAAAAGAGGTGGTGCGTTCACTGCAACATACCGAGTTGTCCATCGGCGCGACCGCCTCGCTGTGGGAGGCTTATCTAACCCCGTGGCTGCAATCGCTCTATCAGCAGCGTGAGGCATTGCAGCTGGAAGCCCGGGTTGCGTTACGGCACTCTTTGGTAAAACAGCTGCACGAAAGACAGCTCGATTTGCTCATCACCACCGAGCCACCGAAGATGGATGAACTGGCCAGCCAACTGTTGGGTAATTTCTCGTTGCGGCTGTTCTCTTCCACTCAGCGCGATAAGCTCGCGCCAATGCCTTATATCAAACTGGAATGGGGGGCTGATTTCCATCAGCAGGAAAGCCGTATGCTGGAAGGCGACACGCTGCCGGTGCTCACGACGACCTCTGCGCATCTGACCCGACAGCTACTTGAAACTACCGGCGGTTGCGCCTTCCTGCCCAGCCAATGGGAGAAGGACTATCCGCAGTTAACCGCAGCCGCCGAGATCCCGGCCATTATCCGCCCTCTCTACGCCGTCTGGCTGCAAAATAGCGACCAGCAGGCGCTGATCAGACAATTACTGAAAATACCTTTGAATACCACAGCATGAGCCGCTATAACGGCTTCAAACGGGGATGCCGGGGTTTTGTTCGTCTGCTGAGCCAAAACGCGCTCATCGCCTTCTGAAGGCCGATAAAGCAAAACAGCAGAATACCGATCACAATCTTGGTCCACCATGAGCTGAGCGTGCCGTCGAAAGTGATGTAACTCTGGATCAGCCCCTGAATCAGCACGCCAAACAGCGTGCCCAGGACCGTGCCCACGCCGCCAGTCAGCAAGGAGCCACCAATTACGACGGCAGCGATAGCATCCAGCTCTACACCGCTGGCCGCCAGCGCATAACCCGCTGAGGTATACAGCGAGAAAATAATCCCTGACAGGGCTGCCAGCGTGCCTGAAAGCATATAAATCAGCACCGTGGTGCGTTGCACCGGTACCCCCATCAACGCCGCAGATACCCGGTTGCCGCCGATGGCGTAGACGTTATGTCCAAAGCGAGTACGGTGCGCCAACACCATGCCGACGGCCACCACGAATAGCATCACCAGTGCCAGCAACGTAAAGCGGCCACCGCCCGGCAGTTTCCAGGCATAGTTAGCCAGCGTCGCATACAGTGGATGATCGATGGGAATCGACTCCTCCGAGAGAATAAAACTCATACCCCGTACGAAGAACATGCCAGCCAATGTGATGATAAATGCCGGTAGCTTCAGCACATCAATGATCCAACCCATCAATGCGCCAAACGAGGCTCCCATCAACAACGCAATAACGAATGCATAACCCGGCGCTATACCGTAAGTCCCGATCAGTTTGGCCAATAATACCCCGGTAAAAGCGATCACCGAGCCGACCGACAGATCGATGCCGCCTGAAAGGATCACGAACGTCATGCCGACCGCAACGATGCCAAGAAAAGCGTTGTCAGTCAGCAAATCGCACCATACCCGCGTAGAGGCAAAACTGGGGAACTGAGTTAGGCAAAACCCGTAACCCACCAGGAACACCAGTACGGTCATCAAGAGGGGCAGATTACGCTTGATCATGGCTTTCTTCTCCTGAGCAGTTGCCGCAGCGAGATGCTTGGCGATTGCGCCATTAACACCGCCAACACCACGATTGCCTTCAACACCAGATTAAACTCCGGCCGATAGCCGGACAGCAGGATGCCAGTATTCATACCCTGAATGATTAATGCCCCCACTACCGACAGCAGCAGGTTAAAACGCCCCCCCAGCAGTGAACCGCCACCAATCACCACGGCCAGGATCGCATCCAGTTCCAGCCACAGCCCGGCATTGTTGGCATCTGCACCGCGGATATCTGCCGTGACGATAATTCCGGCTACGGAGGCACATAGCCCACAGATCACATATACCGCCATCACCACCCAACGCGTACTGACCCCTGCATTACGCGCCGAACGCAGATTGATACCTACAGCTTCGATAAACAGTCCCAGCGCCGTTTTACGCGTCAGCAACCAGATCAACAGCAGCATCACTGCGGCAATGATCGCCGGCATCGGCAAATACATCAGTGCACCGCTGCCGAGCCGTGCGAACCCTTCTCGCTCAAAGGTGACAATTTGTCCTTCAGTGATCAGTTGTGCTATACCGCGCCCAGCCACCATCAACATTAGCGTGGCGACTATCGGCTGTATCTGCAGCACCGCCACCAGGAACCCGTTCCACAAACCACACAGGGCTCCCACAGCCAAAGCGGCGGCCAGTACGTAATCCAGCGGATAACCAGTGCTGGTCAGCGTTGCCGCAGTGGCACCCGCGATAGCCATCACTGCCCCCACGGAAAGATCAATGCCACCTGTGGCGATCACCAACGTCATGCCCAATGCCAATAATGCGACCGGTGCGCCACGGTTAACAATGTCGATCACGCTGCCAAACAGTCGGCCATCCTGGATGTGTATGGAAAAGAAATTCGGGGCGACCAGGCTGTCGATCAGCAAAATCACCGCCAGGGCCCCGAGTTGCGTCGCCCCAACGGGCATGACCCATCTGACTTTACGCGGTCCATTGGTCATGGAGAAACTCCTGAGGTTCATCCTGCCTCCTGCTGTGCGGCTATCGCCTGCATGATCGCAGGCACTGAAATGGCATCATGCTCAAGCTGTGCCACATGCTTTCTATCCCGCAGCACCAGGATACGATCCGCATAGCCCGCCAGTTCCTCCAGTTCGGAAGAAATAACCAGCAGCGCCAATCCTTCATCGCACAGTTTTTCGATTAAACGAATGATTTCAGCATGTGCACCAACGTCAATGCCGCGCGTTGGCTCATCCAGGATCAGAAAACGAGGTTTAGTCGCCAGCCAGCGTGACAGCAGTACCTTCTGCTGGTTGCCACCGGACAAATATTGGATTTGTTGTTCTGGCCCCGGCGTGCGGATGCCCAACAGTTGGATATAACTTTCGGCAATACGCGTTTGCTCCCGCAGCGGCAGCGGTTTTAACCAGCCGCGCTGGGCCTGCAGCGCCAAAATGATGTTTTCCCGCACCGTCGCAGCACCAACGATTCCATCGGTTTTGCGGTCTTCAGGGCAATAGCCAAAACCGAGACTGGCGGCTTTGCGTGGCGTGCGGATGTTCACTCTGCGCCCTCCGACCTTGGCACTGCCGTTATCGCACGATTTAATACCGAATATTAACTGGGCAGTTTCAGTGCGCCCCGATCCCAGCAAGCCGGCCAATCCCACGATTTGCCCCGGACGAATCTGCAGGTCAAAGGGCTCAATCATGCCACGTCGCCCATAACCGCTGAATTCGACCAACGGTGGTGCTTCGGTTGGCGTATGCTCGCCGCGTTTCAATAGCGACTCGTCAAACGCGTGGCCAAGCATCATCTGTACCAGCTCCAGACGCGGTAAGTCAGTCGTGGCTTTCGTCCCCACTAGCTTACCGTTGCGCAGTACAGTGATGCGATCGCTAATGCGGTAAACCTGATCGAGGAAATGGGTCACAAAGATCATCGCCAATCCCTGAGTGCGGAGCTGGCTCAGGATATCCAGCAGCATGCTGACTTCTTTGGCATCCAGACTGGCGGTTGGCTCATCGAGGATCAAGACTTTGGCAGACAGGTCTACTGCCCGTGCAATAGCGATAATCTGCTGGATCGCAATGGAGTAATTACCCAACGGCTGACTGACGTCCACCCCCAATCCATACCCCAGCAAAAGCTGCTGAGCCTGATGCAGCATCTTTTTCTGATCAATCAGGCCAAAGCGCGTTGGTTCTCGCCCGATAAACAGGTTGGCTGCCACCGAGATATTCGGCAATAAGTTAACCTCCTGATAAACCGTACCAATCCCCAGCACCTGCGCTTGCGCGGTGCTCTGCGGGGCAATGGCAGTACCTTCCAGCAATATCTCACCGGCGGAACGCTGATAAACCCCGGTCAGCGCTTTGATTAACGTGGATTTCCCCGCGCCGTTTTCGCCTAGCAACGCCATTATCTCTCCGCGCTGCAACGTGACATCAACCTGATCCAGCGCTTTTACGCCGGGGAACTCGACGGATAATCCCTTAATCGTCAACAAACTGGTCTGAGATGTGGCCATCTTCTGTCCCGTCGGTGAGTAGATTAATAACCCATGCTTTTCTTCAGTTCGAATTCCTGCTTAGCGGTATCCGGTTGCAACAGCTTGGATTCGGTCTGGATAAACTTCGGCGGCTGGGTACCGTCTTTCTTCATCGCCAACAGTGCGTCAAACGCCGGACCGGCCATATTTGGCGTCAGTTCGACCGTGGCGTTGGCCTCGCCATTCATCATCGCCTTGAATATGTCAGGTACTCCGTCGATAGAGACAACTTTAATTTGCGAGCCCGGTTTTAAACCCGCCTCTTTGATCGCCTGAATAGCGCCAATCGCCATGTCGTCGTTATGCGCATAGACAGCGCAAATGTTTTTGCCGTTTTGCTCTGCCTTGATGAAACTCTCCATGACCTCTTTGCCCTTACTGCGGGTAAAGTCGCCAGATTGTGAGCGGATGATTTTAACGTTGGCGGCGTTAGCTATACCGTCGGCAAAGCCTTTTTTGCGGTTAATAGCAACGCTGGAACCCACCGTGCCCTGCAGTTCCACCACGTTGCAAGGCTTGCCGGCAACCTCTTTCACCAGCCATTCTCCTGCAACTTTGCCTTCATGCACGCTGTCCGACGCCACTGCCGCGGTATACAACGAGGGATCGTTCACCTCGATCATCCGATCGAGCAAAAAGACCGGGATCTTGGCTTCTTTGGCTTCCTGCAGCACCGGAGTCCAACCGGTGGCGACAACCGGCGCGATAAAAATGGCATCAACACCCTGGGCGATGAAAGATCTCACCGCTTTGATCTGGTTTTCCTGTTTTTGCTGCGCATCGGCGATTTTCAGTGTGATACCCCGCTTTTCCGCTTCCTGTTTCGATACCTTGGTTTCCGCCGAACGCCAACCCGATTCGGAACCAATCTGCGAAAAACCGACGACCAACGGTGCTGCCTGTACCGTACCTACCAAGGCGCCAGTGATGGCGGCCGCTAACAGCAGACGTTTAACCATGTTGTTCTCCTCGAACTGCCCTGGCATGAAACATGCCTCCGGCAGAGTTGCCATTGTTGTATATGCTGCATTTTTCCTGGTGAAGCGGGTGTGCAAAGGGCTGGGCACACATAAGGTGTAGTTGAAAATCGGGCAGGAATAATGAGCGGCATCACATCATGGCAGAACAACCATTTTGTACATGGATCCAGCTAAAAATGTCTAAATTGGGAACGGTTTCGGTGGGGTTTTTGAACAGTTTTTCGGAGGAATAGTGAGGAATGGGGGAAACAGAAAGCAAAAAAAACCCTTCGCTTTCGCAAAGGGTTTCTAATATGGCAGGGGCGGAGAGACTCGAACTCGCGACACCCGGTTTTGGAGACCGGTGCTCTACCAACTGAGCTACGCCCCTAAATCGTGCTTAACATTATGCCTGCTAAAATAAGCAGGCATAATTTAAATAAGTGGCGGAACGGACGGGGCTCGAACCCGCGACCCCCTGCGTGACAGGCAGGTATTCTAACCAACTGAACTACCGCTCCACCGGTTCTTTCACGTCACATCTGTCGATGTGGGCAAAACCGCACTTGGCGATTCTGCTCATTACCGGGTGTCAAACCGATAACGTTTAATTGATGCCTGGCAGTGTCCTACTCTCGCATGGGGAGACCCCACACTACCATCGGCGCTACGGCGTTTCACTTCTGAG